>CALLKY010000079.1 GCA_938083135.1 uncultured Alphaproteobacteria bacterium | reverse complement strand
AAGCCGCAAAGGCCCCGTTTCCGCTTCACCCGTCGCGTCCGTTGCCAAACTTCCACCCTGCAAAATCTAACTCATTAATACGGAAAGATTATCACGCCTCGCGGCACCGCCAAGCTAAATCTCATATGGGAAATGTGGGCTAATATTCGCCTTGCACGATTGAAGCGCATGTCCGACAAACTTGGCGTCTACTCGTACTGGAGTCGCCAAAGATGAATCAGCTGTCAGACATTGAAATCGCCCGCGCAACCGCGGGGGAGCCAATTCAGGCCATCGCCGAAAAGATTGGCGCGCCCGACTCAGCGCTTCTGCCCTATGGACGCGACAAGGCGAAGCTGGACCTGGATTGGACCAAAGAGGTCGCGGAAAATACGCGCGGCAAATTAATCCTGGTTACTGCGATGACGCCGACGCCGGCTGGCGAAGGCAAAACCACAACCACCATTGGGCTTGGGGATGGCTTGCGTCGCATTGGCAAGAACGCACTCATTTGCCTGCGCGAACCAAGTCTTGGCCCATGTTTTGGCCAAAAAGGCGGGGCTGCAGGGGGGGGATATGCCCAGGTCATTCCAATGCAATCGATCAATCTGCATTTCACTGGCGATATGCATGCGATATCGACCGCCCATAATTTGCTAGCGGCGATGCTGGATAATCACATTTATTGGGGCAACAAACTGGGATTGGATGCGCGCCGGATTGCTTGGCGCAGGGTCGTTGATATGAATGACCGTGCTCTGCGCGGCATCGTTGCAAACCTAGGTGGTGTCGCGAATGGTTTTCCGCGGGAAACCGGTTACGACATAACCGTTGCATCAGAAGTGATGGCTATCCTTTGCCTTGCGAATCATCTTGATGACATGCAGGCACGGTTCGCCCGGATTGTTGTCGGTGAGACCGGTGATCGCCAACCTGTGACGGCTGCTGATTTGAATGCAGACGGTGCCATGACAGTTCTGATGAAGGACGCAATGGCACCCAACCTGGCGCAATCACTTGAAGGGACACCGGCTTTTGTCCATGGCGGACCGTTCGCTAACATTGCCCATGGGTGCAATAGCGTCGTAGCAACGAAAACAGCCTTAGGGCTGGGAGACTACGTCGTAACGGAAGCTGGATTTGGCGCTGATCTGGGGGCGGAGAAGTTCCTGGATATCAAGTGCCCGTCATCTGGCCTCGCTCCTGATGCGGTCGTCGTTGTTGCAACGGCAAGAGCGCTCAAATTCCATGGTGGGGTTCAGCGCGCTGATTTGAATGCAGAGAATGTTGGGGCGGTGGAGGCTGGCCTCGCCAATCTTGGTCGGCATCTGGACAATATGGCTAAGTTTGGCGTGCCAGCGGTGGTCGCAATCAACCGGTTTACGCTGGACACGGATGCAGAGTTGGATGCGATCCGTAAATACTGCCTCAACCGCCGCCAGCCCGTGGCGGTTTGTACCCATTGGGCTGATGGCGGGGCGGGGGCGGAGAGTCTGGCGCGATTGGTGTCTGAAGCAGCTGACAGTGGAAAAGCTGAATTCAAGCCAATCTATGCCCCTGAGAGGCCGTTACTGGAGAAGATCGAAACTGTTGCGAGCGAGATATATCGCGCTGACGGCGTTGACATCTCAAGCAGTGCAAAGACGCGTCTTCAGACACTACAGGACAGGGGCTACGGTAATTTGCCTGTCTGCATGGCGAAGACACAATACAGCTTCTCAGGTGATCCATCGCTTAAAGGTGCGCCAACGGGTTATGAGATTCCGGTCCGTGACATACGCTTGTCCGCTGGTGCCGGTTTCGTCGTCGTCATCTGCGGCGACATCATGACCATGCCTGGCCTGCCGCGCACCCCTGCGGCGGAGGCAATCAATATCGGGGACGACGGTGAAACCGTTGGACTTTTCTAGCTTTCAGAAGAAACTGCCTGCAGGAACCGCCTGTGCCAGCTAAGCATCATCGAATGATGCGAAGTTCAAACTATAGAGCTGGCTGTAATGCCCGCCTCTGGCCATGAGCGTATCGTGGTCGCCGTTTTCGATCACCTCGCCGGCCTGTAAGACGATGATCCGGTCCGCCCCACGGATGGTGGCCAAGCGGTGGGCGATGACGATTGCCGTGCGGCCCTGCAGAAGTTTCGCCAGAGCAACCTGGATTTGGCGCTCTGTGTAGCTGTCGATATTCGCGGTCGCCTCATCAAGGATCAAAATGCGCGTATCGGCGACAAGGGCACGGGCAAAGCTCACCAATTGCCGTTGACCAAGGGACAGGCCGCCGCCGCCTTCCTCTAGCATCGTGTCATACCCATCCGGCATGGCTTCGATGAGCGCGTGCAGGCCTACGGCTTTGGCGGCGTCAATGACATCTGCATGGCTGGCGTTGGTCGTGGAATAGCGGATGTTCTCAAAGACAGTGCCTGAAAATAGGAATGGGTCCTGTAAGACCATTCCAACATTGCGCGCTAAGGAGTCCTGCGTGACATCACGAACATCGCGCCCGCCAATAAGCACTGCTCCGTCCCAAACATCATAGAAGCGGTGGACGAGTGCGGCGATGCTGGTTTTGCCAGACCCCGTAGCCCCGACCAAGGCAATGGTTTCGCCGGGTGCCGCTTTGAAACTGACGTTTTTTAGGATGGGTTGGTCTTTGACATAACCGAAAGTGACGTTGCGTAATTCAACAGCACCATTGATGTCCCCAAGCACTTCTGCCTTAGGCGCATCCGCGACATCAATCTCCACATCCAGAACTTCAAAGATGCGCTGTCCTGCAGCCATGGCCCGTTGCATGACGCTGTATTGCAGCGTGAGGGAGCGGATGGGATCAAAGAAGCGTTGCACGTAAAACAGGAAGGCAATCATCACGCCAACGTCGAGCGCATCTTCTAAGACCAATCCGCCACCAACAATGATGACAATCGCCATCGCTGCACCCGAAAGCGTATCGACGATGGGCACCATGATGTTGGTGTATTTCGAGGCGGAGAGCTGGGCACGCAGGTTATCGTGGGCTTTCTCATCGAACAGGCGAAGGTTTACGTCTTCGCGGCGAAGTTCCTGGATGGTGCGCACGCCGTGCACAGTTTCCGCCAAGGCTGCGTTCGTTGCACTCTGGGTCTCCCGGGCGCGCATGAAGGCGCGGCGTGCGAGCGGTAGCCACACGATGCGGACAATGAACAGAATTGGCACGACGGAGAGCGTCAAAGCGCCAAGGACCGGGTCTAAGCTGAGCGTGACGACGATAATGCCGATCAGCAGCAACAGATCACCAATCGCAAAGATTGATGATTCCAGGAATTCCTGCAGCGCGCCAACGTCGCCTTGCAAGCGTGACATCAGTCGCCCGGTTTCCGTCTTATCCATAAAGGTAAGGGAGACCTTCTGTAGATGGGCATACATCGCTCGCCTTAAGTCAAACAGAAGCTCTTGGGCGACCTTACCAACGACAATTTCCATGATGTGGTTCGCGGCATAACTCAGAACTACGATGACCAGAAATACGCCGCAAATGATCTGCAGCAACGCTAGGCCCGCTTCTGGACCCGCGAGGGCGCGGTCAATTACGGCGCGGACCACCAGGGGAATTGCCAGTTGCATCAACGTGAACACAACAATCGCAGCAATGCCAATGCCAATGCGGCGTCGGTATGGCGTTAGGAAGGTCAGGAACCGACGCACGACCCATTTATCAAACGCACGACCGAATAAGGCTTCATCCTGGGATGTTTGAGACCCGACGACAGCGAACTGCGGCTTAGGTTCATCCGTTGATTTCGGCGGCTGGCTCATTGGAGCGCCTCCGACGGTAGAGGGTCGTCCCCGGTTTGGGTGGTTTGTAACCGGTAGAGCGCGGCGTAGCGGCCATCCAGCGCGATAAGCTCCGCATGACTGCCTCGTTCAAGGATACGGCCTTCTTCCAAGAACAATATCTCGTTCGCATGCATGAGTGAGGTCAGTCGATGGGCGATAATGATGATCGTGCGTTCCGCGACGATTGCCTGGATAGCATGGCGGATGCGTTGCTCTGTGGCGGCGTCAATGGCGGCGGTTGAGTCGTCAAAGACCAGCACCTGGCTCTCCGGCAGAATGCTGCGTGCAATGGCGAGCCGTTGCCGCTGGCCTCCTGACAAGGACACGCCACGTTCGCCCACCAGCGTGCCGTAGCCTTCCGGCAGCCTCTTGATATAGTCGTGTAATTGGGACGCATTTGCAGAGCGTTCAATGCTCGCGCGGTCGGACGACGGCGCGCCATAAGCAATATTATGATCCAGGCTAGACGTGAATAGGAACGGCTGTTGTTGAACAATGGCGACTGCTGATCTCAGCGATGCGAGCGTGACATCCCTGATATCCTGGCCGTCAATTGTAATGCGCCCACTGCTGGCGTCGTAATAGCGCCCAAGCAAGCTTGCGATTGTGCTTTTACCGCTGCCCGGAGGCCCGACAATACCAATCATTTGCCCCGGACGGGCCTCGAAGCTGATGCCAGATAGTGTCGGATGATCCTGGCCTTGGCCCACATAGCCAAACGAAACATTCTCAAACTTGATAACGCCATTCGTTATCGCCAATGGTTTCGCGTTTGGTGCATTTGCAATGGAGGGTTCGAGGTCAAGCACAGCGAATAACCGCCCGCCACAGGTTGAGGCGCGCGCGATGGAATTTATCATCCAGCCAATCTGCCGAACCGGCATTTGCAATATCAGCATGAACGTCAGAAATTCGGTGAGTTGCCCCAGCGTCATCGTTCCCGCCAGAACCTTTTGCCCGCCGAGCCACAGGACCAAGCCTATCACTAGGAAGTAGACGAACGTCATTTGGGTGGTGCTACTGACAAACAGCCCAATACGTCGTGCTGAGATCTTACGCGCCCGTTCAGAGATAACCTCGAAGCGCGCCATCTCGAATGCTTCAGCAGCGAAAGCCCGGACAACGCGGATGCCCGCCAAATTTTCTTCCATGGCGCGTGTGAGGAGGGACATTTCCTCCTGCAGCTTCAGCCAGGCATCTCGCAGTCGAAGGCGCGCGATTGACGCCCGAACGCCGATGATGGGCACCATCGCCAGTGCAATCGCGGCTAAGGCCGGGTCGATATCAATCAAGATGATCGCCCCGCCGCCAATCAAGATACTGAGCAGGATCATGCGTAAGACGCCGGTGCTGACCCAAAGCCGCACACCCTCTACATCCAACATGCCACGGGTCATGAGATCACCGCTATGCACCCGGTCTCGCCACGAAAAGCTGAGACTTTGCAGCTTCTGGTAATAGGCGAGGCGGAGCTCATATCCAATGATCTGGCCGACAGCCTCACCCTGATAGTTCTGCATCATTGTCGCGAGGCCGCGCAGTACGCTTACGCCTAGCAATAATAGGGCTGTGGTGAACAACGCTGCTTCGGCGAAACTCTGATCAACGGCGTTGGCTGTCGCCCCCGTCAGCAGGCCCTGCGCTTGGTCAACTGCACGGCCAAGAAATTGAGGTACAAAAAGCTGAAACACGGCTGCGGCAACGGTCGCGATAATGGCGATCGCCATGCGCATTTGATGGCGAAATGCCATTTTCGTGATTCGAGCCAGCACTGATGTGTTCAAGCGGGACCGCCCCGCGCTTTCGCCAGCATCAGCCGTATGATCAAGCCGCTTTTTGGGATGCATAGATTTAAATCACATCGGCAAATCCAGGGCGTTTGGCAGGTTTGCCAATTGGATTCTGAGCCTTGCTGAAGGAGACCACCATCCTACTGGATTTACGGCAAGGTTAGGAACCCTCTGCATTCGTCACTTCGAAAGGGCTAGCTTCGGCGCTTTGGTGATCGACAGCTGGCCATCTTTTGCTGTTTGGGTGCGGTTCCGAAAGCTGTGACCGGTTGCGGAACTGACCATTCCGCGCGAGCATCCATTCATCAGGAGATTTACATTTTGGGGCCCATGGAAAAACCACGGTCCCCTAACAGCGAAGGTTGCTTACACCATGTCATCAGCATTTCAGCATATTCTCTATGAGGTCGATGATGGGGTTGCGGACATCATGCTGAACCGTCCGCCGCTTAATCTGATCGACCGGGATATTACCGAGGCGTATTTTGCTGCACTTGAGATGGCGGACCAGGATCCGGATGTGCGGGTGATCGTGCTTTCTGGCAAAGGCAAAGGCTTGTCGGCTGGCGTAAACTTGCGCTGGCTTGAGCAATTTGATGCAGCCGATATGCACGCCTTTCTGCGGCTTTATTATGTTGAGAGCATTCAGCGGACACGGGCGTTGTCAAAACCGATTATCGCCCAAGTGCACGGGGATGCACGGGAAGGGGCTGCACGCTGGCTTTTGGCTGCGATATGGTGATTGCTTCTGATGACGCGACGTTTGGCTATCCGGGGGTGCCCAACCTGGCCGCGCCGCCAGGCATGCATACATGGATATTGCAGAAGCTGATTGGGCGTATGAAGGCGGCTGAGCTGATTTTTACCGGCAAAGCGATTTCCGCACGACAAGCTGATGAATGGGGCCTGATCACCCGTGCCGTGCCTTTGGATCGCCTGCGCGATGAAACCCTGGCCTTGGCGCGTGAATTGGCGGCATTGTCGCCGCTGGCGCTCAAGCGCACGCGGGCTTTCATGTATGCGCTTGAAGATATGCCCTTTTCGGACGTACCAGAAGCGGCACTGGAGGCTGTTTCCTCTGCCTTTGATAGCGCGGACAGCAAAGAAGCGCGCCTGGCGTTCAATGAAAAGCGTGCTCCGGTTTGGATTGGGAAATGATTCACGGCGCAAGGGGTGCCTGTAAGCACATTGGAGGAGCTTAGCGACATGAAGAATAGCACGTCGGCCCTTAATGGTGATTTCGGCCTTATCATCAATGACGTATCGCGTCGTGATTTGAAAGATCAGGACTTTCAGCGTGACGCCTACGATCTTTGGACCCAGCGCGGCGGGCTTTTGGCTGTGCGTGGCGATGATCTGCGCGACCTTGCTCCGGCAGAACTGGTTGCTTGGTCAAATGTCTTTGGCGATGTCGAAACGAAGGCGCAGGCGGCCAGAGAAGACAAAATGGTCAAAGGCTTTCCGATCCTGCGGATTGGGAACATCAAGAATGACGCAGGGAAACCAGCGGCGCAGTTGGCGATTGTCCCACAGCTGCGGAATGACAGCGATGTTCGTTACAACCCTGAAACCCGCCGGCCCGTATGGCACACGGATTCCACGTTTCGTCAAAACCCTCCCATAGGTTCAGTATTTCATTGCAGGCAAGCGCCGACAGCGGGCGGCGAAACGCTGTTTGCGGACACACGCACTGCCTATGCACGCTTAGATGATGAAACCAAAGCGCGGCTAGCGCATTTGGAAGCCGTTTGTTCTGTCGCGCATCACGACAAGAAAATCAGCCTGTATTCGCCTGCATACCCAGTGTTGACGCCGGAACAACGGGCGGCAAACCCGCCAAACCGCGTGCCAATCGTTCTGGATCATCCTGTTAGCGGCATCCCGGCACTATATGGGCTCAACAGCTCAACATGCGCCATCCTGCCGAAAGACGAGCAGATTGCGCCAGACGTTCTGGACGTGTGTGATCTGGAAGGTGTTGAGGATGACAGCGTACAGATATGGCGGGATATGTTGCCATATGTGACGGGGCCAGATTTCACTGTGAAATGGCAATGGCAGCCCGGCGATATTGTCGTTTGGGATAATCGCTGCACGATCCATGCGGCAACAGGATATGACTACGAGGCTTCGTCCCGTGAAATGTGGCGGTTGACGCTGTTGGATAAAGCATCACCTGTCGCGGCGGAGTAAACGTGAAGCTGCGCGCGCAGGGCCAAATTTAGAACGCAATTAGAAAGCTAATGAATGCTTGAGGCTGAGGCTCGCGCCATACATGACCGTCTTTTGACGATTGATACCCATATCGACACTGGGCCTGGGTTTGCAACACCAGCGCTTGATCCCGGCGGGTTCACACGTGCCCAGGTTGACCTGCCCAGCATGCGCGCGGGTGGGTTGGATGCCGGGTTCTTTATTGTCTACACAGGGCAGGGACCGCTCAACGAAGCTGGTTACGTTGAGGCCCGCCAAGCTGCTGAAGAGAAATATCGCGGCATTGAGCGGATGCTCCGTGGCTATCCGGAACGGATCGGCATGGCCCGCACCGCTGATGATGTAAGGGCCGTCGCCGCCTCGGGAAGGCTGGTTGGTCTCATCGGGATGGAGAATGCCTATCCGCTTGGCGAGAGCGTGGCTGATGTTCAGATGTGGGTTGACCGCGGCGTGTGCTACATCTCTTTCACGCATTTTGGCCATAACCAATTCGGTGCCAGCAGTAATCCAAGCAAGGCGAATGGGGATCAGAACCACGACGCCGGGCTTTCTGCGCTTGGCTGTGCATTGGTCACGGCCTGCAATGATGCCGGGGTGATGATTGATCTAAGCCATGTGGGGCGGCGGACAGGGCTTGAGGCACTAGAGTTGTCCCGTGCGCCGGTGATCGCGTCTCATTCTGGTGCCAGGGCGGTTTATGATAATCCGCGCAATCTGGACGATGCGCAGCTTCAGGCGATTGCCAACGCTGGCGGTGTGGCGCAGATGGTGGCCTTCCGGTCCTATGTTGGGGATGTCGACCCAGCGGCAGATAAGGCGTTGATGGCGCTCCGTACCCGCTTAGGTTTGAATTCAGGTGCAGCCTTCCAAAAGGCGTCGCCAAGCTTGCTGGATGAGTACGCTGTAGAGCGATCAGAAATCCGGGCTGCTCATCCTGACGTCACCTTGGCGCAGTTCGTCGACCATGTAGACCATGCTGTAAAGGTGGTGGGCATTGATCACGTTGGTTTAGCTGGGGACTTCGATGGCGGTGGCGGCGTCCAAGGCTGGGACGGCGCAGACGAAACTTTCAATGTGACCCGTGAACTGCTCACCCGAGGGTATGAAGAAGCAGATTTAGCCAAGCTTTGGGGTGAGAACATCCTCCGCGTCATGGACACGGTTCAATCGATGGCGGGCTAGCATTAGGACCGCTGGTTTCTGCTTTGCCAATTGCCCAACGGCCCAGGACGACTAATGGCCCCGGCGGAGAACCCGCTGCGGCTTCGACCGTTCGCTGGCTCTCCGAGGCCTACAGACCTTAGCGCCCTTCGAATTTTGGCGCGCGCTTCTCCACAAATGCGCGTGCGGCTTCTTTGTGATCATGGGTGCTCTGGGATCGCAGCATCCGCTCGGCTTCCCGGTCGATGGCGGTCTTGTGGTCGATCTCGAGGGCTTCTTCCAGGTTATCCTTGATATAGCCGTATGCAATGCGGGGCCCATTCGCCAGCGGCGCAATCAATTCTAACGTTGTCTCCATAAGCTTATCAGCGGGCGCGACCCGGTTGACGAGGCCAATGGCGAGGGCGCGATCCGCCGTCACACGTTCACTGGTCAGCATGAGTTCGCGGGCACGACCGGGGCCGACGACCCGTGTTAGCAACCACGCTGCACCATAATCACCTGGCAACCCGACGCGGGCATAACCCGTTGTCATGAAGGCGCCGTCTGCGGCGATGCGCATATCGCAGGAGAGCGCAAGCGCCAGACCAGCCCCGGCGGCTGGCCCTGGGATCGCGGCCACGCTTGGGATTCTGAGTGACCGGATCGCACCTGCCGTCTCGTGGTGGCGGGCGCGCATTTCTGAGAATTTTTCTTCGGCAGTTTGCTCCCCGTCCTTGCGAACCGCCATGCGCTTAACATCGCCGCCGGATGAAAACGCACTGCCTGCACCGGTTACCACGAGCCCGCCGACATCGGGATGGTTGCCATATTCAGCAAGCACCCTACGGAACGCCCACATCAGGTCTGGCGACAGGGCATTGCGGGCCGCAGGTCGGTTTAGCGTGACGGTCAACACACGATCAGTCAGATCGCACAAGAGTTCTTCGGAGCCAGTATCGATATTCACCGGTTCAATTCCTTTGCTTATCAAGTTCAAATACCATCCTAAGGCAATCTATGGCCGAGAGGCAGTCGGATGCAGCGTGCTATCGAGACGCTGCCAGCAGTACCTGCAGTTCTGCGAGGTCCTCGACTTGGACTGTCGGCGGGTGGTCGGCTGCTCCGTCGGTCGGGTTGCCAGTTTCGACCAGGGCAGAAGGCATGCCCATCGCACGGGCACCTTGGATATCGGTTTCTGGCGTATCGCCGATCATCAAAGTTGTTTCTGCGGATGTGCCCAGTAGATCCAGCGCCATCTGGAAGATGAAAGCGTTCGGTTTGCTGACATATGCTGCTGGCTTTCCGCCGGATGCTTCCAGGAAGGCCTGAACTGCTCCGGCTTCTGGCGCATAGCCATTGGGGGTGGGGTGCGTTTGATCCGGGTTGCTGATGATGAGCTTGGCACCGTTTCGCAGCAGCCGCGTTGCCCGCGATAAGTCCCCAACAGTCATTTCATATGTAATGCCGGCGACGACGAAATCAGCATCGTCACCAACCTCTACGCACCCGGCTGCCTGAAGTTCAGCTTTAAGCGCTGGGGGACCAAGTGCATGTATACGGGCACCAGGGGTTCGGTTCGCCAGCCAGCGCGCCGTAGCCATACCCGCTGTGATGATCTTGCTTTCTGGAATGTCATACCCAAGCTTTGCAAGCTTCGCGGCGTAGTCCGCCGCTGTTCGGCCTGCATTGTTGGTGACAGCAGCGATATCCAGACCTTGCGCATTGGCCCAGGCAACAAATTCAGGTGCGTTTGGGATCGGATCGGCATCCCGGTAGAGCACACCGTCCAGGTCAAAAACCAACGCCTTGATGCCGCTTAATGCTGCGTTCTCACGCCATGCCCGCTTTAAGTGGCGAAGTGGCGGTAAAGGTTCCGGCCAGCATTCCTCAGGCTTGCGCAAAGGCAAAGTCATTTCAATTGGATCGCGGCCATAGGTTTGCCAACGCAACTGGGATCCATCCAATTCCATGGTCGCCCAGGCTCCAGCAGCCTCGCCATTCGTTGTGAAGCTTTCTGAAAGGGACTGGATTGTTACGTAGGGTATCGCGTTGACGCGGTGCATGGAATTCCAATGCACATGCCCAGAAACACACAGGACAACATGGCCATGACGTTCAATGATCGCCCGTGCTTCAGAAGCGTTTGGGTAGCCCCCATGGGTCGCATTGTTTTGGAACCAATAGTTCCCAACCATAGAACCTTCGCCCAATGGTACATGGGTGAAGATTATCGTAGGCGCATCACTTTTTGGCAGCTCTTCGGCTAACCAGTCCAAGTCTGATCGGCGGATTGTGAAAGGGTTTGGATAGGGAATGAAGGCATCCGCCTGCCAGAAAACCAAACGCCAGCCATTCAGCATTACAGCGTGACTGCCGGCTTCTTGCCGCAAAGTTTCAGCGTTTGCCGCTTCACCCAGAAAAGCGACGTCATGATTTCCGTTTAAGTGAACATGGGGCGTATTAAGGTTGACAAAACGGGCGGCCACGTCCTTTTCCAGAACCGCATCGGTCGCTTTGTCGATATCGGAGATACGGTCGCCCAATTCTACGATCATGTCCGCACCCCAATCCCCAGCGAAGGCAAGGAAATCCTCCAACAGGCCAAGGGCTGCAGACCCGCGTTTGGTAAGCTTGTCATCCCCGTGGTGGATGTCAGAGACGAGGGCGAGGCGAAGAGGGGCTGGCATTCAAGGGGTCCAGTGGCGGATTGAAGGGCGGCGATAGCTTAGAGTATTGAGCGCGCCAATCGGTGCCAAGGCCAATGCACTTGTTGCGACGGCTGACCTGAACCAGACTCTGCGTGCCGGGAAACTAATGTTCAGGAAATCATATGCAGAATGGATGGTTTTGCCGAAGTGCCAATTGGGCCAGGGTTTGTTGTGAAATTGACTGATCCCATTGCGCAAGCGCCACATGCGGGAACGGCCAGCGCCAATCCTAGTCCGAACGAACCGATACGCGTCGGGGATGCGGGGGTAGCGCTGCTCTGGCCGTTTCTGACGCGCTTCTTCGATCAGATTGGCTTGCTGGAAGAAGACAATTTTTTGGGCGCCGACGCCAAAGCCCGAGGCGTCATGCTCATCCATTATCTGGTCATGGAGAGCACAGTAGCGGAAGCGCCGCAGCTAACCCTGCCCAAAATCTTGTGTGGTGTGCCGCTCGAAACCGTTGTGCCGCTGCAGATTAATCTGACCGAGCAGGAACGTTCTATCTCAGAAGAACTACTCAGTGCGATGTGCAAACATTGGCCGCCCCTAAACAGCAGCTCTACTGCATCACTGCGAAAAACGTTTCTGCAGCGAAGAGGCAGTCTGATTGAGACCGAGCCGAACATTCATACGCTAAATGTGTCATCTGCGCCGTATGACATGCTTCTGGATCAACTGCCCTGGCAGATTGGTACTATAAGGTTGGGCTTTATGCCCGCCCCAATGACTGTCCACTGGGGCGGGCATTGATCGCCTATTTGATCGAAATTAGGTCGACCTCAAAGATCAGTGTAGCGCCGCCGGGAATAACGCCACCAGCACCGCGTTCGCCGTAAGCAAGGTCAGATGGAATCACGAACTCATATCTGGCACCTTCTTTCATCAACTGAACGCCTTCGGTCCAGCCAGCAATCACGCCGTTCAATGGGAATTCAATCGTTTGGCCACGGTCGAAAGAGCTGTCGAACTGCGTGCCGTCGATCAGGGTACCCTTGTAGTGAACTTCAACGGTATCGCTTGCGGCTGGCATTTCACCCGTACCTTCGCGCAGGACGCGATACTGCAATCCGCTTTCAGTAACGGTGACGCCTTCCTTGCTCGCGTTCTCTTTCAAATAGTCCATGTTCGCCTCCGCTTTTGCAGGGAGCGAGCTGCCAAGCCCGCCGATTAATGCGAGACTTGCGAGTAGTTTACCGATACGCATGGGGGTGCTCCTCTGCTGAAGTCTGCTGGGCGGACTATGCCCGAAGGCGTTGTAATAATCCAATTAGAGCATCGTCCTAAAAATCTGAATCGGCGTGGATTCCCATATTAATGGAATTGTGATTCACCTTCTTTGGAGGTGGATCATGGGCAAATCATTGTCTTTGGATATTCGAGACCGTGTCGTGGTGCTTGTAGATGAGGG
>CALLKY010000078.1 GCA_938083135.1 uncultured Alphaproteobacteria bacterium | reverse complement strand
GCGGCGGCTGAGCGCGCCGTCGAACCTGCAACGAAATACTTGATCAGCTCAATCTGAATACTTCGCGGAAGCCTACTCCGCCGACGCATGCTAACCATATGACCTGCATAGCCTTTCTCAGCTATCTAGGCCAGCCCCAAGGATTATTATTTGCTCCGTGGCAGTGGCGGCCGGCCCACAGATGTGCCTTCAAGGAATATCTGTGGGCGAGGGCCGCCGTCGCTGCTTGCATAGTGCAAGGCTTAGGCTGCTGCCGTCACGTCTACCTCAATCAGATACTGCGGTGCGCCAAGGGCTTGTACGACGACCAGAGTCCATGGTGGCTCTAAGTCTCCCAGGGCCGCTTTGTGGGCTTCGACATAGGCGCTGATATGTTCCTGACCGACGATGTAGGATGTGACCTTGATAATGTCCTGAAGCCCCATCCCACCGTCATCCAAAATTGCCTGCACATTTTCCCAAGCGCGTGCGGCTTGCGCAGCAGCACCAGCTTCACAAACGCCATCTGGTCGCATGCCAAGCTGGCCGGACAGGGTCAGCAGCTTGGCTGGTGCTTCTGTTAACACGCCATGGACATAGGCGCTGGCGGGTTTCGCGATCCTGGCTGGCATGATCTTTGTTTTCATGGAGAATTTCCCTAACGTTGCGGTTCTCATGGAACAGCGGAGTAGACATGGCGAGTGATCTGGCAAGCGCACTGGCGGCGGGCAAGCATGCCCTTTCTGAGCCTGAAGCAAAAGCATTGCTGGAGGGCTTTGGCGTTGCGACGCCAAAGTCCGCCGTTGCCTGCTCAGCGGCGAGCCTTGCATCCGCAGCAGCGGACCTGAGCCCGCCGTTTGCCGTCAAGGTGGTCTCTGCTGAAGGCGCGCACAAGTCTGATGTCGGAGGGGTGCGGCTACATCTTGAAGACGCCGCAGCCGTTGAAGCCGCCGTTCAGACCATGCCCGCGGCTGAGGCATATCTCGTTGAGGAAATGGCGCCATCGGGTGTGGAGATGGTTATTGGCGGTTATCGTCATGCGCGGTTTGGCCCAGTGCTGATGGCTGGGTTCGGCGGCGTACTGGTGGAGATTCTAGACGATATCGCTTTCCGCATTTGCCCGATTGATCGGTCGGACGCAGATGCGATGCTGGCAGGCCTCAAAGGCGCGCGGCTGTTATCCGGTTATCGCGGTGCAGCACCCGTTGATCGGGATGCATTGATTGACGTGATGATGGCGGTCGGTGGGCCGGAGGGGCTGCTAATGCAGCACGCGGAAACCATCGCAGAATTTGACGTAAATCCCCTGATTGTCTCAACCAAAGGCGCTGTTGCGGTCGACGCGCGGGCGCGGCTTGAGCAAGCGCCCGCTGAGGTGCCGCGCGTTGCGCCGAACCTAACAGCGCTATTGGCACCGAACGCAGTCGCGGTGGCAGGCGCATCGGCGAATAACATCGCCCACGGAAACCTATATATCCGGCAATTGAAGGCGTTTGGTTTCGCTAAGCCTATCTACCCGATCCACCCAAACGCTGAGACGATTGAAGGCCTTAAGGCCTATCCGTCCCTGACAGCGCTGCCGGAGCCCGTTGACTATGCCTATATGGCCGTCGGCCCAAAGGCTGCACCAGATATGTTGGCGGCGGCAAATGGGGCCACGAAGTTTGCTCAAGTAATGGCAAGCGGGTTTGATACCGCTGAAGCGCGGGCCGGTTTGGCGGCAACAGGTAAAGCGGGTGGCGCGCGTGTGCTCGGGCCGAACTGTTTGGGCACCTATGCCCCGGCAAGCGGGCTCAGCTTCATGGCCGGATCATCAAACCGCGCGGGTGGCGTGACCGTATTGGCGCAAAGCGGCGGCCTTAGCATGGACATCCTGCGGCGAGGGCAGCGGCGTGGCGTGGCATACCGCTCCCTCATCACCATGGGTGACTGCGCGGATTTGGGGCCTGCGGACTTGTTGCCTTGGTTCCTGGATGACCCTGAAACAAAGGTCATTGGCCTTTATTTGGAGGATGCGCCGGGCGGGCGGGCTCTGTTTGAAGCCTTAGCCAAAGCAAAGGGCCGTAAGCCGGTCGTCCTGCTGATCGGCGGGCGCACAGAGGCCGGTGCCCGCGCCGCAAGCTCTCACACAGGTGCGCTTGCCAGTGACGGGCGTGTATGGGACGCCGTTGCGCGTCAGACAGGTGCTGCGCTCGTTGACACGCTGGATGGCTTTATTGATGCCTTGCTCGCATGCCAGATGTTCAAGCCGCGTTACCATGCACCAACGAAGCGTGTTGTGCTGTTTGGAAATGGCGGCGGGGCGGGCGTTCTGGCGGCGGATGCGTTTGCCCGGTCCGGGCTGGAAATCGGTGCGCTCAGTGAAACTGCAACGACGGCACTTGCCAAAATCGCTCTCCCGGCAGGGGCGAGTGCGGCCAATCCGATTGACGTGCCGGGCAATCTCCTCCAGCGCGAAGACGGGCGCTTCGGCGTGAAGGTGGTTGAGGCGGCGTTGGCTGGCGGTGGATGGGATGCATTCGTGATGCATATGAATGTGCCGGGACTGCTCACCTATGAGCATGTTGATATTTTAGGTCCGCTGATCAGTGCGGGATTGGCGGCAGGCGGTGCAGGTGGCGGCCATGTCGCGCTGGTCCTGCGATCTGATGGTGAGCCAGACGTTGAGGCGAAAAAGCAGGCTTATGCGGAGCAGGCGCTTGCTGCGGGTGCTGCCGTGTTCAACGAATTGCCGGATGCAGCAAAGGCGATCGCGGCGATGGCGGCTATTGAATCTGCTTGATCAAGCGGGCAGCAAAAAAGCCATCCATGCCGCCATGCTCCGGCCACATGCTGGGCAAGGTGCGGAGATCACCATCGGCGGTGATGGCACCGTCTGGCAAGCCAGCAATCTCGCTGGGTGCTAAAGGTGCGCGGGCGAATTCTGGGCAGTCTTCCAGGAACGTCACGATCTGCTCCGGTCCTTCTTCTGCCTCCAGTGAGCAACAGGCATAGACCAGCATTGCGCCGGGCTTCAGCATATCGGCCGCGGCGCGCAGCAATTCGGCCTGAATTTCGGCCAAGCTCATCACGTCCCTTGGCCGCTTCGACCAAAGCACATCTGGGCGTCGGCGGATGGTGCCCGTGGAAGAACAAGGGGCGTCGAGCAGGATCGCATCGACCGGCGTTTCAGGCCGCCATTCGGTCGCGTCGGCAATGACCGTTTCCGCCTCTAGGCCTAATCGCTTCAGATTCTCATGGACGCGCGGCATGCGTTCTACGCCGGCGTCAACGGCGATGACATTTGCCCCAGCGCTCACAAGCTGCGCGGTCTTCCCGCCGGGCGCTGCGCAAAGGTCAATAACGCGCTTGCCCGCGACATCGCCTAACATGCGCGCAGGCAGGGCGGCTGCGGCGTCCTGCACTTGCCACACACCATCTGCAAATCCGGCCAAGTCCGGCACGGCGGCGCTGATCGTGCGGCGAAGGCTGCCTGTTGGTAGCAGTGTTGCCTCAAGCTTTTCGGGCCAATCGGCGGGGTCGCCTTGCAGCATGGATATATCGAGCGGTGGTTCAAGCTGATGTGCTTCGGCAATGGCAAGTGCCGTTTCATTGCCATAGCTTTTCCGCCAGCTTTGCCAAAGCCATTCCGGTGTGTTGAGGCGCGCGGCGTTTTGGTCTTCCAGAAGCTCCGGCCCTACTTCCGCAATGCGGCGGAGGACAGCGTTCGTCAGGCCCCGATAGGTTTTGTTCTTGCCGGATGCGAGGTCCGTCGTTTCGCTAACGGCAGCATGGGCAGGCGTTTCCAGAAACAATATCTGCGCTGCACCAAGGCGGAGGATGTTGCGAGGTGTAATCGCGCGCTTGGGCAAGGGGCGACGCAGGAACGGATCAACCGCATCATCAATCTGGCCAAGCCGCCGTAGCACGGTTGCCGCCATTGCGCGCGCAAACCCACGGTCAGGGCCAGACAGCTTTTGTTGGCTAACAGCACGTTCAAACGCCAGATCAAGCGGTATTTGACGGCCAAGCACAGCATCCAGAACGCTTAGTGCTGCGCGGCGGGATGATCCTTGAACCTGGGGCTTCGATTGAACTTTGCCCTTCTTGCCGCTCGGCTTGGCGGCGTTCAACCCCAGGGGCCTTGGCGTGTTGTGGTTAGGCCCATTTGCATCGCCATATCCTGTAATCGGGCGATCCGGTTCGCCATTGCGGGGTGGGTAGAGAACAAGCCATCGCGGGCATGTTTGTGCAGCGGATTCACGATGAACATATGCGCGGTTTGCGGGTTGGCCTCTGCGGCGTGATTATCAATCCGCTGCGCCCCTTGGTCCAGCCGGTTCAGCGCGGATGCAAGCCAAAGCGGATTGCCGCAGATTTCAGACCCAATCCTGTCGGCCTCATATTCTCGCGTTCGGCTAATCGCCATCTGTACAACAGCGGCAGCCATGGGGGCCAGGATCATCATCAAAATCGCACCAACCATACCGAGCGGATTGTTACGACCCCCGCCAAAGAACAGTGCAAAATTACCCAGCATTGAGATCGCACCAGCCAAGGTGGCGGTAATGGTCATCAGCAACGTGTCACGGTTCTTAATGTGCGCCAGCTCATGCGCCATCACGCCGGCGGTTTCCTCGTGGTTTAATGTTTGTAGTAGGCCTGTCGTGGCCGCCACGGCAGCGTTTTCTGGGTTGCGGCCTGTCGCAAAGGCATTTGGTTGCGGGTTCTCGATCACATAGACCTTCGGCATTGGCAGATCAGCAGCCTGAGCCAAGTTTTCAACCATCTTATAGAGTTGTGGCGCGGATGCAGCGTCGACGGGATGCGCACCATGCATCCGAAGGACCATTTTGTCGGAACGCCAATATGCGAAAAGGTTCATCGCAGCGGCGATGCCGAGCGCCAAAAGCATCCCGCCTGCACCGCCGAGCATGAAGCCAAGGGCACCGAATAGCGCTGTCATGGCTGCCACAAGCATGAATGTGCGACCGTAGCTGCTGCCCATCGGGCGAACCTCTCCAAGAATTGGTTTTGGCGCGCCGAAATAGCTGCGCCGTAGATCAGAGCTTATTTGGTATCTGTGCGGCAGGCCGTCAAGATCAGGATGAGGCTTTCACCACATGCACAAGCTCGTTCACGAAGCGCTCTAGATGCGCCAACGTGTTTACCTCACGGTGCATATGGCAGTACGGTCGATAGCGCAAAATTTCGGAATCGCCAGTGCCCCAAAGCGGCGGCGGTTCTGGGTTCAGCCAGAGAATGCGCTTGGAACGTTCGTGGATTTCTTTCAGGATATCTGCGCGCGGCTCTGTATTGTTGGTGCGCCCGTCACCCAGGATCACCACCGTAGTCCGCTTATCCAAGTCATCCAAGAAGCCCAGCTCACGGAAATTCTCGAAACTGTGGCCATAGTCTGTCGGCATATAACCAACGGCGTTCATCACGTGATCGACGGCGGTATCGACATCATGCCGCTTAAAGAAATCGCTTGTTTCAATCAGCTTGCCGGAGAAGGCGAAGCTGCGGACGTCATTCAAAATGTCATGCAGCGCATACAGGAATTGCAGCAGGAACCGCGCGACCGTAGCGACGGAGCCCGACACATCACAGATCGCCATCACCTTTGGCTTGGCGATCTTTTTCCGCTTCCATTCCAGGTCAAACATGATGCCGTCATTGGCATAATTGCGGCGCATAGTGCGGCGAAGATCAAGCGTGCCGCGATTGCGGCGCTTGGGCTTGCGGGAGTGCAGGGCAGCCAGCCGTTTCGCGATTTTGGCAACAAGGCGGCGCATTTCTTCCTGGTCACGTCGATCCAGATTGCCAAGGCGGGAGCGGCGCAAACGACCTTCCCGCAAATCCCGGCTGGTCTCAGACCCATAGAGCGACAGGCGCTTTTCAACGAGATCACGGGTGGCTTCAAATAGCCGTGCACGCGCAGCCTCCAGCGTAGCGGCTTCGCCGCCGCCTTGGCCGGATGGATCGCCACCTTCGCCCTGACCTTGGCCTTGCCCGGAGCCTTCGCCAGCCTGGGCTTCGCGGATTGCGGCGTCCAGGCCTTCAAGGCCCATCTGGCGCATAATACGCTGGGTATAGAGGCCGCGTTGGGTGAAGAACTTGATGTTTTCAATGCCAACTTCTGTCGCAGCTTCTTCCATCGCGACCATCAATTCGCTTTGGTCAGCGTCCAGCAGCATTTGTGCCAGCTTATCGTCTGTTTCAACGGGGCCGTCAGGGCGGTCTTCATCCTCGTCGTGATCATCATTGTCAGCGACGGCGGCGAAGAATGCGTCAAAACAGGCGTTGAAGCGGGTTTTTTCTTCCGGCGTCTTGGCGACGGCCAGGCCGAGGCCCTGCTTCAGGATTTCCCGGTCTTCCCAGCCAACGAAATTCACGACGGCAACTGCATCCAGCGTCTCGGCGACGGAAACGCGAACGTCTGCGCCGCGGACGACGCGGATGAAGTTGACGATCGTTTTATCTATCTCGCCAGGTGCTGCCCCGCCATCCATTGGCTAACGCCTCACAGCCTTTTCAGACATGCGCACAAGCTCTAGCGCCTGCCGGTCTACCACCGTGATGTCTTCTTCGAACTTCAAGATGACATTCAACGTTTGGCGGACCAGATCGCCGTCAAGCTCCGATGCATTCAGCAGCATCAGCGCCCTGGCCCAATCCAGCGTTTCACTGACGGACGGGTGCTTCTTCAGATCCAGCTCGCGCACACCTTGGACGAAAGCGACCAGTTGCTGCATTAGCGCGTCGGTCAGGTCCGGTACGCGAGCGCGCAGGATCTGCTGCTCGAGCTTGGCTTCTGGGAAAGGCACATAGAGGTGCAGACACCGACGCTTCAGGGCGTCCGAAAGCTCACGGGTGTTATTGGAGGTCAGGAATACGAACGGCTTCTGCTTAGCCTTGATCGTGCCAAGCTCTGGGATTGAGACCTGGAACTCAGACAGGACTTCCAGAAGGAATGCTTCGAATTCATGGTCCGCTTTATCAATCTCATCGATGAGCAGAATAGATCCGCCTTCTTCGCGCATTGCCTGTAAAATTGGGCGCGGGGCGACGAATTGTTCGGAGAAGAACAGGTCTGAATGCTGGTGCAGCTTGTCCATAGATGCGGCCAGTGTTTCCGCACCGCCAAGCACTTCGCCGATCTTGTCACGCAAAATCTGGGTGTAGAGCAGCTGTTTGGCGTAGCGCCATTCATACAGCGCCTTGGCTTCATCCAGGCCTTCGTAGCATTGCAGGCGGATCATCGGCAGGTCCATGAACGCCGCCATGGTATTCGCGAGTTCAGTTTTGCCGACGCCAGCCGGGCCTTCTACAAGGATTGGCTTCTCAAGATTGCCAGCGATGAAGATCGCGGTGGCGATAGACTTGGAGCAGATATAACCAAGTTCAGCGAAACCATTGGTAATCGCGTCAATATCGGCCAGCTTGGCCGCGTGCTGTTCAAGCATGAAAATGTCCGGGCAACGTCAGGATAAGAGGCAACGATTGTGCGATGACTGGCAAGGCCATGCAAGCATCTGAAATTGGCGCAGTTGCAATGCTATCGACGCGGCGGGGGCGCTTCGGCGTTCAAGGCTGGGCCAGCATAGGCGCCGCGATAGGCTTCAATGGCGCTGCGGGATTGTTCCAGGTCTGTCAGGGCCTCCGTTCGAGCGCGCGCTAGGCCGGTTTCCAGGGCTTTGCGAAGGGCGTCGTAGTCCTGATTAGCCTCGGACCCGACGCATTCCATGAAGGTTTTCATTTGGGCGAAATAGCGATTGAACGCGTCTACAGCCAAATTATAGGACAGCGCGTCTGCGATATTTACAGGCGGCGGTGGCGGCTTATAGCAACGGTTTGAGGACCAAACGCTATAATCCGCAATCTGTGGATTATCCAAGCTGCCTGCTTTGGCCGGCGCGGCGAGCAGGACTGCCAGAATGGATATGGTAGCCAGCCGGATCATGTGCGCGGCACCCGTTTGGTGACGGCGCTTGCAGAAAGGATAGACTTTTCGCCAGCGGTAATCAGGCAGCGCGCGAACGCCATAGACCTGCCGCGCCGGGTCAATTCCGCTTTGGCGACAATGAAATCACCTTCAAATCCGGCAGAGAGAAATTCTGAATTCAGGGAGACCGTAATGGCGCGCTCGCCTTCCAGTCCATCGCGGCACGCAGCGCATAGCGCCATGTCCGCCATGGTCATCAGCAATCCGCCGTGGATTGATCCGCCGGTATTGCAATGCTTGGCTTCCGCCAGAAGATAGATTTCGCCAATTGGCCCCCCAGTCCGCATATAAAAGGGACCGGTCAGTGTTTCCAGCGGATCAATGGGGTCACTGATCTCAAAGGCCGCCGGAAAATCAGCAGGCACATTTGTGTTCTTGGCATCGGACATGGCGGTATGTTTGATCCAGCCCCTGTAATGACGATCCAACCCGACTCCATGTCGGGCGAGGCAGTTTAGCGCCGGGGCGCTTCAGCCACCATACGCTTAGCGCGCAAAGTCTTCGCCATAAAGCGGGCAATGGTATTCACCGCATCTTTGTGGGTCTTGCTGGAGAGCGAATGCCCGACCCCTTTATAGATCTTCATCTCAACAGGTCCGCCCACCTTTTCAATTGCTTTGGATACGGCAAGCGCGCGCTTGAACGGCACGACCCGGTCCCTCGATCCATGCACGATAAGCGTCGGCGGCAAGTTAATGACGGCGCTTTTGGGAATATGGCCTGAAAGTCCACCGCCCAAGCTAACAACAGCCCGCACGCGTTTGTCTGCAACACCAAGTGCCAGTGCGTGGAAACCACCGAGCGACATCCCATAGACGCCAAGTGAATCAGCGCGCACATCTTTGCGGCTGGCCAGGAAACTCAACGCATTTTTGACGATCCGTTCCCTGGTCTGGAAAATGCGCGGGCTGGCTTTGCCTTTTCGGTTGCCAAGGCCGTCATAGTAATGGACCACGGCGGCTGCGATGCCCCGTTCCGCCATGGCTTTGGCGAATGGGTAGACGAACCATCCGCGCCCCAGCCCTGACGCGCCGTGCAAAACAAGCGCGCCTGGAACGGCGTGTGAGCCAATTGGGCGGTAAATTTCAACGCGCACAGTCCGCCCTTCATGGCGAAAGGACGTAGAAATCCGCTGGACAGCAGCGTGTGCGTCCTGCGCGATGATGGCGAGCGCAAGCATTGCCGCCAGGAATGGGAGTACGAGAAAACGCCTCAAGACCGCCTCATTCTGTTCATATTCTGTTGTTAGGATTTCGTTAACAATACCACCATAGGCTTCGTTAGGAAACCCGCCAACGCATTGGTGCGACTCTGTTTTCCACAAGCATTGCGGTTAAGGTGTATGGCTTAGTACCCTGGCGGAGATGGTTTCGAAATGGCGATAAGTCCGTCGATTGCGGCGCATAGATTTGGTCTTGGCGCTTATCCAGGTGAGTTGCAGGCGCTGGCGGCGGACCCCGCTGGCGGTCTTTGGTACCAAACACAAATTCGCATCCCCCAAGCTGACCCAGATGTACTGCGACGGGCTTTGGTTGCGATGCGAACGGCAGCCACGATTGAAGATAAGCCTGCCCGACAGGCTGCATTGCGCGCGCTTTTCAAAGGCATTCGACAGAGCAGTCGCACCCAGTTTGACAGCGCATTCGCCGCTGCTGCTCTGTCAGCAACACCGTTTGTTGAGCGATTAACGTGGTTCTGGGCTAACCATTTTACTGTCTCTGCAAAGGGTAAACCACGGGTTCTGCCATTCGCGGTTAGCTTCGTTGCGGATGCGATCCGGCCCCACGTGCTTGGGCGCTTCGCCGATATGTTGATCGCGGTTGAGCAGCATCCCGCAATGTTGATCTACCTGGATAATGCACTGTCCGTAGGTCCAAGCTCGCGGGCTGGCCGGGATCGTAAGCGCGGCCTAAACGAAAACTTGGCCCGGGAGATTCTCGAGCTGCATACGGTTGGCGTCGGCAGTGGTTACAGCCAGCGCGATGTCATTGAACTGGCGCGGCTCATCACGGGCTGGACTGTGCCGATAGGCCGGAAGCAGAGCGATGCCAGCCGACCATTTCTATTTGCCGCAAACCGGCACGACCCTGGTCCAAAGACCATCCTGAACATTCGCTATGGCGATGGCCTGGCGGAGGGTGAACGGGCGCTGCGGGACCTTGCGATACGGCCAGAAACTGCGCATTTCCTGGCCAAGAAACTGGCGCGGCACTTTATTGCGGACGATCCACCTGCCGCCGCAATCGCCCATATTGCCGGGCGCTATAGCGAATCTGGCGGTGATTTGGCACGCATGTCTCAGGCGTTGATTGAGATTGCGGCGGGCCGACCAGACTGGATGGCGCCGAAATACCGTCAACCGATGGACCATATGGCGGCGACGGTTCGTGCACTCGGGCCGGAGATATTGAAAGCGCGCCAGACTTTGCCGTCTCTAACTCAGTTCGGCCAAGCGCCGTTAATGGCCGGGTCGCCTGCTGGATATCCGGATCAAACCAGTGATTGGGCAAGCCCGGATGCTGTCATGCGTCGCTTGGAATGGAGTATTTTCGCGGCCAAGCGCGCCCGGATCAGCCTGACGCCTGAAGCCCTCGCAGAGGCGATATTTGGCGCAGAATTATCGCCAGAAAGCCGTTTTGCCGTCGCAGGCGCTGAAAGCCCGCGCCAGGCATTGACGCTTTTGCTTGTCAGCCCGAATTTTATGTGGAGATGAGTGAAATGCTGAGCAGACGCAGTTTCCTTGCCACTGCCGCCGCCGCTGGTGCTGCCATTCCTGGCGTTACCCTTGCGCGTGCGCCCGGTGAGCGGCGCTTCATCTTTATTCTCCTGCGCGGGGCGATGGATGGACTGGCGGCTGTTCCGCCAATTGGTGACCCAGATTATGCACGTGTTCGTGGCCGTCTTGCATTCACGCCAGATATGGGCGCACTGCCGCTTCACAACGGCTTCGCGTTGCATCCAGCAATGACCGAAGCCCACGCGCTTTATCGATCTGGTGAGCTTTTGGTGGCTCATGCGATTGCCCCGCCGCACCGCACACGCTCCCACTTTGATGCCCAGAATATCCTTGAGAATGGTGCCACGCGGGCGTTTGCCAGGCACGACGGCTGGCTGAACAGGGCGCTCAGTGCGGTGGGCGGCAACCGGGCGGACCTGGGTCTCGCGATTGCCGAATCGGAGCCGCTGACAATGCGCGGCCCTGCCAAAGTCGCCGGATGGGCGCCGCGTCGTGTGGTGCTGATCCCGGAAACGCTCAGTGAGCGTGTCAGTGTCATGTATTCCGCTGATCCTGTGCTTGCGCCGGCATTTGCGGAAGGTTTGAACGCCCATGCGCTGGCGTCGGCGAATGCTGGCTCAGATGGGCGCATGGGCGGTGCGCGTGGCGGACGTGCGCTGGTCTTGGCAGAAAACGCAGGGCTTGCGGCTGAATTTCTGGCCCGTCCGGATGGTCCACGGATCGCGATGTTAGAAGGCGGGCAGTGGGACACCCATGCGGGTCAGGGCGTTGCAAGCGGGCGCATGGCGCGGCTGCTCGGTGATCTCTCAGCTGCGTTTGAACGTATCAAGACAGGCCTTGGACCCGCATGGCGGCAAACCGTTGTTGTTGCCGCAACCGAGTTCGGCCGCACGGCCCGGCCGAACGGTGCGCTTGGCACCGATCATGGCTATGGCAGCGCTGCGTTCATTGCAGGCGGTGCTGTTAATGGCGGCAAGATTGTTACCGATTGGCCGGGGATGAGCCAGCAGGCGCTCTTCGAGGGGCGGGACTTGATGGCGACGATGGATATGCGGGCGCTGTTGAAGGGCGTGTTGGGTGACCATCTGCGTGTACCCCGGCAAGCGCTCGACACCGGAGTTTTTCCCGAAAGTGCCGCCGTACGCCCCATCTTTGACATAATCAGGCATTAGCGCTTCCAGTATAATTTGGGATATACTGCCTGCAGACCGTATGCTGTTGGCGATTGAGGAGAAATCTTGATGAAAGCAATGATCATCGTGTTTGCTGCAGCGCTTGCCGTATCAGGCTGCGCACGAGACTTATCGCCGGATGTTTACAGCCGCGATGAAGTCGGCTCCAAGGTCGATATTCAAGACGCCCGCGTAATTTCAGTGCGTAATGTGCGGATTGAAGGCACACGCTCTGGTGTTGGTGCTGTTGCTGGCGCTGCGGCGGGCGGTATTGGTGGCTCCTATGCAGGTAAAGGCCGTGGCGGCGCCATTGGTGCAATCGCGGGTGCCGTGATTGGCGGTCTGTTGGGGGCAGCCATGGAAGGTGCGGTTACAGGCTCTGAGGGCGTTGAGTACCTAGTTGAGCTCGACAATGGCGAGACCGTTGCTGTCGTGCAGCCCAAAGGTGGCGATCCTTTGGAACCTGGCGATTCCGCATTGCTGGTTTATGGCCACCACATCCGCGTTGTGCCAGCCGAAGCCCACGGCAATGTGCGCCGCAAGGATATCCGCGAAAATGCGCCGGAGCCCAGCAAACCCTGGTCCCGGAAAGAAGCGGAGGCTTGATCCCATGGCTGTCACTGTAGAGCCGCTGACACCACATTTTGGTGCCAGACTAACGGGCTTCAACATTCGTGACGGCCTGTCGGATGAAGACTTCGCGGCAATTGATTTGGCGGCGAATACCTATGGCTTGGTCGTAATGCCGGACCAGCCGCTGGATGACGACACACAAGTCAGCTTCAGTGAACGGCTTGGCCCGCTGGAGGAAACGCTTGTTGGCGCGGTGGGCGCTGGGTCCAAAATTGTCCGTGTGACCAATATTCTGGCCGATGGCACGCTAAAGGACCCGGACAGCCAGTTGGCACTGTTCACCCGGGCGAATTTCATGTGGCATACGGATTCCTCATTCAAGGCGCACCCAGCGAAATTCTCCATGCTGTCAGCCCGTGAATTGCCAACAAACGGTGGCGGCGATACGGAGTTTGCCTCGACGGCGGTGGCATTCGATATGCTGCCTGCGGAAACCCGAACCCGGCTTGAAGGCCTGATTGCGATCCACTCGATCGCTTGGTCTAGGGAAAAATTCCAGAAAGGCGCATCGTCCGAAGAACAGCGGAAGCGATTGCCGCCAGTGCCCCAGGCTTTGTTGCGCACAAATCCTGTCACGGGCCGGAAATCCTTGCACATCGCATCCCACGTTATGGGTATTGATGGCATGGAAGACCTTGAAGGCCGGGCACTGCATGACGATCTATTGGCTATGGCAACGCATCCGTCCAAGGTGTATTGCCACCAGTGGTCGCCCCATGACGCGATCATTTGGGACAACCGCGCGATTGTTCATCGCGCTACGCCATATGATGAGACAGGGGACCGCCGCTTAATGATCCGTACAACAATTTCAGATTTTGGCCCAACCGTCGTTGACGGTGCCATTGTGGCT
Organism: uncultured Alphaproteobacteria bacterium; assembly: GCA_938083135.1. Lineage (GTDB taxonomy): Bacteria > Pseudomonadota > Alphaproteobacteria > Bin95 > Bin95 > VMCJ01. Next base: position 20,177 of record CALLKY010000078.1, on the reverse strand, counting down.
GCCGCCTGATTTATGGCGATTGATCACGCCCGCCGCCAAGCGACATTGGCGGAAATCGATGGATGGGAAAACCTGCCCGCAATGGCATTGGATGCCTTGGCGCGAGGTGGCGATGCGCCCTTCCTTTGGGACAAGCCGACCCGTGGCAGCGACTTCGTCTCCCACAGTTTCGCCGAAATCCGAAAGGATGTAATTGCGCTGTCGCACGCCCTTATTGGGCTTGGCCTTCAGCCTGGCGAACGTGTGGTTCTGGTTGCAGAGAACCGTCCAGAATGGCTGGTTGCTGATATAGCAATCCTACTGGCAGGCGGCATTACGGTGCCAGCCTATGTCACCAACACTGAAGCCGATCACACCCATGTGCTTGAGGATTCCGACGCGATTGGCGTGATCGTCACGAAGGGCCAAGTCGGTGCTCGCGCGCTGAATGCTGCTGCAGAACGGCCGGACATCCGGTTTTCAATCTCCCTTGACCGTGAGGACTCGTCCGCTCGCGTTCATGCCTATAGCGATCTACTTGAGGCCAATCGCGAGAATACCGAGCCGCCGGATACGCTCGCTGCTATCAAGCGCGATGATTTGGCGACGCTGATTTACACCTCTGGCACAGGCGGCGCGCCGAAAGGCGTCATGCTGTCCCATCGGGCGTTGTTTGCGAACGCTAAGAGTGCAGCAGACCTGATTTATGAGCTGGACGGAGTCAGCGATCTTCGCGATGAGGTGTTCCTGTCCTTCTTGCCGCTTTCCCACGCTTACGAGCGGACGGCAGGGCATTTCTTCCCGCTCGCTGTGGGCGCGCAGGTCTATTATGCCGAAAGCACGGACAAGCTGGCCAAGAACTTAACGGAGGCCCGGCCAACGATTATGACTGCCGTGCCCAGGCTCTATGAAAGCCTGCATGCGCGCATCACCCAGGGCCTGAAGAAAGAGTCTGACTTGAAGCGGAAGCTGTTCAACCGGGCAGTGGCGCTGGGCGTCAAGCGGATTGAAACCGGCAGCCTCAGCATGATGGAACGGATTGAAGATGCGACGCTGGACTCGCTCGTGCGATCTAAAGTGCGGGAACGGTTTGGCGGACGCTTGAAAGCCCTGGTCTCCGGCGGTGCGCCGCTGAACTATGATATCGGCATGTTCTTTAGCTCGCTCGGGCTGAGTTTGCTGCAAGGGTATGGGCAGACGGAAGCTGGCCCGGTCGTGACATGCAATCGGCCGGCCTCAATCAATCTCAATACCGTTGGCCCCGCCCTGATTGATGTCGAGATTAAGATTGCCGATGACGGGGAAATTCTGGTGCGCGGCCCGCTTCTGATGGAAGGCTATTGGAAGCGCGCCGATGATGCTGCTGAAGCCCTGAAAGACGGATGGCTCCATACCGGCGATGTTGGTGCCTTCGATGCCGAAGGCCGCCTGATGATCACGGACCGCAAGAAAGACCTCATCGTCAATGCGGGCGGAGATAATATTGCACCGCAACGGGTTGAAGGCATTTTGGCGCTGGAGGAAGAGATCGAGCAGGCCATGGTCTTCGGTGATAAACGCCCGAATCTTGTGGCTTTGATCGTGCCGGGCGAAGAATTTTGCCGCACCTGGGCCGCCAGTCATGGTGTCGACCAGGCCAGCCTGCTGCAGGATGCTGCCTTCCGCAGCGATGTGCAGGCGGCGGTGGATCGGGCAAATGAGAAAATGTCTCGGATCGAGCGGGTGCGCCGCTGGGCCTTCGCCGATGAAGCCTTCACGACCGACAATGGCTTGATGACGGCGACAATGAAGATTCGCCGGAAATTCATCACCGCCCATTATCTTGAGCGCCTGGAAGCCCTTTACTGAGCCCAATGGCGCCTCCCATGCAGCAGCGTTCCCGCCTTTCCCGCTGGCTTCGTCGCAGCGTATGGCTTTTGCTGGCGCTGATTATTGCACCCATTGCCGCCGTTGCGTTGCTGGTTGGCCGCGTATGGCTTGGCCAGCCGGAACTTGATGGCGAGCGCATGGTTCCAGGGCTTGGCGCAGAAGCGACAATTTCACGGGATAGTTTGGGCGTTGTCCACATCAAAGCAGCGACGGAGCAGGAAGCGTACTTCGCGCTTGGTTTCGCCCACGCCCAGGACCGCTTTTTCCAAATGGAGATGCTGCGCCGGTTGGCAGCTGGGCGTTTGGCTGAAGTGGTTGGCCCGCCAGCGGCTGGCTTCGATGTCCGTATGCGCATCCTTGGTGTTGACCGGATGGCGGAAAAGGACGTCGCCAACCTTCCGGCAGATATCCGTGCCATTTATCAGCGCTATGCCGATGGCGTGAACGCTTGGCTACAAACGCGCCATGGCGTGGCAGCGGATGAATTGACCCTGGCCCTGGCGCCGGATCCAGAACCCTGGACACCTGCGCACTCCATCGCGTGGACGCGGCTGATGAGCCTTCGCCTTGTCAGCAATTGGGGCTCGGAACTGATGCGGCTTCGTTTGTCTGCCCGTTTGACGCCGGATCAGATGGCGGACCTTTGGCCGGATTACCCAGCTGATGGCGCGATTACAACGCCAGAGATCGCAGAAGCCGCACTTGCAACGGCGCGGGCGCTTGCGGCGATGTCCAACCCTGATGACGGATCAAACGCTTGGGCCGTAACCGCGGGCAGGTCTGCGACAGGCGCGCCGCTCCTGGCGAATGACCCGCATCTTGGCCTCACGGCACCCGCGACGTGGCATCTCGTGCGCATGGAAGCGCCAGGGTTTCTGCTTGCGGGGGCGGCTTCACCCGGCATGCCGGCGCTTGTGCTGGGGCATAATGGGCATGTGGCATGGGGGCTGACCAACGCGACGGCCGACACCAGCGATGTCTACATTGAGACAATCAACCCCGAAAATCCGGGCCAATATCTAACACCAGACGGCCCAAAGCCCTTTGAGACGCTTGACCAGGTTATTCGCGTCCGATTCGCAAAGGACCGGAAGATCACTGTCCGCCGCACACGACATGGCCCAGTGATTTCGGACGGCAATGATACGGCCCCAGAAGGGGCGGTGCTCTCGCTCGCCCATACTGGCCTGCTGGAGAATGAAAGGGCGGCTGTCACGCTGCATCGCATAAACCGCGCCCGTGAATGGGGCGATATGCTGGATGCGCTGAAGGTCACCAACGGCCCGCAGCAGAACGTATTCTATGCTGGGCCAGATGGCGTTGGCATGGCGACGGGCGGTTTACTGCCGATCCGCAAAAGCGGCGACGGGTATATGCCTGCGGATGGTGCCAGTGGTGCCGGTGATTGGGTCCGCTTCGCTGATGTTTCCGCCATGCCGCAGGTGTTTGAACCTCGCCAGGGCTGGGTCGCAAACGCCAATAACAAGATAGCGCCCGATGATTATCCGCTCTGGCTTGGCCGCGAATGGGGCTATGCCGGGCGTATGCAGCGGATTGTTGATCAATTGCAAGCGGATGGCCTGATCACGCCAGACCGCATGGCGGCTATCCAAACGGATGTTAAATCCCCCATCGCGATCCGCCTGAAGCCTGTCATGCTGTCTGTTCTAGGCGAGAGCGCCTTGACGGATGCAGCAATTGCTCAGCTCAAGGCGCTTAACGCTTGGGACGATCAGATGCGGATGGACGATGCGTCTCCTGCCGTCTTTTTCGCCTGGATGCGCGCAGCGATCCGCCAGATATTCGCCGATGAACTGGATGAAGATTTTGCCGGTTGGTTCGGGCTTCGGGCGGAAGTGCTGGAGCGTGCGCTGACGGAGCGCCCGGTCTGGTGCGACAACGTCACGACGCCTGAGACAGAAACTTGCCAGAGTATTCTCAAGTCAGCCTTCGAAGCTGCTGTCTTGGAAGTCGAAGCAGCGGGTGGCGGTGATGCGTCCACTTGGGGGGCGATCCATCAAGTGAGCTTTAGGCATATGGGCTTCGGCCGACTTCCGATTATTGGCAACCTGCTGAATGTGCGCATCCCATCGCCCGGTGGTCAGGAGACAGTCAATCGGGCAGCGATGCGCTTTAGTTCTAAGGTTGATCCATATGGGCAGGGCCATGGGCCAGGCCTTCGTGCGGTATATGATTTGGCAGATTTGGATAGCTCCCGTTTCATGATTGGGCCGGGGCAAAGCGGGCGGCTGTTCTCAGATAACCGCTCGAGCCTGGCGGAGAAATGGCGGGATGGGGTATATCTGACACTTGGTCCGCTCACGGCCCCGAGTCATGTGCTAACGCTTAAGCCAGAGCAGCCGTAGCATGGCATCGTTTGAAGTTTGGGTGCATTTGGCCGCCGCTAGCGGTGCGATTTTACTTGGGGCGGTAATGCTTACGCGGCAGAAAGGTGATGGCCTGCATAAAGCGCTTGGTCGCGCTTGGGTCGTGACGATGGCCTTTGTCGCACTCTCCAGCTTCTTCCTACCGGCCTTTGATCCATCGCAGTGGAGCCCAATTCATGCGCTTTCCGTTTGGTCTCTTGTTTCATTATTCTTCGCCGTGCGCGCGATCCGGCGAGGAAATATGCGCGGCCATATGATTTGGATGGTCTGCACGTATCTGGGATTGCTCGGCGCATTTGTAGGAACTTTGTTTCCTGGCCGCGTTGTCCATCGCATACTGTTCTAATGGATATATCGATAGACACCATTCGCGCCGCCGCCACCGCCATTAAAGGCGCGGTTGAGCGCACACCGCTCACCCATTCCCGCACGCTCTCAGAGATGCTGGATGCTGAGATATGGCTGAAGTTTGAGAATCTGCAATACACGGCGTCGTTCAAAGACAGGGGCAGCCTGTTCAAGTTGCTGTCGATGAGTGAATTGGAATTGAAGGCTGGGGTTATCGCAGCTTCTGCCGGGAATCATGCCCAGGGCGTGGCCTATCACGCACAAAGGCTTGGTGCGCCCGCCACCATCGTCATGCCTGAATTCACACCATACACGAAAGTCGAAGGTGTGAAGCGGTTTGGTGCGGAAGCTATTCTGCATGGCCAATCCCTTGAGGAAGCTGGCATTGAAGCCAGACGCCTCGAGCAAGAGCGGGGGCTCACCTACATCCATCCCTATGACGACGCGCATGTTGCGTCTGGCCAGGGCACAATTGGTCTCGAGCTCGCTGAAGATGGCCCTGCATTCGATGATGTGGTGATTCCGATCGGCGGTGGTGGCCTTTTCGCTGGGATCGCGACGGCTTTGGCAGAGGTTATGCCGAACGCTCGGCTCACCGGGGTTGAGGCGGCGCTCTACCCGTCCATGCATGCCGCGCTGAACGGCCTTGAGGCGCCTGGGCCGGCACCGACTTTGGCTGAAGGCATTGCCGTTAAAGCGCCAGGCAAGTTGACGCTGCCCATTATCCGGGACCACGCCGACAAGATCATCCTCGTTGATGAAGCCTTCCTTGAGATTGCCGTCGAGACGCTCTGTGAGATCGAAAAAACCGTTGTCGAGGGGGCGGGTGCTGCTGCCCTTGCTGCCATGCTGGCCGAGCCTGATCGCTTTCGAGGACGCCGTGTTTGTCTGATTTTGTCCGGCGGTAATATTGACGCTTCAATACTGGCGCAGGCGCTGCTACGCGGGTTGGCGCGGGACAGCCGCATCGCTCGCCTTCGTGTCCAGACGGCTGATCGCCCAGGCTCCTTGGCGCGGGCAGCGGATATTATCGCGGAGGCGGGCGGCAACGTTCTGGAAGTTCGCCATGAGCGGTTGTTCTTCGATGTGCCAATTAAGGCGACACAGATCGACTTTATTCTTTCAACCGAAGGTGCGGCCCATCTCGCCCGGATAATAGCGGCGCTGCGACAGGACGGGATCGACGCTGAATCCATGAGCGCGCTGGCGCATCCACCCGCACAACCTGTCGCAAACGGCGATCTGCCGTAATACCTAAGGCGCTATTGCGGCTGTCCTTGTGAATTCCCACATGCCCTGAACAGTAAAATCGGTTAGGGTGCGGCCCCATGAAACATTGGATCAAATCGAGCGCATTGGCGCTGACAACAGTCCTAACGCTTGCTGCCGCTGGGCAAGCACAAGCACAATCGCGCGTCGTGCCGCAATCAAGCACAGAGATACAGCTATCGTTTTCTCCGCTTGTGAAGCGCGTAGCACCGGCTGTCGTGAATATTTTCACCCGAACAACGGTGCGGGAACGCCGGGCCTCACCCCTATTTGATGACCCATTCTTCCGCCGGTTTTTCGGGGACCGTTTTCCGGGCGGCGCGCAGGAGCGGTCTGAATCTTCGCTCGGCTCTGGGGTTATTGTTTCTGGCGACGGGATGGTCGTCACCAATATGCACGTCATTGAGGGTGCCGACGAAATCCGTGTTGTTCTAAACGACAGGCGGGAATTTGCGGCGGAGGTCGTGCAAGCGGATGAACGTTCTGACCTTGCCGTGCTGCGTATTGATCCAGAAGGGCAGAGCCTACCCATCGCAGAACTGGGGCCGTCTGAGAAGATTGAAGTCGGTGATCTGGTACTGGCGATCGGCAATCCATTCGGTGTTGGCCAAACGGTAACCAGCGGCATTGTCTCCGCACTTGCGAGGTCGCGACCGGGGTTGACGGATTTTGGCGTGTTCATCCAAACGGATGCTGCCATCAATCCAGGTAATTCCGGCGGTGCGCTCGTCGACATGCAGGGCCGGGTGATTGGCGTGAATACGGCGATTTATTCCAGAAGCGGTGGGAGCATGGGCATTGGTTTCGCCATACCCTCCAGCCTTGTCCGCCGCATGGTTGAGGCTGCACGCACGGGTGGCCGTGTCGTCCGTCCGTGGCTCGGTGCGCAGGGGCAGGAAGTTACAGCCGATATCGCAGCGGCTATTGGCCTGTCGCCGCCAAGCGGTGTGCTGCTTGATTCCGTGGACCCTGCAGGCCCACTTGGCCGTGCTGGCATAGCCCAAGGCGATGTTGTGCTAGCCATTGATGGCCGCATGATCCGCGACCCGGTAGAACTGCGATTCCGGATATCCACGAAGCAGATCGGCGATCAGTCGGAGATTGAATTTTGGCGGCGCGGCAAGCCCTTCAGCGCTTCCGTGCGCCTGGAAGCGCCGCCTGAAACGGTTCCGCGGGATCAAGTGACGCTGAACACAGGCAGCCCACTGGATGGCGTTGAAGTCGCCAACCTTTCACCTGCCGTCAAGGAAGAATATGGCCTGAACGTAGAGGGCGACGGCGTTGTTGTGCTGGACGTAAAAGGCCGCAGCTTTGCCCGTCGGCTGGGGCTGCGGCCCGGTGATGTGATTGTGGAAGTGAATGATGCGCCAGTTGCGTCCGTTCGCGACTTACTGGAGATAGCAGGCAAGCGCCTCCGCCGCTGGCGTTTTGTTGTCCGTCGGGGCGATAAGTTGCATGTGCTGAATGTGAGTTAGGGGATGGGTTGGACAGATAAGATCGCGGCCTTGCAAGAGGGATCCTCGCCCCCCTACGGGGGGAGAGGGCAGGGTGAGGGGGATGTCGCCCTCGTTACATGGATTCAGCCAGGTCCATCGTACTGTCGCGCAAGTCTTTCGCTAATTGAGACAGCCCCCCTCACCCTGTTCCCTCTCCCCCCGTTGGGAGGAGAGGAGACCCTCACGAAGGGTTTCTGCAAGGAACACGCAATTGCGGACATGTGTCACGCTCAAGGCACAGGCTAATGTCCAGCCTCTTCGAAGCCGCTGGTCTGGAGCAGTCCACGTCGCGCCCGCTTGCGGATCGCTTGCGCCCGAGCGTGTTAGGGGAAGTTGTGGGGCAGGAAGGCGTGCTTGGCCCAGATGGGCCGCTGGCGCGGATGCTCGGCGAACGGCGCCTCGCCAGCCTCATTCTCTGGGGCCCGCCTGGGTGCGGCAAAACAACAATTGCGCGCTTGCTTGCTGGTGCGGTTGACCTTGAATTCATGTCCCTGTCCGCCGTGTTTTCTGGCGTAGCGGATTTGCGTAAGGCCTTTGAGGCGGCGAAGCAGCGCCGGTTGATGGGGCAGGGCACGCTGCTGTTCGTGGACGAAATCCACCGCTTTAATCGCGCCCAGCAGGACGGCTTCCTGCCCTTTGTTGAGGACGGCACGGTGGTGCTTGTCGGTGCCACCACTGAAAACCCTTCGTTTGAGCTGAATTCCGCGCTGCTGTCCCGGTGTCAGGTGCTGGTCCTGTCACGGCTGGATGATGCTGCACTTGAAACACTCATTGCCCGCGCTGAAGACGAAGCTGGCCATTCCTTGCCGCTGAACGATGATGCCCGTGCGGCCTTGAAAGCCATGGCTGATGGCGATGGCCGCTACCTGCTGAACCTGGTGGATGAACTCGCCCGACTGCCACCAAAGCCGGTGCTGGATGCTGCGGGCCTCGCCGCCGTCGTCCAGAAACGGGCGCCGATCTACGACAAATCCCAAGAAGGCCACTACAATCTTATCTCGGCGCTGCATAAATCCATGCGCGGATCGGACCCTGACGCCGCATTGTATTGGTTCGCGCGGATGATTTCTGGCGGTGAAGACCCGCGTTACATCGCCCGCCGTGTCGCCCGGTTCGCGTCTGAGGATGTTGGGCTCGCTGATCCGCAGGCGCTTCCCCTGGCGCTCAGCGCTTGGGAGCATTATGAACGCATCGGTTCGCCGGAAGGGGAGCTGGCGATTGCGGAAGCAATTGTCTATCTGGCCATCGCACCCAAATCGAACGCCGTGTACAAGGCCTACGGGCAGGCGATGCGGGCCGCCAAGGAAACCGGATCATTGACGCCGCCAGCCCATATTTTGAATGCGCCGACCAAGCTCATGAAAGACTTGGGCTATGGTGCTGGTTATGCCTATGACCATGACGCAGACGAAGCGTTTTCCGGCCAGAACTACTTCCCGGACGGCATGCCCCGCGCCAAATATTATGCGCCTGTCGAACGCGGCTTCGAACGGGATGCCGCAAAGCGCTTGGCTTACTTCGAACGCATACGTGCGCAACGCGAAGATGGGCGCGACATTGACGACGATGAAGGAGCAGGCAAATGAAGGGCCTGCTTTTTGTCATGATAGGTGGCGGTGTGGGGGCCGGCCTACGCTATGGCGTCGGGATCGCCTCGATGCGTGCCTTCGGGATGGGATTTCCGTGGGGTACAGTGATTTGCAATGTGGCGGGCTCGCTCGCTATGGGGCTATTTGTCGGTGCAATGGCGCATGGGCTGATGGGCGATAGCGGACGGGCGCAGGATGCGCGGTTGCTGCTGGCTGTTGGTCTGCTCGGCGGCTTCACAACGTTCTCGTCATTCTCGCTGGATGCCTTGTCGCTTTGGCAACGGGGTGAGGCGGCACTGGCGGCTTTTTATGTGCTGGGCTCCGTCGCGGCGGGGCTTGGCGGATTTGTATTGGGACTGAAATTAATGCGGGGTGCGGTATGAGCGGCGTACAGCAATTGGCGGTGCGCGCGGCGGAAGCCGGGCTCCGGATCGATAAATGGTTCAAGCGCCGGTATCCGGACCTGACCCATGGGCGTTTGCAGAAGCTCGCACGCTCTGGCCAGATCCGGCTGGACGGCAAGCGCGTCAAATCGGGCGACCGGGTGGAAGAGGGCCAGATTGTTCGTGTGCCGCCGCTTGGCGATGCGCAGACATTCCGCGCCAAACCGCCGCCAGCGCCCAAACGCAAGGAAGTATCAGACGCGGACGCTGACATGATCCAGTCGGCGGTGATCTATCAGGACGCTTCGGCCATCGCCATCGACAAACCGCCCGGCCTCGCGGCGCAAGGCGGCACTGGCACGACGCGTCATGTGGATGGGATGCTGGATGCGCTGGCAGAGGGCGGTGAACGGCCACGGCTGGTCCATCGGCTCGACCGGGATACGTCTGGCGTGCTGCTGCTAGCGCGGACGCAGAAATCTGCGGCGAAGCTAACGGCGTCTTTCCGGGACCGGTCCGCCAAGAAGCTGTACTGGGCGCTGGTTGCTGGCGTGCCTGATCCGGCGCGCGGCAAGATTGATCTTGCGCTGAAGAAGGCCGGTAGTCGCGGCAATGAGCGCATGGTCTGGGATGACCCTGAAGGCGACCGGGCAATTACGTTTTATGCAACGCTGGAAAAGGCAGGCAAGGCCGCCTCTTTCGTGGGGCTATTGCCGCAAACGGGCCGCACACATCAACTTCGCGCGCACATGGCTGCTATTGGCCATCCGATTTTGGGTGACGGTAAATATGGCGGAGAAGATGCGCGAGTGCCAGGTATGGGCCTGCCAAAAGGCATGATGTTGCATGCCCGCGCACTTGATATTCCGCACCCAACGGAGCGTGGCAGATTACGGATACACGCGGACTTGCCAGCAGCATTCCACGAGGCGATGTCGACCTTTGGCTTTGTGCCGGGTGAAGCGGGCGACCGCTTGCTCGATGAGGACTTCCGATGACGCAATTCGCTGTATTCGATTGCGACGGCACCTTGGTCGATAGCCAACGACGGATCATTGATGCCGTGCGGGGCGCTTGGGCCGGTGCAGGCATGACACCGCCAGAGGATGAGCCTATCCGGCGCATAGTCGGCTTGGCATTGCCACAGGCGCTGCAAAAACTGGCACCGAGTGCGAATGCTCTAGAATTGGCGGAATTGGTCGAGGGTTTCAGGACGATATTCCATGCGCAGGAATCTAATCCCGCCTATGACGAGCCGCTGTATGAGGGCGCATTAGAAGCACTCGCAGCACTTCGGGATGATGGGTTTACGCTTGGTGTCGCAACGGGGAAGGGGCGGCGTGGCTTGCGCAAGACGCTTATGACCCATGGCATTCTGGATTGGTTTGCGGTGCTGAAGACGGCAGATGACGGCCCAAGCAAGCCGCACCCTAAGATCCTAGAAGATGCGATGCTGGAAGTAGGCGCGTCACCGGCAACGACAGTCATGCTCGGCGATACTGCCTATGACATGGCGATGGCGCGGTCTGCTGGCGCGCATTGCCTGGGTGTCGCATGGGGGTATCACGCACCATCAGACTTGGAAGCCCATGGTGCCACAAAGATTATCCACCAATATGCGGATGCGCCGGGCGCTGTTCGTGAATTTCTGGGCAGCGCTGCATGAAACGGTTCTATGAATCAGCTGAAGCCCGCGCAGTTGAAGGCGGATATGAAGTCAGCCTGGATGATCGCCCTGTGCGCACGCCTGGACGCCAGAAGCTGACTTTCCCAAGCGTCAAACTGGCTGAGGCGTCGGCTGCTGAATGGAGCGCCCAAGGCGAGACGCTTGATATGGCAGCAATGCCGCTCACAGCACTTTCCTATGCGACGCTAGACAGGATCGCTGAAGACCCAGGCCGCTTCGTGGATGATGTCACCCGCTTCGCCGAAACGGACCTTTTATGCTACCGCGCGCCAACGCCCGCTAAGCTTGTGGCGCGGCAAGCGGGTGCCTGGGACCCGTTATTGGCCTGGTTGCTGGAACGCTACGGCGCGCGGTTAATTTTGGCAGAAGGTATCATGCCGGTAGAGCAGCCAGAGAGCGCGATCGCCGCTATCCGTCAGGCCTTTGCTGCACTTGATCCGTTTCGGCTCACAGCAGCCCACGTCGCATCCCAAGCAGCAGGGTCTGCAGTGATCGCACTGGCGTTGGTCGAGGGTGAGATCACGCCAACCACCGCTGCGGACGCCGCCCAAATCGATGATGATTGGCAGCTGGAACAATGGGGTGAGGACGAGGAGGCGCGTGAGCTTATGGTTCGCCGTCGGTCCGATCTGGAAGAGATCGGGCATTTTCTTGCATTGCTGGAGTAAGCCGATGCCAAAGCCCGCCACCTTCACCTTCCGGGAGCCTCGCGTTGGCGATATGGCGTGGATCGCCCATCGCCACGGGGTTCTCTACGCCGCTGAATATGGCTGGGACGCAACGTTTGAGGCGATGGTCGCGGAGATCGCGGCAGACTTTATCAAAACCCGCGACCCAAATTGCGAGCGTTGCTGGATCGCGGAATCTGATGGCGCCGTCGTCGGCTCGGCGACCGTCGTGCGCGAGGATGCGGAGACAGCCAAATTGCGCATGGTTTATGTTGAGCCGGAAACGCGCGGCTCTGGCCTTGGGCGGGCGCTGGTTAATGAAGCCATCGCTTATGCCCGCCAGATGGGCTATTGCCGCATGACGCTATGGACAAATTCAGTGTTGATTGCAGCCCGGCGAATTTACGAGACCAGCGGATTTGAGCTTATCAAGGAAGAGCCGCACCACAGCTACGGTCATGATCTTATTGGCGAGTACTGGGCGCGGGACCTTTAACGCTCTGGCGTTTCAGCGGGCTCAGTAATGGCCATGGACGGGCGCTTGGCGAAGTCTGTGTACCAGAAAGTCAGCCGAGGCCGCTCATCCCGGTATTCATGCAGCCATTCGCGCCAATCCTGATAGCCGCAGGCTATGCCGACGGTGATTTCGGCAAGGTTCGGCAGGCCGCCTTCAGCCCCACATTGCAGCTCCCCAGCGCGGGCTTCGATAGCGTCGAAGCAGCGGTCGATCCGATCCCGCTGCTTTTGCAGGAAGCTCTCCATCCGGTTCTCAGCGGGACGTAACATTTCTGCCCGCATCAAAATTTGCGCTTCAATTAGGCCGTCGGCGATGGCGTAGAGAGACCACATCTTCCAGGCATCTGGTGCCGTTAGCTGACCGCCGGAGAGACTGTCCAGATACTGGCAGGCCAGCGTTGAGCAGCTGAGCGGCACACCATCATCCGTGATCAGTGTTGGAATGCGGGCGATGGGATTATTCTCCGCCAATCCTGGGGTGAACGGCACCGTCGCGTAGCCCCAATCATGGGGCCAGGTGGTTTTATGGATTTTGATCCCATCCCAAAGCCCAAGCTCCCGCGCCGCGACGGAGACTTTGCGGGTGAAGGGGGATGCGGGCGTCCAAAAAAGCTCCATTACAGGTCTTTCAGCAGGCGGAAGATGGATTTGCCGCCCTCCGTAACAATGCGCCCCGCGTTCGGTGTGCAGACATGGGCGGAGAGGATCATGCTGTCGGCGTCACCGTGTTTGGCGATGAACTGGCGGCGGGCGTCTGCGGCGCCACTGCGGTCTACATCAAACTTGCTGGACCATTCGGGCCGCGCGATTTGGAGCGGGCTGTGGAATAGGTCGCCCGTGAAGACCAGTTGTTCCGTCCCGGCGTCCATATGCAGTGTGAGTTGGCCTGGGGCGTGACCGGCGGCGGATTCGAACCAGAACGCACCATCGCCACCACGCCCTCCAGCTTCAATCAATCTTGCAAGGCCTGCATCATAGACCGGTAGCACGCTATCGGCATAAGAGCCATCATTGGCACCGGTGCCGGTTACGGTGTCATTGGCGGGATTGGCCCAGAAGTCGAATTCGTCTTTGGGGAACAGATATTTGGCATTGGGGAATGTCGGGACCCAGCGGTCGCCGTCCAGCCGCGTATTCCAGCCGCAGTGATCGACGTGAAGATGCGTGTTGAACACATGAGTGACGTCATCCGGCTGCACGCCAAGGGCGTTCAGTTGGTCCATCCAATCGGTGCTCAGCTTGTGCCAGGTCTTGGAGGAGGGGCGGTCTTTGTCATTGCCGACACAGGTATCGACCAGCAGCACCATGCCTGGGCGGCGCACGACAAAAGTGGCGTTGCCCTGGAGCAAGCGACCAGAGTATGTGTCCAGGAAATTCGGCTCCATCCAATGCTTTTCAGCAGCGACGCCAGCGTCATCAGCATCCGGGAAGATATAGCCGGGGAAAAAGGCTTTGCCCTCGCCCTCAACAACGCGGTCAATCGTTAGGTCGCCAAGGCGGATTTGGGACATAGGGCGAATGCTCTGTATGGATGAGAGAATGAGGCCTCACTCCCAGGTCTCCTCGCCCCCCAGCGGGGGGAGAGGGGAGGGTGAGGGGGGATGTCTCGGTCAGGAGGCGGCGGGAGATTAGAGAACGGATGTTTCTCTCCGCCTGCGTATTTCTATTAGCGTAGCAGGCACCCCCGCCCTCACCCTGATCCCTCTCCCCCCGTTGGGAGGAGAGGAGACCCTCACGCGGGCTGCCTATTTATGACTACACGCGCTTTAGGGTGAGGAGGGTGTGCGCACCTTCAGTCGACGCGCGCTGTCGCATTGCCCATGACGACGGTTTTGCCGTCCTGGTTCGTCGTCGCGACTTCGATGTCGCATTCGCCGTCCCGAATTTCGACGACAGTCGCCTTCGATGTCAGCGTATCGCCTGGCCACACTTGGTTGGTGAAACGGACGCCATATTTCTTCAGCCGCCCGTCGCCGACATAGTTTGTCAGCATTTTGCCGGTCAGGCCCATGGTCAGCATGCCGTGGGCGAAGACGCTTGGGTAACCAGCGACTTCCTTGGTGTAGACTTCATCCGTGTGGAGCGGATTGTAGTCGCCCGATGTGCCGGCATACATAACCAGCAGCCCGCGGGAGAGGTTTTCAGCGACGACTTCTTCATGGGTGTCGCCGACTTTGAGATTGGATGCGGATAACGCCATTGCTCTTCTCCCTTTAACCTTGATCGACCGGGCGCTCTGTCTTCACGCCGACAGACCGGGACGTGACGACAAGCAGGCCGTCCTGATTGTGGTAGTCCTGAATGGTTTCTGAGAACATGAGCTTACCAGCACGCGCGCTGACTTTCTCCCATTTCTCGCCGTCCCGAGTCGTCACGGTCAGGACATCGCCGGGTTTCACCGGATGATGATATTCAAAATGCTGTTCCGCATGCAGGCCGCCGGATGAGGCAGGCTTTTCGTCAATGCCGGACGGGCCTTTGGCAGAACCGAACCACTTTTCGCCAACCTTCGGGCGCAGGAAGTAATCGGGATCAAACTGTGCGACCGAGCGATAGAACGTTGGCGGCGGCAGAATATGGCCCACTTCCGTTTTCGCAGCATGATCAGCATCGTAGTAGACTTGGTTGTCGTCATTGACGGAGCGCGCAAACATCATGATATGCGTCGCTTCCACCGGCATGGTGACTTTATCAGCCATGGTTTCCTCCCAGTTATTGCAACAGTGCGGGACGAACTATGGACGGTTCGGGGCCGGGTTCGCAAGCGCTGGAAGTACGATTGCTGATTAGCCAATCAGCGCTTTGATTTCGCTTTCCTCAGGGAAGCGCCCCAGCGCCTTTTTGGAAAACACGAGCGCGCCGTCCCGTTCAATCTCGAACACGCCGCCGCCGCCACGGATAATCTCAACCTCGGTATCGGGCGCTAAGCCTTGTAGAACATCCCGCGCACGGCGGGCTCTGGGTTCGTAGTTTCAAGCGCCGCAATATTCGATGCGAAATTTCATAGGCACAGTCTCCTGTGATGTTGGCATGGCTGCGTTATCTACCGCCGCCGCTTGCCACGCAACCGTTGCCAACTGGCGTTTGTCGATAGGAAAGGCGGTGTTGGCCAGAGTAGCTCTGCGTCCGCTGCATCCAGAATAGGATAAACGCGTTTGGCTGGGCGCATCGGCGATTGCATGACCGTTGGCGCTTCTGCCGTTTCGGGTTGGGGCGCAGGCTTGGGTTTCTTAACCCACAGCAGCTTGAAGCCCATGAATAGCGCAGGGATAGATGCGACATAAAAAATCACATCATAGCCGATGCCCAAGTTCAAAAATTGCTTGGCCATGAAGGGATATGAGAGCATCCCAAGTGCGCCAAAGAAGAGTACGCCACCAGTGACAGGCCCAACCTGACCTGGTGGTGCCATGCGCGCGACTTCAGATAACAGCAGCCCGTGCCAGGATAGGGCCGAAGCGCCAAATGCAAGGGCAGCCGTCGCGATGAGCCACACTGGGACTTCTGCCGTTGATGCACCAAGTGCAATCGTCGCAATGCCCATCAGGAAGGCCAGAGCCGAAAGCACGATCCGAGATGGGGCGAGTGAGGATCCAATCCAGCCCCACAGAATTCTGGAAAGGGCCGCCGTAATATTTACAACGACCAGAATATCCAGCGCCGTCCGTTTATCCATGCCAAGATCAAGCTGGGCAAATGTCGCGAAGATAGAATTGAACAGCCCTTGTAAGCCGACAAAAGCGAACATGCCCATACAAAGGTTGCGCAAGTTTGGGTCGCCGGAGGCCGTGCGAATATTCCGAATGCCATCGCTGAAACGAACAGGATATCCTGGTTGTCTGTTGGCATCGAATTGTCGCCGCATCGGCTGCAAAATGACCATCAGCGCGAGGCAAATTAGCCCGGTCGCCAGGAATGCATCCGGCCAGGTCGCAACGTTGTCGTCATCAACCAGCACTTGGACCATCACAACCGCGATCAGGCCGCCCACGGGAACGCCGGTTTGCTTGATCGAGAATATCAGCGGTGCAAACTTTTTCGGGCTGTGATGCGCCAGCAGATGTGAGCTTGCGGGTGTCGAAAAAGAGTTCCCAAACCCCATAATGATCGCTGCGACGGTGAAGGCCCAGACCTCACCGACCATGCTGAGCATCAGCCCAGCCCCCAGTGTGATGAGGGAGATCTGACTGGCTCTGATCGCACCCCAGCGGATAATCAACCCGCCAACACTGGCCTGGAAAATGCCGGAAACTGCGTAGAACAGAGCCGTGTGATACAGCACCAGTTCTGCTGCGAGGCCAAGCGCTTCGCCCACTTGCGGGGCTGCGCTTGGCAATACCTGCGCTGCCATATAGCTCATCGCCTGCTGAAACAGCATGGCGACAATGACGACGTAGAGTGCTGCGGTCATGGGCTGGGCTGCCGATCGGGCCACATGAACAAAAATCCGCAAAGCAAAGATGGCAGTGCGATCACGATGAAGCCGATACCGAAGAGATCAAGCGTTACGAAAACGAAACCAAGCAATGCTGGAAGCGCGATCAGGCCGAGGAAGCAGCATGAGATCACGCCGCCCATGACAACTGCGACTTGCCCTGCCGGTGCATGACGCGCGACCTCTGCCAAATGCACACCGTTCCAGGATACGCCTGTTGCGCCGAACGCGAAGGCTGCTGCGCTAAGGCCCATAGCACCCCATTCTGGTGTCGCTAAACCAAGCGCGGCTGTGGCGGCGAACATGCTGAACGAAAGGAACACAAGCAGTGCGCGAGACGAAAACACGCCGCCTGCGAGCCATCCCCAGAATATCCGGCCTGCGATCGCAAGGCCCATGGAAATTCCGTAAATTTGTCCAGCAGCGATTTCAGTCAGTCCCATTTCTGAAACAGAATAAGTGATGAAATAGTACATGAAACCAACTTGAAGGCCGGAATACGCCATGCCTGCAAACGCGAGCTTTCGTAGCGCTGGCGTCGCTGTCGCCGCACGGAAGGACGTGCCGACATCACTGACTGATATCCGGCGGTTATGATCTCGCTCGTCGTCAAACCGGTCCCGGAACCGTTGCATCCAAATCGCAGCTGCCCAAGCAGCGACCCCGCAGAGCAATAATGCCGCTTGCCAGGAGACGTATTCGGCAATTGGCACCAGCACGAACCCAGCCAGCGCTCCGCCTACGGGAACGCCCGTTTGCTTGATTGAGAAAACAAGCGGTGCGCGCCGTGGCGTAGAGAATCGCGCCAATATCTGTGAGCTGGCAGGCGTTGACGGTCCCATGCCAATGCCAAGCATTAACGCTACTGGCACAATCAGCCAAATCGCGCCGAAGCTGAAAATAAGCATGCCCCATGCAGTGCCTATCAGGCAGACTTGGCTCGCCCGAAGCGGGCCTATCTTAATGATGGTGCTACCCGCCGCGCTGGAGGCAAAGAACCCAATGCCGTAAACCATCAGCGAATAGACAGCGATCATGCCGTCACCCAAACCGAAGTCTGGGCCGATATACTTCCAAAGATTTGGGATCGCAGTCGTCGACATGGTCATCAGCGACTGCTGAATCAGCATCGCGATAATCGCAGCCGTTAACGGCGCCATTGGGACCAAACTTTCTGAAGCGGACCGGCGCGGTCGCGCCTTATAGATGCCTTGATATAATCAGCTTCATCACTTCTGACGACCCGGCGTAGATGCGGTTGATACGCGCGTCTGCATACAGCCGCGCAATCGGGTATTCCCACATATAGCCATAGCCACCAAATAGCTGCAGACACTCATCCACCGCTTTGCTTTGCACTTCAGAGGCCCAGAGCTTTGCAATAGCGGCTGTTTCCAGATCAAGCGTACCGTCCACCTGCATTTGGATGCAGCGGTCAATGAATGCCCGGCCAACGACGGCATTCGCCCGCACTTCAGCCAGCTTGAACTTGGTGTTCTGGAAATCAAAGATCGCCTGGCCGAACGCTTTGCGCTCCTTCGTGTATTCCACGGTCCAATCAAGGGCCGCTTCCACGGTGGCGATCGCGCGGAGTGCGGAGAGCAGGCGTTCCCGGGGCAATTGCTCCATCAGATAGCGGAAGCCTTGGTTCTCTTCGCCCAACAAATTGCCTTGGGGGACGCGGACATCTTCAAAGAAAAGCTCGGACGTGTCCTGCGCCTTGAGACCAATCTTGTCGAGATTGCGCCCGCGCTTAAAGCCTTCCCGGTCGCCTTCCACCAGGATCAAAGACGTGCCTTTGGCCCCCTTTGAAGGGTCTGTCTTCGCGATAACGATCAGAATGTCAGCGTTCTGACCGTTGGTAATAAACGTCTTCTGGCCATTGATGACGTAATCATCGCCATCCTTCTTTGCCGTCGTCATCACGCCCTGTAGGTCAGACCCGGTTCCCGGTTCCGTCATGCAGATAGCGCCGATGGATTCACCCCGCACCATGCGAGGCAGCCATTTCTGCTTGATCTCCTCCGAGCCATAATGCTCGATATAGGGCGCGATGATGTCATTGTGCAGTGGAATGCCGAGGCCGGACGCACTGGCGTAGCCAACTTCCTCGGTCAATACAGCACCGAACCGAAAATCGCCGCCAGCACCGCCATAAGCATCAGATGTTGTGGGCAGGAGCAACCCGGCTTCGCCCGCTTTCGTCCAGACCTCCCGCGGAACTTGGCCGTCTTTCTCCCACTGGGCATGAAATGGCGTCACTTCTTTCTCCATGAAACGGCGGCAGGTTTCGCGGAATAGATCGTGCTCAGTTTCGAAGATCGGGCGGTCTAACGGCATTGCATGGCCTCGCTTGCATGATGGGTGGCCCATGCTAGCGCCCGCCTCTGGCGCTCGACAAGACGCGGCGCCACTATGATTTTGGCAATATCTAGAATCCTAAGAGAGAGGAACATTAAGAATGCAAAATCCATACAGCATGGAAAATCGCCGGATCATCGTTACAGGGGCTGCGCAGGGCATTGGCCGTGCCGTCGCCCAGCTTGCCGTGCAGATGGGCGGGCGCGTTGCCGCTATTGATCTCAATGGCGATGGTCTGAAAACGCTGGGTGATGAGCTCGGCGATAGCGTGATGACCTTCACAGGCTCCGTCACGGACCAGGGCCAGACTGAAGCTGCCATCGAAGCGATGACCAATGAATGGGGCGGATGCGACGGCCTGTTCAACAATGCCGGCATCGTTCGCGCGGCGATGATCCATAAAATGGAGCGTGAAACCTGGGACCAGGTCATCGAAGTGAACCTGACGGGTGTTTATCTGACGCTGCAAGCGGTTGGTCGCCACATGAAAGCACGGGCCGAATCGCCGGAAGCTGGCGTTTGTAACGGTCAGATCGTCAATGTGTCTTCAATCGCAGGCACAGCTGGCACGATTGGCCAGATCAACTACGGCGCTGCCAAGGCGGGTGTGCTCGGCATGACCATGAGTGCCGCCAAGGAATGGGCGCGTTACGGGGTTTCTGTGAACTCCGTCGCCTTTGGAACCGTGGCTACTCCAATGACCGAAGTGATTCGCGGACCGAAGTTTGCAGCGCAAACTAAAGCGCGGATTCCCCTCGGTCGGTATGCCGATCCAGAGGAAGTCGCACCCACCTGCTGCTTCCTGATGGCCCCGGGTTCTGCCTATATTACGGGCAAGAACATCACCATCGATGGCGGCGTTACCGCTATGTAAACGCTCATAATGCTAAGGCTTCTGCCACTTCCAGGCCATTCTTGCGCCTGGGGCGGCAGAAGCTTTCGCCATTGTGTCGAAAATAATTGCGCTGCACTGCAAAAAAGACTTGCAGAATCGTTTTGAACGGATATATTCATAGGTCTGTCGCGGGCAGCTAATGCTTCCTGCGACATCGTTTTTGGACATAGAGAATAAGACTTGAGAGGGGAGACGTGGTCGGCGTTTGGTCGTTTGCATCTGGTCTTTTTGTTTGTTTGTTTGGGTTGGCTTTTGGGCTGGTTCGGGTGGGTAAATGGGGAGGCCGAGGTGTTGG
>CALLKY010000077.1 GCA_938083135.1 uncultured Alphaproteobacteria bacterium | reverse complement strand
TGGCGTCCCTAGCCAGCACTTTCACCTCTATCTCAAAGAGTGCGAATGGCGCTTCAATCACAGGCCCACCGAAAACCTCTTGAAAGTATTACGCAAGTGGGCAAACCTCTGAACCGAAACCCTTAGATAGGCCAGCCCCTTCTTTAATTCGGCGCAATTCCCGGAACCTTTGTCCTGACAAAGGCTTTTCATAGCCACAGTTTCGGCATACAAGGCTTTAATAGTCGAACCGATTCGCGCTTCAGTTCTTCGTTAGACTTCTGAATCGCGGACTGTAGACGATGCGGTCGCGCCTTTCTTGAAGGCCGAACGAATATGCGAATTGGAAAACCGACCTAACAAAAGGGGGACATTATGTTTCTACGTCTCGGTAAAATGATTACGGTTGCGGGCCTCGGCCTCGGCCTCGGCGCTTGCGCGCAGTTCTACGATGCTGGCATGAGCGCCACATCTAACGGCCCAGCTTTCAATGATGCGCTGACGGCCAACTATCAGAAGCTCGCCAAAATGGAAGCGGATGAGCAAGATTGGACGGACGCAGACTTCTTCGGTCAACGCGCCCTGCAGACCGCTGGTGGCGACGCCCCAGGCCCGCAGGCCATTGCAGACCGTGACCTGCCAGCTGAACATCTCGCCGATATCACTGCTGCTCGGGCTCTGCTCGTTTCCGCACTTGATGGCGGTGCGCGCGAATCCAACCCTGCTGCTGCTGCCCAAGCCCAGGCTGGCTTTGATTGCTGGATGCAGGAAGCTGAAGAAAACATCCAACCGAAAGACATCAAATGGTGCCGCGATTGGTTCTGGGACGGCATGAACGCCCTGGAAGTTAAAGCACCAGCTCCGGCTCCTAAGCCTGCCATGGGCCCTTGGATTGTTTACTTCCCATTTGACAGCAACGAGATCACTTACGAAGGCCAGTTGGAAATCAACAAGGCTGAGAAAGCTGCCTCCAAGCTCAAAGGCTCCCAGATGCTGCTGACCGCCCACACCGATACGTCGGGTGCTGAACAGTACAACTTGGACCTCTCGGCTCGCCGCGCTAAAGCGGTTGTCGATACGCTTGAGCTGATCGGCGTTTCCCCCGATGGCGTTACCGCCAGTGCGGTTGGCGAAAGCGATCCAGCTGTCGACACCGGTGACGGTGTACGTGAGCAGAAGAATCGCCGTGTTGAAATCCGCCTGACCAAGTAAGTCAGCGCCGGATATAACGCTCCGGCAGGCCTCGGTCTGCTAGAGACGGCACACTAAAGAACCGCCGCTCTGGATCACTCCAGGGCGGCGGTTTCTTTTTTGGCCGTTTGGTTTATGGAGCGATAGAAAGCGCGTGTGCGGCCAGCCGCTCATAAAGCGGCTGCGCTTGGTCTGCGATCCGTGCAAGATGTGCTGGCAGATATGGCGTTGCTGATTTCGCCGGGCCGTCAAATCGTGATGTCGCCCAAACCCGGTCATACCAATGGGGTGCCCATACGCCGTCATAGGGCTTCGGCCCTGCTGGCCAGTTCAGCATTGCGGGGTCAAACGCCAGATTCAGGGCGTCCGTCAACATCACTAATGACAGTTCCGGTGCCTGCTGAATGTCGCTGCCGCGAATAACTGGGGGTGCGTAGCCAAGCGCATCGGCGGCGCGATCGAACAAAGTGGCCAATTGCGGGTAGCCAAGTAAATCTAAGCTGACATCCTCGAACTTCTGGGTATATGACGCGAGAACGGACGCTGGCTCGCGGATCAGAAATGCATGGGTTGCGTGGCTGAACCAACTGTCCAGGTCAAATTCCGGCAGCATGTGATGCGCCATATGCTTCTGATAATGAACGGACGCCCCGCCCGTAGGCCGTTCAAGCACCCGTGCCGCAACATCGGATGCCGCGACCGGCCCTCGGCCGAGAATAGCATCCCGCATGGGGTGATCTTGGCCCGTTTCGGCCAACCAAGCTGCGTAATAGGGCTCATCCCAGACCGCGCAGTCCTGTCGTTGCGCAAAACTGTACATCAACGCCGTGGAGACATTGCGCGGGCCGGACCACATTGCGATGATGCGATGATCTTGCGAGTCTGTCATGCTCGTACCCTGCCAATCTGAACTGCCTGAAACAATAGCTGCATATGCCTTATGATGACGCCCTCGCTGACCGTGTTCGCCAGGCCCTCGCACCTTATGGCGAGGCTGATGAGCGGGAAATGCTAGGCGGATTGATGTTCTACCAGTCTGGTAAGATGCGTCTTGGGGTCGTGCAGGATCAATTGCTGCTCAGGATGTCGCCGGATGCGGCGGCGGAAGCGCTCGCCCGCAATGGCGCAGACCCGTCGGCTGAAGAACAAATGCCTGGAATTATCACTGTCTCCCCCGTTGGCCATGAATTGGACGAAGACTTGAACGATTGGATCGAACTCGCGATGCGCGCGCCATGAATGACACCTTCAAATTCTTACGCATCCTGGTTTGGGCCGCACCGGCCGCATTTGCCTATAACGCCTGGGGCGTGCAGGTGGCATTGCTGACATTCGGCTGCCAGATGTTTTCTGTGAACCCGCTGACCAAGATGTACGCGGTTTGGAAATCCCGCCAAGGCGAGGTCCAGGTAGAGGACGTTCAGCGGTTCTACCTGATGATCAACCTGGTCGCGGGCGCTGCTTATGCCTACTTCATCCACGCCATTGTCGGTGGGCAGCCGCCGGGACCAATTGGGTGAGTGGGATATGGTGCGTTATCCCGATCAAAGATCTGGAGAATGCCAAAACACGCCTTGCATCCGCATTAACGCCTGAAGACCGCCGCGGTTTGTTTCGCGCCATGGCGGAGGATGTGTTGGAAGCCGCGTCTGGCGCGCCGTCGCTTGCAGGCGTGTTGGTGTTGACCAATGATCCCGTAGCCTCCGCCTTGGCGGAACGTTACGGTGCCCGCGTTGAGGGCGAGCCTGAGAACATTGGCCAATCGGAAGCCGTGCAGCGGGCGGCGGAAGTGTTGGCGGCAGAAGGGGCGGACGGCGTGCTGACCCTCCCGGCCGATGCGCCGCTTATTAAGGCCGCGGATATCGAGTCCATTCTTGCCCGTCACCCATCCAGCCGCCCAGCAATGACCATCGTCCCTGATCACGCACGGCGCGGCTCCAACTGCCTGGTTTTGACGCCGGGGCCGCTGATTCCCTTGCATTTTGGCCATGTCAGCTTTGAGCCGCATTTGGCAGAAGCCGCGAAGCTGGGCCTTACGCCGAATATTCTGGATGATTTGCCCCGTGTAGCGCTCGACGTGGATACGCCGGAAGACCTAGCCGCAGCGCTGGCGACGGGTGCTGAATGCAGGGCGCGCGCGTTTGTTGATGCGCATGGGATTGCGGCTAAGCTCCCAAAAGGGCAAAATTAGAGCCTTCTCAGTACTGTGCGCAATTTCAGGGCGATTTTTTATGACGGATATCCGTTTCAGCCTGTTCAATCGGGGCCAAAATCCTGTCGGCGATGACATGCACGCGCGTTTTCTGGAGGCCTGTGAACAGGCCCGCCTCGCGAATACGCTTGGCTTCGACACGTTGATGAAAGGCTCGCACTACAGTGCCTATCCGCTGCTGGATTTCCAGCAGGTCCCGTTCATGGCGCGGATCATGGCTGAAGCACCGGATATGCGCCATTGTGCTGGCATTGTTTTACTGCCGCTGCACAAGCCGCTGGATGTCGCCGAAACCTTCGCCAATATCGATGTCATGTCTGGCGGCAAGCTGATTTTTGGCGTTGGCATTGGGTATCGAGAGGTCGAATTCCAGGCGTTCGGCACAACAACGAAGGACGCGGCCTCGCGCTTCGAAGAAAATTTGGAAGCCGTCAAGCGCCTTTGGACCGAAGAAAAAGTCACCATGTCAGGCTCTCACTTCGAGCTGATTGATGCGTCATGCCCGGTCAAACCCTTGCAGCAGCCACTGCCGCCTATCTGGGTCGGTGCGAACGCTGACAAGGCCATCAAGCGCGCAGCCAGGGTCGCAGATGCATGGTTCGTTAACCCCCATAACCGGCTGGATACGATTGAACGCCAGATGGGCGTCTACAAGCAGGCGCTGGAAGACAACGGCAAACTGGACCTGCCGGAAGACTTCCCAATGATGCGGGAGGTGTTCGTCGCCAAGTCCCGCGATGAAGCCATGCGCCTGGCAGAGCCCTACCTGAAGGCCAAATATGATGCCTATCATGAATGGGGTCAGGCAAAGGCCATGCCGAAGGGCGATAATGATTTGGGCATGATGTACGAGGACCTGGTGAAAGATCGATTCCTGTTCGGTTCGCCAGAGGAAATCTCAGAGCAGATCATCGACATCATTACGCGATTTGGCGTCAACCATTTCGTCTTTGGCGTCCAGTATCCAGGCATGCCGCAGTCTATGGTGTTGGATGAAATGCAGCTTCTTGCCGAAGAAGTCTTCCCAGCTGTGCGCAGCGGGGTTTGAGGGTGATGCTGGGATTGATTGCTTTGCAGACACCCCCCTCACCCTGTCCCTCTCCCCCCGCCATGCATTCTTTGGGGGGGAGGCGAGGTGAATACCTGGCGGCACTTCCACTGGAACTCCTCGCCCCCCAACGGGGGGAGAGGCGGGGTGAGGGGGGCGTTGCCGCCTCGTGTTCTGCATTGGTGGAGCGTTCAGACAATGGATGATCTCGATGAAATCATCGCCGCTGCTGCTGGCGGTGCCCGGCTGTTTCATGATGAAGCGATGGCGCTTGCGGAAACGGGGCCGGATGATCTGACGCCGTTAATGGCCGCCGCAGCGGCACTTCGGGACGCGCACTGGGGCGATAAGGTTTCTTACAGTCGCAAAGTGTTCATCCCGCTGACGCACCTTTGCCGGGATGTCTGCCATTACTGCACCTTCGCCAAGCCGCCAAAGAAGGGCGCATTGGCGTTTATGACGCCGGAACAAGTGCTATCGGCAGCGCGGGCTGGTCAGGCCCAAGGCTGCAAGGAAGCGCTGTTCACGCTCGGCGACAAGCCAGAGCTGCGCTATCGGGCAGCGCGGGAACATCTGGCGGCGCTTGGCTATGCCTCAACGCTGGAATACCTGGGTGCTATGGCGAAATTGGTGTTCGAGGAAACGGGCATTGTTCCGCACTTGAACCCTGGCTTGATGACCGATGATGATCTGGCGGTTCTCCGTCCTGTCAGCGCTTCCATGGGCATTATGGTGGAAAGCCTGTCTGAGCGCCTGACTGAAAAAGGCATGCCACACTATGGCTCGCCCGATAAAAAACCCCAAGCCCGGATCGACACCCTGGAAGCCGCAGGCCGTGCTGCTGTGCCGTTTACAACAGGCATACTGATTGGTATCGGCGAAACCCGGGCGGAACGCATTGAAGCGCTTTTGGAAATCCGCCGTGTGCATGAAGCCCACGGCCATATCCAGGAAGTCATTGTTCAAAACTTCCGTGCCAAGCCAGATACCAAAATGCGGGATTGGCCGGAGCCTGATCTGGATGATCTGGCATGGACGGTCGCGATAGCGCGCCTCGTCATGGGCGGGGTGATGAGCGTGCAAGCTCCACCAAACCTCTCCCCCGGCGGGCTGGCCAAATTGGTGCGGGCTGGAGTGAACGATTGGGGCGGTGTTTCCCCAGTGACGCCAGATTACGTGAACCCAGAAGCGCCCTGGCCGCATCTCCAGCGCCTGACGGATGAAACGGCAGCGGCGGGCAAACTGTTGATCGAACGGCTCACGGTGTATCCATCCTTTGCGCTGGACGCTGCCCGCTGGGTCGATAAGGCGCTGGCCCCATCCATTCGCCGCGCTATTGATACAGAAGGCTATGCCCGGACAGATGCGTGGGAAGCAGGCAAGCCGCATGATCCGCCGCGAAGTGATCTTGACCTTCTGGCAGAACGAAAGGCGCCGATTATTGGCTCCCGTCTCGCCCGCATTCTGGATAAGCCGTTTGCAGATAAAATGTTGGATGCGGACGAAGCGGCGTTTCTGTTCTCCGCCCGTGGTGATGCGTTCTCCGCTGTGGCAGCCGCCGCAGATGCGCTCCGACAGGAAGTTTCCGGCGATACGCTGACATATGTCGTGAACCGGAACATCAACTACACCAATGTCTGCTACTTCAAATGCCAGTTCTGCGCGTTTTCCAAAGGTAAACTGACGGAAAACCTGCGCGGCAAGCCCTATGTGCTCGACATGGAAGAGATCGAGCGCCGGGTGGCGGAAGCCTGGGACCGTGGTGCCACAGAAGTCTGTATGCAAGGCGGCATCCATCCCGCATATACCGGCCAGACATATCTGGACATTCTGGCTGCTGTCCGCAGGGGCGCGCCCGATATCCATATCCACGCCTTCACGCCGCTGGAAGTGCGCCAAGGTGCGGAAACTTTAGGCCTGCCGATCCCTGAATATCTGGGCATGCTGAAGGATGCGGGGCTGAGCACGCTGCCCGGCACCGCTGCCGAAATTCTGGATGACGAAGTGCGCGATATCATTTGCCCGGACAAGCTGAACACGGCGGAATGGTTCGAAGTGATGCGCGCCGCCCACGATATCGGCCTCCGCTCTACTGCGACCATCATGTATGGCCATGTGGAGCATTACGGCCATTGGGCGACGCATCTCATGCGGCTCCGCCAGGCGCAGTCCGAATCAGGCGGGTTCTCTGAACTTGTGCCATTGCCATTCGTGGCCGAAGAAGCACCGATCTATCTGAAAGGCCTGGCGCGCAAAGGCCCGACCTTCCGGGAAGCGATTCTGATGCACAGCGTCGCCCGCTTGGCGCTTTTCCCGTGGTTCTCCAACATTCAAGCAAGTTGGGTGAAGCTAGGGCCAGATGGGGTTGCTGCAGCATTAAACGCCGGTGCCAATGACATTGGCGGCACGTTGATGAACGAAAGCATCACCCGCGCTGCAGGCGCTGCGCACGGTGAAGAGCTGGCACCCCATCGGATGGAGGCGATCGCCCACGGCATTGGCCGCCCGGTCCGCCAGCGATCCACACTCTACGGCTTTCCGCCAGAGCCGCAGCAGCAGCGCGCCCGCCAGGCTGCCCCGTTGGATGCGATTATCAACCGTCCGGCCAAGGAGTATGAGCGCGCGTGAAACACTTTATTCGCGGCCTCAGTCTTGGTTTGATGCTGGCGATCTGCGCTGGTTTTGTGGCTGCCCCTAAGGCCGCCAATGCACAGGCGACTAAAGCGGTTGGCTCAAACACGGGCTATCCTTTGCCGCGCTATGTTTCGATTCGCAATGCGCCAGCCCATCTTAGGCTTGGCCCAAGCAAGGCGCATAAGATCGACTGGACGCTGATGCATGCCGGTATGCCGGTGCAGATCATCGATGAAGAAGGCCTGTGGCGGCAGGTGAAATTGTATGACGGCCTGCGTGGCTGGATGCACAAGAGCCTTCTGGTTGGTGCCCGGTCATTGCTGGTCGTCAGCGATGGCCGTGCGACCATACACAGCAAGGCGGACGGTGATTCCAGGATCGTTGCCTATGCCGAGCGCGGCGTCATTCTACGCACACCGGAATGCACACCCCGCTGGTGTCGTGTGCGAAAAGGCGAAATCAAAGGCTGGATTTCACGCCGCCAGGTGTGGGGCGTCGATGCCAATGAGACCTTCAAGTAGGAGCTTGTTTTAAGATGAATCCCGATGTTCAAGCGGCGATGCCGGAACTGGAAAAATGGATCGGCACGAAGCGCGTGGTTGAGGATGAGATGGGGCTTAGCTCTGTCCAACGCGCCGCTGCGACGATGGATGTGGATCCCGCCAGTTTTAAGAATGGCGATCCCATACCGCGCCAGTGGTTCAACATGTTCTTCCCTGACATCTGCCGGGATTCTGACCTTGGGCCGGACGGACACCCGAATAAGGGCGTGTTCCTGCCGCCAATCCCGCTGCCACGGCGGATGGGCGCTGGGCGCAGGGTGCAGATCATGGGGAATCTGGTGGTTGGCCAGCCCGCAACAAAGACAGCGGAAGTCGCCGCGATCATCCCGAAAAGCGGTCGCTCCGGCAATATCTGTATTCTGACCATGCGCCTGACATTTGAGACGGCAGGCAAAGTCATCGCCATTGATGAATTCGATGCGATCTACCGGGAAGCCGTGCAGCCAGGTGCCAAGACCACGGCAACCCGGCCGAAAGAAGCCCCGACGGATAGCGCCTGGCAGGAGGTTGTGACCTTCACTGAAGCCAAGAACTTCCGCTACGGTGCGGTTAGCTGGAACGCCCACCGCATCCATTATGATGCTGATTATGCGCGGGATGCCGAAGGCTATAACCACACGGTTCAGAACGGCGGCCTGACCATGCAGACGGTCACCGATATCGCCTGCAAGCATACGGACCGGATGATCACAGGCCTGAATGCACGCCTCACCAAGCCAATCTGGGTTGGGGACACCATCACCGTTCACGGACGGGATGAGGATGGGGGCATCCTCTGCTGGATCGAGGATCAGCACGGCCATCTCTGCGCGGAAATGAATATCGGATTCGAATAATGGCCGGCGGTCCCCTTGAAGGCGTGCGCGTCGTTGATATGACGACGATTGTCGTCGGCCCGATCTGCGGCCGCACGCTGGCGGACCAGGGGGCTGATGTCATCAAAGTGGAGGCACCGGGCGGTGACCTTTTGCGGCTGATGGCCAGGGGGGCTCGTAATCGCGGCATGTCCGGGAAGTTCATGAACTTCAACCGGAACAAGCGGTCCATTTGCCTGGATATCAAAAAACCAGACGGGCTTGCGGCGATGAAAAAGTTGCTGGCGAGTGCGGATGTATTTGTCAGCAATGTCCGCCCGGCAGCGCTTGAACGGGCAGGCTTGGATTTTGAAAGCCTGCAAGCGATCAATCCACGGCTGATCTATTGCGGCATCGTCGCGTTTGGTAAGGGCGGTGCTTACTACAACCGCCCCGCCTATGATCCCATTGTGCAGAGCCTGTCTGGCGTTGCGGGAACATTCGAACGGGCAATCGGCGAGCCGCGGTTTGTGCCGATGGTGATGACCGATCACGTGACCGGTTTGGTTGCGGCCCAATCCATCGGCTTCGCGCTCTACCGCCGGGAAAAAACAGGCGTTGGTGAAAGCATTGAGACGCCGATGCTTGAAAATATGGCGAGCTTTGTGGCCTCTGAACATTTGGCTGGGATCACATTCGTGCCACCTGCTGGTCCTTCCGGCGACAACCGGCTGCTCAGCCCCGATTACAAGCCGATGCGGACCAAGGATAGCTACATCACGGTGCATCCCAACACGAATGCCCAAGCGGCGGCGTTCTTTGATGTGATTGGCAAACCGGAACTTAAACAAGACCCACGCTTCACGGATGCGGCGGCCCGGTCTGAACATGCGGCGGAATATTTCGAAATTCGCGCAGCAGGCCTGCTGTTGAAGACCACGGAGGAGTGGATTGAGATTTTCGCGGAAATTGATGTGCCGGCTGCCCGGTACAATACGATCGACAGCCTGCTGGATGACCCGCACCTAACCGATGTCGACTTCTTCACTGAAGTTGATCACCCGACAGAGGGGCGCATTCTAAAAACCAAAACGCCAAATACCTTCAGCGGCGGCATGCGCGAAGACACCCACCATGCCCCCCATATCGGCGAGCAAACCCGCGAAATCTTGGCTGAGCTTGGGTATGCGGATGACGATATTGAAGTGATGGTGAAGGCCGGTGCTGTGATCGAGCCAGAGGCGCGCTGACGCGGACGATCTGGTATTACTGCGCGCGCCAGTTCGCGGCCCAGCGGAATAGGGCGATGGCGGGCCAGACCCAAACTAACCCCATGATCAGCGCATAGATCGCTTCGACCGCCCAGTGGCTTGGCAGGTAGTCAGCCAGGGTCACGACAATCGCGGTATAGACCGCGAGTCCCACAAGCAGCACAGCGACTGCGATGAGGGCGCGCGGGTTAGGCTGGGCTTTGGATGCGCTCACGCGGCGGACTCGTCCTCATCTGCGGTCGTCAGTTTTAGGGCGACTGAGTTCATGCAATACCGCTGTCCGGTCGGCGCTGGGCCATCGGGGAACACATGGCCCAAATGCGCGTCGCATTTGCTGCACAGAACTTCGGTGCGGACCATGAAGAAGGAGCGATCCTTCTTTTCGGTGACGGCGTCATCATCAATCGGTGCCCAATAGCTTGGCCAGCCCGTGCCGGAATCAAACTTGGTATCAGAGATGAACAGCGGTTGCCCGCAGCAAATGCAGTCATACCGGCCTTTGGCTGTGCTATCGTGATATTCGCCGCTGAAGGCGCGTTCGGTGCCATGCTTACGGGCCACATGATATGACTCTGCAGAAAGCTGGGCTTTCCATTCAGCATCAGTTTTGACAACTTTATCGGTCATGGCAGGTGCCCTCTATTCAGGTTGGTTGACCCTAATATAGGCGGTGAGGTAGCGAACGGCTATGCTTTGAGCGAATACGCATTGCATAAAGGCGCTCATATATGTCTCACGATCTTGCTATCATCGGCGGTCATGTCATTGATCCCGCCAGCGGCCTGGACGCCGTGACGGATATCGCCTTCAAAGATGGCCAAGTTTCTGCCATTGGTGCCGATGCTGGCGCGGGTGCCAATGAGGTCATCAAAGCTGATGGTCTCTACGTGACGCCTGGTCTGATTGATCTGCACACCCATATCTATTGGGGCGGCACGTCGCTTGGCGTCGACCCAGACGCCTATATGCGGCAGTCCGGGTGCACGACGCTGGTGGATGCAGGCAGTGCGGGTCCCGGTAACTTCCACGGGTTTAGAGCGCACATCGTTGAGCGGTCAGAGGCGCGCGTGCTGGCGTACATTAACGCCAGTTTTGCTGGCATTTTCGCGTTCAGTCCTGCGGTTATGGTTGGTGAGTCCGGGGATATCCGCCTGCTCAATCCAATGGAAGTTGTCCGTGTTGGGAATGAGCATCGGGATATCATCGTTGGCGTTAAGGTGCGGGTTGGTCTGGTCGCATCTGGCGGTATTGGCGTCGCACCTTTGGATATCGCGATTGAGTCTGCGGATGCGCTGGGCCTGCCTGTCATGGCGCATTTGGATCATCCGCCGCCGTCCCGCATGGAGGTGCTGTCGCGGCTTCGTCCGGGGGATGTTCTGACCCATTGCTATCGCCCGTTCCCGGCTGCGCCAACGACAATGGACGGGCGCGTCAGGGATGAAGTGCTGGCGGCCAAAGACATGGGCGTCATCTTTGATATCGGCCACGGCAAGGGCTCGTTTTCCTGGCAGGTGGCGGAAGCGATGATGGCGGCTGGGCTGCCGCCGGATTGTATCTCGTCAGACGTCCACACCATGTCGCTGCCGGGGCCTGCGGTGGATCAACTGGTAACGCTGTCCAAATTCCTGCATCTCGGCATGGACCTTTCAGACATCATTGCAGCGTCCACGATCAATCCGGCCAAAGCCATGGGACGACCTGAACTTGGCGGACTGGCCGTTGGTGGACCTGGCGATGCGACCCTGCTCAGGATTGATCATGGCGCATTTCCGCTGACGGATGCCAATGGCGTCACCGTCGAAGCGCGTCGGCGGTTAGCCCGTGCGGGGATTGTGCGGAACGGTGCCGTTCTGCGCTAAAGGCGAACGGCCTTAATCGCTGAATGAATAGGTCGGCAGCGAATAGAAGGTGGACCGCAGTGCCTCGCCCCAACTGTTCGAGATCATGCTGTAATACGCGTCATCCGCGCCCATCCGAATATCACGACCACGTTTCAGGCTATTCGCCTCATAGATCTGAACGTCGATTGGTAGGCCGACGGATAGATTCGCTTTCATGGTCGAATCGAATGACACCAGCAGCAGCTTAACAGCATCCTCGAAGCTCATTTCAGGGTCGAAAGCGCGGACCAGGATCGGGCGGCCATACTTGGTCTCACCTATCTGGAAGAACGACGTATCGTCGGATGCTTCGATGAAATTGCCTTCAGGATAGACCAGAAAGAGCTGCGGCGGGCTGTCGCCAATCTGGCCGCCGACGATAATCGTCGCACCGAAGGCATCTGCTGACTGCCCGTCCGGCGAACTATTGCGCACGACTTCCGCCAAAGTGTCCCCAACAAGCTTGGCAACCTGAAACATAGAAGGCGCTTGCAGGATTGAGGGCGCGCGGTCTGCCGGGGCTTTCGTGCGCTCGTCCAGAATGCTGACCACGGCCTGCGTCGTCGCCAGATTCCCGGCAGTCATCATGGTGATCATGCGCTCGCCAGAATCTTCCCAGGTGAACATTTTGCGGAAGGTTGAGATATTGTCGACGCCAGCATTGGTGCGCGTGTCCGACAAAAACACCAAACCCTTATTCATGCGCAAGGCAACACAATAGGTCATGGCAACATGCTCCACATATGGGAATGCGATACGGTACGGCTATATAGCAGAAAGATAATCTACTGCTGAACGGTCAATGCGGTGGATAACGTCTCATTCGCATCGCCATATGTCACGCCCGATAGGGGGGCGGCTTCTTTGAAATCCAGGCCCGTTGCGATGCGAACATAGCGGGAGTCTGGCGAAATCCCATTTGATGGATCAAACCCAATCCACCCAATGCCATCGACATAGGCCTCTGCCCAGGCATGGGTCGCCTGCTGTTCAATGCGGTCATCCATTAGTAGATAACCGGAAACGTACCGTGCTGGGCGGCCCATTAAGCGGGCGGCAGAGATAAAGACATGGGCGTGATCTTGGCAGACCCCAACCCCAGCTTTCAGCGCATCTTCAGCGGTGGTTTCCACGCCCGTTTCGCCAATCGTGTAGGTGACGATCTCAGAAATCTTGGCGGAAAGCGCATGCAGACAATTTAGGTCGCCAGTGCCGCCAACCTCGCGCGCTAAACGGCGGACTTCCGGGCCAGCCTTGGTGAGCGGCGTGATGCGGTCGAAATACCAAAGCGGTGCGAACCCGCCATGCATGCCAACAACGCCAGCGCGGTCCTCAACCTCAACCGTTCCAGCACCTACGATGGTGATCTGTTCAGCCCCCACCGGGAAGCCAACCAGGGTCACGTGATTATTATGCTGGTCCTCAAATTCCGCTTCGGCTTGTCCGCCCGTGATTGTGATCGACCAATCAAGGACGCGCTGGCCATCCCTGGATTTTGGCGTCATGCGCAGATGCTGCAGGCCAAACCGGATGGGTTTATCGTAGGTATGCTCGGTCGTGTGCGTGATTTTAAGCTGCATAATATTACTCATGGAACCGGTAATCCGATGCAATGGTGCCCGCCAGGCCGTAGTGATCCCGAATAAATTCCCGCAGGAAGCCGTGCAGGCCAATTTCTGTAATCGCGGCGATTGTTTGCCGATCAAACATAGCGCTCATGGATTCAGCATGGACCAAGCTTTCTGGCCTATCGCCGTAATCCCGCGCCAGGTGGTTTAGGTTCTCCGTGACCTTAGCGACAGAGAACGCGAGTGAGCGGGGGAATTGCCGGTCCAGGATCAGGAATTCTGAAATCCCGCGCGCAGTGACGCCTTCACCATTGAGCCAGCGATAGGCTCGGTGGGCGGATACAGCACGCAGAATTTTCTCCCACTGCACATTGTCCAGCGCTGCGCCGACATGGGCGATAGAAGGCAGCAGCACGTAATATTTCACGTCCAATATGCGGGCCGTGTTGTCCGCACGCTCCAGGAACGTACCAATGCGCAGGAAGTTATAAACGTCATTCCGCAGCATCGTGCCGTGGATGGCACCACGCACTAAAGCAGATTGCTGGCGGATCATATTCAGAACGCTCGGAAGGTCTCGTTCGCTGACCGGCTTGGCCAAAAGGTCACGCAAGGTCATCCAAGCTTCGTTGGTTGCTTCAAACGCTTCACGGGTCAGCGCGGTGCGGACCTGGCGGGCGTTTTCCCGCGCCATATGGACCATGCTCAGCACAGAGCCTGGATTGGCCGTGTCACGGAGTAAAAAATCGACGACGTTCAGGCCCTCATAGCCGTCATATTTCGCTTTGTATGCTTCGTCCGCGCCAGATGTTGAAAGCACAGACGCCCATTCATTTGGTGCTGCTTCAGACGGGCGAGTCAGTGCCAGGTGGAACCCGGCATCGATCAGGCGCGCTGTATTTTCGCTGCGTTCAAGATAGCGGGACATCCAGAAGAGCCCGCTGGCAGTTCGCCCAAGCATGCTCTAGTCCTCCAAAACCCAGGTATCTTTTGTTCCGCCGCCCTGGCTTGAATTCACAACCAGCGAGCCCTTTTTCAGTGCCACGCGCGTCAGGCCGCCCGGCGTTATCGTCACTTTATCCGGCGATACCAGCACATAGGGCCGCAGGTCCACATGGCGCGGTGCCAAGCCTGCGCGGGTGAATATCGGCACTGTGGACAGTGACAGTGTTGGCTGGGCGATATAATTGCTCGGGTGTGCTTTCAGCTTTGTCGCAAAGGTGGAGATTTCGCGCTTGGAGGCCGTTGGCCCGACCAGCATGCCGTAACCGCCAGACCCATGCACTTCTTTGACGACCAGTGCTGCCAAATTATCCAGCACATATTGCAATGATTGGGGGTCACTACAGCGCCAAGTCGGCACGTTTTTCAGTAGCGCGGACTCGCCTGTATAGAATTCAACGATTTCAGGCATGTAGGAATAGACGGCTTTGTCATCCGCGATGCCCGAACCCGGGGCATTGGCGATGGTGATGCCACCGGCCCGGTACACATCCATAATCCCGGCGACGCCAAGCGCTGATTGGGGATTGAATGTCAGCGGGTCCAGATATTCGTCATCAACCCGGCGATATAGAACATCAATGGCTTGGTAGCCCTGGGTCGTGCGCATGGCGATGCGACCGTCAACGACGCGGAGGTCATGGCCTTCGACCAACTCGGCACCCATTTGATCCGCCAAAAAAGCGTGCTCGTAGAATGCGGAATTGTACATGCCGGGGGTCAGCACCGCGATCACCGGAGTGTCAGACGAATTGATAGCAGGCGGGCGCGTTGCAGCGAGCGACCGGCGGAGACTGCGCGGATATCCAGCCACTTCCCGTACTTTGATCTGGCTGAACAGTTCCGGGAACATCTGCATCATTGTCTCCCGGTTCTCCAGCATGTAGGAGACGCCGGACGGCGTGCGGGCATTGTCTTCCAGCACAAAGAAATCATTCTCGCCGGTGCGCACAATGTCTGTGCCGACAATGTGGGTATAAACGCCACCGGGGGGTGTCACGCCGATCATTTCTGGCAGGAAAGCGTCATTGTTCGCAATCAATTCGGCGGGAATGCGGCCCGCCTTGATGATTTCCTGGTTATGATAAATGTCATACAGAAAGGCGTTCAGCGCCCTGACCCGTTGTTCAATGCCTTTGGATAAGCGGTCCCATTCCCGCCCGGAAATGATGCGCCGCACGATGTCGAACGGGATCAACCGCTCCGCTGCTTCGCTTTCACCATAGACGTTGAAGGTGATACCAGTTTTTCGGAAAGACGCTTCAGCTTCGGTCGCTTTCCGGCGGAGGCGCTTGATGTCCTCGGCCTGGAACCATGCGTCATAGTCTGTGTAGGGACTGCGTGCGGTTTCGTCGAACCCCAGCATCTCATCGAAGTATGTTTGCTCTGTCGACATGGCGACTAAGCTGTAGCAGTCTCTTGGGAACGCAAGGTTTTGAGCCAGACCAAAGCATTGGCGGCTCATAATTTGCGCATATTGGGTGAGCAAGGGCGATCCTTGCCGAACCTTTAGGCAAAGCTGGAGAGGCGGCGGCATGTCCGGTGGGCGACTCGTCCTGATCGTATGTATCGCGCAGATCGCGGCCCAGATCGGTGCCTATGTCTGGGCGGCGCTATTACCGCGGCTGAGCGACGCCTGGAGCCTCGACAACACGGAAGCTGGTGCGATCACCGGTGCGTTCTATTTAGCCTATGCGCTGTCAGCCCCCATTCTGGTCTCCCTGACGGATCGGGTAGACGCCAAACGCATATACTTACTGGGTGCCACATTGATCGCGGTTGGGCATTTGGCGTTTGGACTCTGGGCCGATGGGTTCTGGACGGCGCTGATTGGCCGGGTGCTCGCAGGCGCCGGCTGGGCTGGCGTGTATATGACCGGCCTGAAGCTGTTGGCGGACCGGGTGGACGCGACCCTGATGCGCCGGGCTGTCGCTTGGCATGCGGGCGGGATTGGTGTCGCGGGGGCTGTATCATTCCTGTATGGCGGCCTGATCGCGGACGCGTATGGCTGGGAGATGGCGTTTATCATTTCCGCCATTATTGCAGCACTCGGCTGCGGCATCGCTTTGGTCGCTGCACCCCCGGCACCGCCGCCTGAATCAAACGGCCCACGACCTGCACTCCTGGATTTCCGGCCTGTCCTGCGAAACCGGGCTGCCATGGCATTTGCGATCACATACGGCTTTCACACCTGGGAAATGAGTGTGCTGCGCGGTTGGGTAGTGGCGTTCCTGGTCTATGTCGCCGGATCTGGGACTGCTGCCGCTGCATCTTGGGCACGGCCAGAAGCGGCGGCGATGGCACTCGCTTTAATCGGTACGGGAGTGAGCATGTTCGGGAACGAACTCTCAATCCGCATTGGGCGTCGGTCCGTTGTGCTGTTGGCAACGGCACTTTCGGCGGCGATGGCGGCGGCGCTCGGTCACCTAGGGCCATATGGTTATGACGTGGCAGTGCTATTGGCGATTTTAAGCGGTGGCGCGATCTGGCTGGATTCATCGACACTAACCGGCGGCACATCTGAAGCCGCAGCGCCCGGCATGCGAGGCCAAACGCTCGCCGTTCACACAACGCTTGGCTATGCGGGCGGCGCAATCGGCCCCTTTGTTATGGGCTTGATCTTAGATGCATTCTCTGGCCCGGACGGCGCACTCACCGATACAGCTTGGGCCATGGGCTTCCTGCACCTTACCGTGCTCGGCCTCGTCACGCGCTGGACGTTTGCGCGCATGACGCGCAACAAAGCCTGATCGTGGAAAGTGTGGAGAGCCGCTTGGGCGTTGGGCTCTTTCGAATCCTCCGGGACCCCTACGAGAGAGGTGGGCACCGTATGCAAAAGACCACAGCCCTAAACAGTGACAGTTCCCTGGATTGTCGATATCGGCCCCGGGATTACTATGGCCCTGGCGCGTCGCGCAGCTCTCCACACTCGCTATCTAGGCCTATGCAGTCCGAATAGCTATAGCCTTTTGCTTTATCTTTGCATCAAACCCTTCCATGAAATGCGCGGTCTTGGCGCGTTTCATGGAGCAGATCAAATGCGAAGAGCTTCAGTGAATAGGCATTATATAATTTAGCTGGCCCAAGCTTTAGCTGCCGGGAACGGTGCCCGCCGGCAGGCTTTCGATGTGATTGTAAATATCGATGGGCTTGGTGAGCCAGATACGGTCCTGGTGCTTCAGGATATGTTCGTAGACGCGGCGGAGCGCTGGCATGCGGTACGGGCGGCCAACGCTGAAGGGATGGAGCGAGATTGGGCACACAACGGGCGTGCCGCGTTCGGCCTGTCGCAGCATCTCATCAAACTGATCGATCAGCATGTCCGCGAATTCCTGGGAGGTATAGCGGAACCACACCAGCGCGCGGTTATCGTTGCATTCCACCGGGTAGGGCATGGACAGGATTTTGCCGCCGGATCGGGTCTTGAACCAGATTGGCTGGTCGTCCGTCGTCCAGTCCATGAAGTACTTGTAGCCGATTTCTTCTAGGAGGTCGGCGGTGATGGCGGAATTGGACAGCCAGGGGCTCATCCAGCCAATGGGGGCCTCGCCTTCCTCCGCTTTGATGCGGTTCATGCAGTCCTGCATCAGGGCGCGTTCCTCGGCTTCTGGCAGGCCGCCTTGCTCATCCGAATTGGTGTGGCCATGGCCCAGGAATTCATCGCCCCGCGCGCGGAGCTTGGCGCAGATATCTGGCGCGTGGTCATAGAGTGCAGTGTTCAACTGCGCCTGGCAGGGAATGCCCAATTCGTCGAACATTTCGGCCAGCCGCCAAAACCCGACACGATTGCCATATTCCCGCCAGGAATACACAGATGCGCTTTCCGCCTGATCCGGCGGGGCTATGCCAGCGCCCTTACCTTTGCCGTACCGGAACACTTCCATGTTGAGTGCGGTGTAGACCGCAAGCTTGGTCCCGTTCGGCCATTCATATTGCGGGCGCTCAAGAATGTTCGAGTAGGCGAAACGGCCGTGGTCTTCGATTGTGTCATGGGCGGCAGACATTGTGGCACTCCCTAAAGCTGTTGCAGGAGCGCGTGCAATCGGGCGGTTACTGCGCCGCTGTCGCCTGCTCCATATACTTAATGATGGCGGCCCGCTCTGCTGGTTTTCGAATTGGGCGGAGCGCCATCTTATTCTTCGGGATGTATTCTTTGGGGTTCTCTAGGTAGGCGTCAATGGTCTCGGCAGACCACACCAGTGGTGGATCGGCCCGCCCTGCCGCTTTCATGGAGCGGGAATAGTTGAACGGCTTGAACGTTCCAGCCGTCCGCCCGAAGACGCCAGCAAGGCCCGGTCCCAGCTTTTTCTTGTCCGTCACGAAGTGGCACGCGCCGCATTTCCGTTTGAATAGCTTCTCGCCATCAAGGCCAGCTGAAGCGGCGGGTGCGGCAAGGCCAACCGCCAGCACGGCACCAGCAAGAACGGTCAAAATCGGTCGCGTCATAACCATGATCTCCAGGATAGAAGTTTTCTCGTCTGAAGCAGATGTAGGCGCAGCCGCCGATTATGCCATGCGGCGGGCTGGCGCGCTCACCGGACCGTGATGGTGATCTTGCCAGACAGTACGGGCGGGTTGTGCGGAATGTGGTTAGCGTCGCCCAGCAGCAATTGCAGCGTGTGCGTACCCTTGGGCAGGTCCAGCGTCGCTTCCGTTTGGCCGCCGCCGAAATGCCGCACGTTTTCGTCTGCCGGCAGCGAATAATCCAAGTCCTCACCCTTCGGCGGATCAATGTTGATCAACAGATGATGATGCCCGGTATTGGCCTTCTCAATTCCAGCCGGTGCAACGCCCATGCCCTTAAGGCCGAATTTGACGGTAACAGGCCCTGTGATCTCTGCGCCATCAGCAGGGGCGATGAAATATACCGCAGCACCTGCAGGGGCTGGCGTTTCACCTGCCACGGCAAAGGGTGCGGCCAAAAGGGCTGCGGCGGCAGTGAAGATTGTAAGGAAACGCATCAAATTTCTCCTGAAACAGTGTTTACGCGGTCTGGAACGCTGTGGCCAGTTTTGCCAGTGCGTCGGCTTCCAGTGGCCCAGCGGCTTGGGCGGCGAGGGCGATGTCTATATGGGACATCTCGGCCGCGCCGAATTCAATGGTGCTGAAGTCTTGATTTGCGAGGCCGTAGCGGATGGCTGTTGCGGCATGAGGTTCGTTGCGTTCGCCAAGCAAGCGCCATACGGCATCGGCTCGCATGTCTTCAGTCGCAGGGTCTGAATTGTCGGTGATCGGGATTTCGCGGCCATGGCGTTCATTGGTTGCCAGAACACCCGCCGCCAGAATACGAATGCCGATGACGCCTAGGCCATGGGTTCGGCATGCGCCAAGCAGGCCCCGGAAATCCGTTGTGTCGAAGCCAGGCGGCGCATTCACTGCCGCCGTTGGGTTCAGCATATTGTAATAGACCTGCGCCGATTGGAATCGCTCAGACGCGATCACGCCACGGACAGCGGCGGTATTACCAAGGGCTGTGATACCGGTGAAATCGGTCAGCCCGTCTTCGCGCGCTGCTTCAAACGCATCGGCAATACCGCCGGGGCGGAGGATGTCATAAGGCGTGAACCAATCGCGGCCCTGGGACCCGCTCCAGCCGATGCGATTGTGCAGTTGATAAAGCTCCAGCTTGTCCATTTGCAGCCGTTCCAAGCTGGCTTCAAGCGCCTTGCGGACGGCGGATTTCGGGTCCTTCAAGTCTTCCGGTGTCAGGCCGATCTTGCTGGAAACGCGGGGGCGGCGTTCTTTCGGCATTTCCTGCAGGAGCCGCCCAATATTCGTCTCGGACTGGCCATTGCCGTAGCTCGTCGCGGTATCGATCCAGTCTGACCCGGCGTCGAGCACCTTGTTCAGCGCTGTGCGGCGTGTGTCCTCATCGGAATGGATCATGATGCCGCCGACAAACCCGCCGCCCAGCATCAATTCCGGGGTCGTCAGGCCCGTTTTGCCGAACGGGCGCTGGCGCATTGCCGGGGCGTTATTGGTCATGGCGGTCAATCCTTGGTGTCTTTCCAGCTATAATAGCCGATCATCGCCCGGCTCATCGGCGCGACGATATCATGCATTGGCAATGTTTTCACCGGAACAGGCGGGGGTGGGACGTCATCTGGGCCAGCGCCCATGGCCCGTTTCGCCAAGGCTGCACCCATGCTGGTCGCCAACGCGATGCCGCGCCCGGAATATCCAAGCCCTGCATAAACGCCGCCTGCCAGCTCATGCAATCGTGGCATGCGCTCAACATTCATGGCGATGAAGCCTTCCCAGATATGGGAGATTTCGATGCCGCTCGCTTGGGGAAACGCTGCTGCGACTTTGGCTTTCGAAGCCCGTTCGATTTTGCCATGAACGCCGAACGGAATCATCGGCGCTGCCGTCATGATGATGCGATTACCCTGGTCTTTGCGGAATGCCCAAAGCGCCTGCCGAGTGTCTGAAAGGCCGTGATTATTGGGCAGTACCGTCTTCGCCACATTGTCGCTCATGGGGGCTGTTGCAGCGTGGAAACTGCGCAGGGGCACGATGGATTGGCGCAGGCGTGGCCAGAGCGATGTAGTGTAGGCGTTGGTCGCCAGCACAACTGCATCTGCGGACACACTTCCGCGCGGCGTCTTTGCCCGCCATTTGCCATCTGCCCGGTCAAGTGCGGTTACCGGCGACTGGCCGTGGATTTTCGCACCAGCGGCCAGCGCCGCGTCTGCTAAGCCCCGGGCGTATCCAAGCGGTTGGATATGGCCGCCGCGCTCGTGCAGCCATCCGCCGTGATAGGCGGGTGAGCCCGTAAGCGCTTCCATTTCCTCTTTGTCGAGGAGCCGGGCCGGTGCGCCGCGCGCCGCCCATTGGCTCTGCTTGGCGATCACGCCTTTCATGCGGCTTGGGCGATGTGCCGGTTGCAACCAGCCGTTCTGCGCGGCCTCGCATTGGATGCTGTGCTTCGCGATCAGGCTGAACACGAGGTCCGCTGAATCTGCGACCCAATCATTCAGGCGCTTGCCGCGCTCTTCGCCGAACAGGCGCTCAACATCATCTGGATTATGGCGGACATAGGCTGGAATGACTTGGCCATTATTGCGCCCAGACGCGCCA
This sequence comes from uncultured Alphaproteobacteria bacterium, assembly GCA_938083135.1. Classification (GTDB taxonomy): domain Bacteria; phylum Pseudomonadota; class Alphaproteobacteria; order Bin95; family Bin95; genus VMCJ01. The sequence goes on along the minus strand of CALLKY010000077.1, from coordinate 39,457 downwards.
AAGCCAGGCTCCTCCGCTTCCAGCACAATCACATTCGCCCCGGCTTCACGGAGATGCAGTGCGGTGGATAGGCCGGTGAACCCAGCGCCGATGACGACGACATCCGCCGTCAGGTCTTCCTCCAGGCGTGGGCAAACTGGGGCAGGCGGGGCTGTGTGCGTCCAAAGATTGGCGGCAGGGTCGTTTGTGGCGGGGCGGCTCATGCCGTCACTCCGCCATCAATCACGAGTTCCGCGCCAGTCATGTAGCGGGATGCGTCTGACATCAGGAACACAATACCGTCTGCAATTTCAGATGCATCGCCAGACCGGCCCATGGGTGCCAAGGCAGCAGCGCGCTCCGACGGTGGCGTATTGCCTGTGCCGGTCATGCCCATTTTTTCCCAAATCGGTGTGTCGATGATGCCAGGGTGGACTGAATTCACACGAATATTGTCCCCGCCCCGGGCGCATTCCAGCGCGGCGCATTTCGAAAATAGCCGCACCGCGCCTTTGGTCGCGGAATATGCGGCCAACCCGACTGAATTTCCGCGCAATCCAGCGATAGAGGATAGAATAGCGATGGAACCGCCGCCTGCTCGCCGCAGGGCCGGGATCGAATGTTTCACGCCCAGAAATACGCCGTCTACATTGATCGCCTGCTGCCTGCGCCAGTCTTCCAGCGAAAATGTCTCGATCCGCCCAGTGATGGCGATACCGGCATTGGCGACGAGGCCATCCATGCCTTCCAAAGTTTTTTCCGTTTCAGCAATCGCGCCGATCCAGGTGTCCTCGCTGGTGACGTCCTGCTGCATCCACGCACCTTTGCCGCCAATCATGTCCGCGGTTTCGGCTGCGGCTACAGCATCGATATCGCTCGCCATGACGCGAGCCCCCGCCTCTGCGAGCGCTTTCGCTGTTGCCCGGCCAATGCCTGAACCCGCGCCTGTTACCAAAATGCGCTTACCGCTCAAACTCTCGCTCATGTGATTTTCTCCCCTGAATGCTTTCCGTCAGAATGCCCAAGGACGACGGGCATGGGTAGTCTTCTGAACCTGTGTCCTTGACGTTGGCGGTCATCGTCCACAAATAACGCTGAATGCGGCAGTGCTTAGGGGGCGGATATGTCGGTCGTGAGACGGATATTGCTGGTCGATGACGAAGCGGATCTTCGCGATACGCTAGCGGAACAATTGAAGCTGCATGACAGCTTCGAAACGGAAACCGCTGGCGACGGGGCGGGTGCTATCGAGGCGGCGAAAGCGGGCCGGTTCGACGCCATTCTGCTGGATGTTGGCCTGCCAGATATGGATGGCCGTGAAGTCTGCCGGGCGCTGCGCTGCGCCGGTGTGGCCTGCCCAATCATCATGCTGACGGCCATGGATGGTGAGGCAGACACAATTCTTGGGCTCGATTCCGGTGCCAATGATTATGTGTCGAAGCCTTTCCGCATGCCGGTTTTGCTGGCGCGCTTGCGGGCGCATTTGCGGCAACATGAAGCGAGTGAGGACGCAGTTTTCACGATCAATCGGTTCGTGTTTAAGCCGGGTGGGAAAATATTGGTGGATGAAACCGCCAATAAAAAAGTGCATCTGACGGAGAAAGAAACCGCCATCCTGCGCTACCTATACCGCGCCGGGCGCAGGCCAGTACCGCGGGAAACGCTGTTGAACGAAGTGTGGGGCTACAACCCTGGTGTGACGACGCATACCTTGGAAACCCACATCTATCGCCTCCGCCAAAAGATAGAGGCCGATCCTTCAAATGCAGAAATCTTGGTGACAGAACCGGGCGGATACAAGCTCCAGCCGTGACAATGCGCACACTTATTGGTCAATTCTCCCATTATTGGTCAATTCTCCCATTGATTCATTTTGTCGCTAACGCCACTAATACAGGATCAGAGAGTTCTGTATGAATCGGCATGCTTTTTAGCCGGACGGGGTGCAGCGGGTGAGCGACGCGTTTTCGATAACTTTTTGGGGCGTGAGGGGCAGCATAGCGGCTCCTGGTCCTACGACGGCGCGTTATGGCGGAAATACGCCTTGCCTGGAAATTCGCTGCGGTGACCGGACAATTGTCATTGACGCTGGTACAGGCCTCCGTCCACTTGGCGGTAAACTCGCGGGCGAAGGCAATGGCCAGGATTTGAATGTGTATTTTACCCATACACACATGGACCATTTCGTTGGCCTGCCGTTTTTTGCACCTGCCTATAATCCGACTAATAAGGTCAGCTTTTGGTCCGGCCATCTCCGCCCGGACCGTACATTGCGCGAAGCCTGCGAACATCTGATGTCCAATCCGTTGTTCCCAGTGCCGCCGGATGTGTTCCAAGCTGATGTCAGCTTCAATGATTTTGATTGTGGTGAGACGCTGCAGCCCTTTGATGACGTGCGCTTAGTGACAGCACCGCTGGACCATCCGGGCCGCTGCACTGGTTACCGTATCGAATATAGCGGCAAGGCCATTGCTGTGGTGACAGACACTGCGCATGTACCAGGCAAGCCGAATGAAGGTGCGCTCAAACTGATGGATAAGGCGGATATCGTGGTCTATGACGCGATGTTCACGGAAGAAGAATTTGCAGGTCGTCCCGATTGGGGCCATTCCACCTGGAATGAAGGCATTCGGTTGATGGAGATGGCGGACGCCAAGCAATTGGTGCTGTTCCACCATGATCCCGCTCGCACGGATGATGCCATGGACAAGATTGCGGCAGAAGCGGCGGCAGCGCGCCCCGGCACCATTGCTGCCATCGAAGGCGAGACGCTGACGCTTTGAGCAGCAGTGCATCTGGTCTGCCACTCTCCAAACGCCTGCGCCGCATGCGGTTTCAGCTAGCGGATGCGCTTGGGCTTGGACAGTACGGCTGGTTTATCCCTTATCGTTACCGTGCCGGATCACCCCCGCCATCAACACCCTATCCAGAAGCACCATTTGATGCAGCGCGAACCCTAATCCGGCAGAGCCTGGAACAATCGGCAAGCTATAGTGCGCATTGGCCGTTGATGGATGGCCGTGACCCGCCGCCTGCGCCGCGCTTCAATCAGGATTGGTTCCCGGGACTGGACGCAGCCTTGTTGTATGGGCTGGTCCGCGCGCGGAAGCCTGCCCGCATCGTGGAGATCGGCAGCGGTCATTCTACCCGCTTCGCCGCGCGCGCCGTCGCGGATGAAGGGCTACCGACGATCATCACGGCGATTGACCCGGCACCTAGAGCAGATATTGCGGGCCTGTCGGGCCGTGTCTCAATCCAACAGGCGACAATCCAGCAAGCAGGCGAAACTGCGTTCAAAGACTTAGCCGCTGGGGACATGCTCTTCATCGATTCAAGCCATGTGCTGATGCCGGGGTCTGACGTGGATATTCTGTTCAACCGGATTATGCCGATGCTGCCAAAAGGTGCGCTGGTCCATATCCACGATATCCTGCTGCCAGATCCCTATCCGGATGCATGGGAATGGCGCGGATACAACGAACAAAACGCAGTCTACGGCCTGATCGCAGACAGCGGATATCAGATCATCGCCTCCAGCCATTATGCCGAAACGCGCATGGCAGAGGATGTGCAAGCGTTGATGCCGGACTTGCCGCCAAAACCCGACGGTGCCCACGCAACCAGCATCTGGTTAGAGAAGCGGTCGCCTGCGATCACAGAGATATGAAGTGTGGGATACTGGAACGTGCGCCCCATTCTATCCCCACCTGATGCATAACATGACCCATGCAACCGCCTGTTAAGACACACGCGCCTGATCGGCAGTCCACGCTTCCAGCTTGGAGGCGCCTGCCTATGTGGGCCATGACGCAAGTGCTTGGCGCACCGGTTGGCAGGGCGCTTCCAGCACGAGTGCGCGCCCGGATTGACGCTGCCCAGGACCGCAGCGAAATTCTGATTGGTTGGCTGCAATTGGGTGCGGTGATCGTATTCGGGACGCTCTACGCCCTGTCACCAAAAACAGCACCGGATGGGGCGGGTTTTCAACCGGCGGCACTCGCACTTGGGGCGTATGCGCTGTTCACGGTCTTGCGCCTTGCAATCGCCTACAAGCGGCGCCTGCCGGGATGGTTGGTGGCGATTTCCGCCGTTGCTGATATGGGGCTGCTGCTTGGCATGATCTGGAGTTTCCACCTCCAGTATGAGCAACCGCCCTCATTTTACCTGAAAATCCCGACGCTGTTGTATGTGTTCATTTTTATCAGCCTCCGCGCGCTCCGATTTGAAGCTTTGTATGTGATTCTTGCCGGTGCAGCTGCTGCGATCGGCTGGAGCGGCATGGTGGCCTATGCTGTCATGTGGGACGACGGCGGCATGATGGTCACCCGCGATTACATCTACTACATGACCAATAACGCGATCCTGATCGGCGCTGAATTCGACAAAATCATCTCAATCCTGATGGTCACAATCGTCCTTGCCGTCGCAATCGCACGCGCCCGTCGAACCTTGGAGCAAGCCGTGGCGGACGCTGCAGCAGCAGAGGATATGTCGCGGTTCCTCGCACCAGAAGTGGTGGCGCAGGTGACGGAATCCGAAGCCCGGGTCGCGGCAGGGGAGGGGGATACCCGTGAAGCCGCCGTGCTATTCCTGGATATCCGGAACTTCACACCGATGGCGAATGTGCTGCCGCCTGCGGATGTCATTGCTTTGCTAACGGATTATCAGGCCCGCTTCACGCCCATTCTGCGCCGCCATGGCGGTGTCATCGACAAGTTCCTGGGCGATGGCATCCTGGCCAGCTTCGGTGCGGCGACCCCAAGCCAAACCTATGCGCGGGACGCCTGTAGGGCCCTCGAAGCCTGTATGGCGGAAGCGGCAGCTTGGGCGGCAGAGCGCATTGATGCAGGCCTGCCGCCCGTCGAAATCATTGGCGCTGCTGCAAGTGGCCGTGTGATCTATGGTGCCGTTGGCGATGGCGATCGGCTTGAGATGACGGTGATTGGCGATGCTGTGAACTTGGCGGCAAAGCTCGAAAAGCATACGCGTGAAGAAAATGCGCCAGCGCTTGTGCCATTGGGGCTATATGAATTGGCTGAAACTCAGGGGTTCCGCCCAAGCGCTCCTTGTGAACATTTGTCGGATCGTGCTGTGGCAGGCGTGAATCACACAATCGATTTGGTGTCGCTATCATTTTCTCCCGAACCGTAAGCACCCCCCTCACCCTGATCCTTCTCCCCCATAGGGGGGGAGAGGGCAGGGTGAGGGGGGAAGCCAGTAGAACGGAACGAACTGCTCCCCCAAAACAAGCGCGTTCCGTTCCAACGAATATCATGGGATCATCCCACAAACCCCAAACCTGGATACGCAGCCAATGCCCAAAACCCACCATATCCCCGCAAGCGGTAAGACCTGCCATTGGGGCGTGTTCGCCGCCGATATTCCACCGGTCCTGGAGATCGATTCTGGCGATACGGTCGTCATTGAAGCGATTTCGGGCGCGCCTGCCGTGATGCCCGGCCCGCCATTCACCGTACCGCCCTCCTATGCGGACGTTCATGCCAATGTGAAACCGCCCTTCGGCTCCGGCCATATTCTGACCGGCCCCGTGCATGTGCGCGGCGCGGAGCCCGGCGATGCGTTGGAGGTGCGGGTCAAGGATATTCAGATCGGCTGCGATTGGGGGTGGAATTATATCAAGCCGCTCGCAGGCGCGCTGTATGAGGATTTCCACGAATACAAGCTGATCCACATCGCCCTTGATGGCGACGCGATGACAGCGAAATTGCCCTGGGGGGTTGAACTGCCGCTGGCACCTTTCTTCGGCGTGATGGGCACGGCACCTCCGGCAGAATGGGGCATGCAACGCTCCATCGAACCGCGCGCATTCGGCGGTAATTTGGATTGCAAGGAACTCGGCGTCGGCGCTTCCATTACGTTCCCGGTATTTGTGGAGGGCGCAAACTTCTCCGCCGGTGATGGTCATGCGCGCCAGGGCGATGGTGAAGTCAACGTGACCGCGATTGAAGCCGCGCTCACCGGCACATTCGAATTTCACTTGCACAAAAATCGCAATCTTGCCCTGCCAATTGCAGAAACCGATACCCATTACATCACCCTTGGCCTGGACCCTGATTTAGATCAGGCAGCGAAGCAAGCTCTGCGAGGGATGATCGATCTTGGCACGGAGAAAACCAATCTCAGCCGGGAGGAAGTCTATGCGCTGCTTAGCATCACCGGCGATCTCCGTGTTAGTCAGGTCGTGAACGGCGTTAAAGGCGCCCACGTGATGCTGGCGAAAGATCATCTGCACGGGAGCACCGCATGAGCTATCTCCCCGAACTTAGTGAGGCGGATGCTACGGGCGACCTCGCGCGGATTTATGCGGAAATCCGGCGTTGTTCTGGCGTGCCTTATGTTTCAACGCTACAGCGCTTTCTGGCGACGATGCCCGGCGTGCTGGAATGGGGCTGGGCCGTCGTTAGCCCAGCAATGATATCTGGCAAAGCGCCGGAAGCTGCGTGGCGCGCGGCAGAGGCGGCGGCCCAACCTCCTTTACCGCCCTTCACGCCCTCGGTGCTGCGATTGCTGGGCGTTGGCGATCAGGATGTTGAGACGATCCGCAATATCGCTGCCAATTTCGCACGGGTATCACCTGTCAACGTCATTACTGGTGCCATGCTAGAACCGCTGGCAACAGGGGCTGCTGCGCCCAATGGATCTGGCTACGGTGATGCGCAATGGCAGGCGCCGACGCCGCTTGCTGATATGCCGGTACTACCAGCAATGGATGGCTTATCGGATGATTTGGTTGCGGCGACGCAAACGCTAATGGTGCCGATTGGCGGCGCGCCGTTCCTACCAGCGCTCTATCGCCAGTTCGTGCGGTGGCCGGCGTTTGCGGCATATCTCGCTGCCGTTATCCCGCCACGTCGCGCTGATCCGGCTGTGCAAGCGGCAGAGGCGCGGGCCATTGGCGGGATTGTTCAGGCGGGCCATGATTTATATCAGGACCTCCCACCGCCACCGTCCAACCTACCACCGCCAGACGCCGAAACCGCCGCACTGATCCATGAAGCAATCCAACGATACCGCGGCACCAGCGCAGATATGATCTGCACCGGGAACGCGCTGCTGCAGGCGCTGCCACCGGCTAGCGGGGGCCAGATTTAAAGCTCCTTCTGTCGATCTCGCATTCAAGTTTGTGGTGTCCTGCAAGCATAGATGCAGGATTATTCTCGTCGATGGTTCTACCGGCCCGGGTTGCGTGCTGCACTCGCTTGCAGCAAAACCTATGAATGCATATTGATCCCCAACTGGCTGATGAATTCGAGCAGGACGGTCGTGTTTGGCTTCGGGATGCTCTTCCGAAAGATGAACTTGCGTTCTTAGATAATGTTGTCGCTATCGAAGCGAGGCCTGGGCAGCGGATTGACATTGATTACAAGAATGCGGCTGCGTTTTCGCTGTCCAGTGCATTGGTTCGAGCAGTTCAAGTAATTGATCCGAAGACGAAACCGGTGCGGATTGTTGGTTTCAATAAATCCGAGAATAGCAACTGGACACTGCCGTGGCATCAAGACCGTATTATCGCCGTCAAAGCGCGAGAAGATGCTGCTGGTTTTGACAATTGGACCCGAAAGGCGGGCGTTTGGCATTGCGAGCCGCCAATCGAATTGCTTCATCAGATGCTCTTTGTTCGCGTGCGTCTTGACGACACGGTCGAGTCAAACGGCGCCATGCAGATCGCTTTGGGAAGTCACAAATGTGGGTTCGTCTCTGCCATACAAGCGTCGGAAGCAGCTAGCCGCTATCCGGAAGAGATTTGTGAGGCAAGACGGGGCGATATCTTAATTTTGAAGATGCTGACGCTTCATCGCTCGAAGCCGTCTCAAACTGGGGCAAGCCGACGAGCCATTAGAATTGACTTCGCGCCTTTCGACTTGCCATCGCCGTTGGAGTGGCCTTGATAATCACGCGATTATTAAAGCAAATCAGTCTAGCCGTTGGCTGATGCAATTACACTGAAAACCACTGTGAAAACCACCGTTTTGATTCACGCGCGAACCGCTGTAAATTGGCATCACGGAATTTCAGCATAAAGGAAGAGACCCCATGGCTTATACGCTCGATCAATTCGCTTCAGACTGCCGTAGCGCTCTGCAGGCTGACCCTGGCCTTGGCGGTCAGAAGCAAGTGTGTGCGTTCGTTGAGAAAGCGCTCAATGATCAGGAATTCGTAGAGGCACAGCTTGGCCAGGCCACGGAAGAACGCGCCGTGATCTACCGCGATGCTGATCTTGGGTTCTGCATTTGCGCCCATAGCTATACCGGCGAAAAGCAGGGCAATCCGCATGATCACGGCCCGACCTGGGCGATCTACGGCCAAGCCGTTGGTGAAACCAGCATGACCGATTGGAAGATCGTTAAGCAGCCTGCAGGCGATCAACCAGGGGAAGTCGTTAAGACAGACACCTACGTGATGAAGCCAGGCGACGCGCATCTTTATCCAGTCGGTGCCGTCCACGCGCCCTATCGCGACGCGCCGACCAAGCTGATCCGTGTCGAAGGCGTCGACACCATGACGGTTAAGCGCACACCGCTGAAAGCCGCTTCTTAAGGGCTGAGGGCGTCTGGGTTTGTAGTGGGTGCTCCAACGCATTCTCCTCTCCACCCTACGGGGGGAGAGGGACAGGGTGAGGGGGGCGCTGCCGCGATGATAAGCGCGTGCTCCTTCTAACCTGTTCACTGCTCGCTCGTTAAAACTCACGGCAACAGAATTTTGATTCTGTTGCCGGTGCCGCCTCTCCCCCCTTGGGGGGCGAGGAGTCCCAGTTTGGACGCTTCGATACCTTCCCTGCCTGCCCACGGATCGTGAGGGGGCGTTTCCTGTCCCAGCAAAGCCGCCCCAAACCATGGCCGAACCGCCCATCATAGCCCTGCGCGGCGTGTCTCTTGGCTACGGTGCCAATCCGCTGTTCGAGGATGTAGAACTGCAGCTGCTGCCCGGTGAACGGGCGACGCTGGTCGGTCGGAATGGCTGTGGCAAGACAACGATCATGAAGCTGATGGCCGGCGTTATTCAACCTGATGCTGGTGAGCTGTTCTTGCAGCCCGGCACGCGCGTCTCATACCTGCCGCAGGAACCCCGGTTCAATGAAGGCGAAACGGCGTGGGAGCATGTGGCTGCCGCTGACCCCGACAATCCGCCCAGCGACTATGAGATATCGGCCGCACTGGAGCGTGTTGGCATGCCGGGCGCGCGCATGACGACCGAACTTTCTGGCGGCGAAGCGCGCAAGGTCAGCCTGGCCCGCGCGCTCATCCGCCCGCCAGATGTGCTGCTGCTGGATGAGCCCACCAACCATCTGGACCTGCTGGCAATCCAAGCGCTTGAAGATTTTCTGTTGAGCTTCGGTGGCGCCGTGCTGGTTATCAGCCATGACCGCGCCTTTCTGGATGCGATCACGCAGCGTCTGTTCTGGCTCGAGCGTGGCATTCTACGCACCGCGCAAAAGCGGTTCCGCGAATATGAGGCTTGGGCTGAAAGCATTTATGAGGAAGAAGCCAGGCAGGCGGAGCGGTTGGACACCAAACTTGCCCAGGAAAAACGCTGGCTGCTGCGCGGCGTCACGGCGCGGCGGAAGCGCAATCAAGGTCGACTGGCTAGGCTTGATGTTATGCGGGACCAACGATCAGCACTAATCGGTAAGCCCCGCCGCATTGATCTTCAGATCAGCGAAGGTGAAGCCAAATCCCGAATGGCGATTGAGGCAAAGGATATTTCGGCCTCCGTCCCCGCACCGGACGGCAAGGGTAAGCGCGTGCTGTTCAGTGAGTTCTCAACGCGCATTCTTAAAGGCGAGAGGATTGGTGTGCTCGGCCCCAATGGCGCGGGGAAAACCACGCTGATCCGCATGTTGACCAAAGATTTGCCCGTAGACAGTGGCAATGTCCGCATCGCTAAAACCTTGAACGCTGCCTATTTTGACCAGAAGCGTGCAGGCCTTGATCCTGACGAATCGCTCTGGCGCACCATGTGCCCCGGCGGCGGCGACCAAGTGATGGTGCTGGATACGCCGCGCCATGTGGTTGGATATTTGAAGGACTTCAATTTCGACGTGGACCAAGTGCGTGGTCCGGTCAGCACGTTATCAGGTGGTGAGCGGAACCGGTTATTGCTGGCCAAGCTGCTTGCCCGGCCTAGCGATCTTCTAGTGCTTGATGAGCCGACCAATGATCTCGATATGGATACGCTGGACCTGCTGGAGGATGCCCTTGGTGAATTCAAAGGCACGCTGATCGTGGTCAGCCATGACCGGGATTTTCTGGAACGCATGGTCGCCAGCATTATCGCGCTGGAGGGGGATGGCCAAGCGCGGGAGTTTGTCGGTGGTTACAAAGATTACGTCCGCCAGCGGGGCGATAAGCTTGGTCTAACCAAGTCAAAACCGGCTAAATCCGCGCCCACTGCATCGCCGCCAAGGCCGCGTTCGGAGCGCGTGGGGCTAACCTTCAATGAGCAGCATGCGCTTGACGAATTGCCTAAAACCATCGCCAAGCTGGAGCAGGACGTTGGCCGGATTGAGAAAGCATTGGCCGAACCCGACGCCTATTCCCGGGACCCGGACCGTTATCACAAGCTGACGGCCTTCCTGAAGAAAACAGAGGCTGAGCTTGAGGAGTCCGAGGAGCGCTGGTTAGCGCTCGCGGAAAAAGCTGAAGCGCTGGACAGTCCAGTTTGATCCAGCATTACCCTTCACCGAATTTTGACGACCGCCCGCCCGGAGCGCCGATCGATGCACTGATCCTCCACTACACTGGCATGGCGACGGGCGCGGAAGCCTTGGCCCGGCTTGCCGATGCTGAAGCCAAGGTCAGCGCGCATTATTGTGTGGATGAAGATGGCACCGTGTTCGCCATGGTGGATGAAGCGAAACGCGCCTGGCATGCGGGGCTATCCCATTGGGCAGGGCGCAGCCGCTTGAACGATGTGTCTGTTGGCATAGAGATCATCAATACCGGCCATGCCCATGGCCTAAAGCCGTTTCCAAAAGCGCAGATCGCCGCCGTCATCAGCCTGTCCCGTGAAATCATGGAACGTCATGGGATTGTTCAGCCGCGCGTACTTGCCCATAGCGATATCGCACCGACACGGAAGTCGGACCCTGGCGAGCTATTCCCATGGGCAGAATTGGCCCGCGCAGGCGTTGGGCTATGGCCCGAAGCAGCGCGTCGCAATAGCTTCGGTCAACGCCCGCCCTTGATTACGGCCCAGCGCCTGCTCGCCCAGTGGGGGTACGCAGTTGCGGAATCTGGCGCGCTTGATAGTGCAACTGCGTCTGCGACAGCCGCATTCCAGCGCCGCTTCCGGCCCCGGCGTGTGGATGGCGTGTTCGATTCTGAATGCGGTGAACTTCTGACGTCGCTCTTAGATCAGTGCAACTCTTCGGAAGTTGGTCAGTAATCCCACTTCAGGCGCGCGCCGACTTTCTGGGAACCGTCTTGTTTGGACTCGCTCTCAACGGTCACATTATCGAACAGCTCGACCTCCACCACGACCGCGCCTGCTGCCTTGCCACCGCCTTGGCGCACGCCGACATAGATATCCTTGGTGAGGTATTTGCCCGCTTCAACGGCAGGCGCACCATCTTCGCCCACATCAACCCGCAATGTATCGATGCCGACGGCCTTGCGGACTTCGGCTACGGGGTCGAACCCACCACCGCCACTGGCAAGGCTCGCAACGGCTGCGGCGAGTTGTAGGGATTCCGTTGCCGTCAGTGCGCCAGCGTTTTTGTTGAACAGCAACCGGGATAGAATTTCGTCACGGGGCAGTTCTGGCGTGGACGACAGAATGAGTTCCGGTTTCGCCGCTGGGCCCAGAAGCTGCACCTTGGCGACGAAATCATTGCCTTCATATTCAGCCACAATATCCAGCAGCGGGTCGACCTTGCCACTGGCGTCCGGGCTCAATCGCACCTCACCTTTGGTGATGTCGAGCCGCTTGCCGAGCAGATCAAACGTGCCGCGGCGCATGGTCAGCAGCCCATTGATATCAGGCTGCGCCGCTGTCCCGCCAACGGTGATATCTCCGCCCCATTCTGATTCGAGACCGCGCCCACGCACGAACGCTTGTCCCGGAATATTCACGGCAACATCTAAGTTGATAACCGGTCCGCCACCGCCTGTATCTTCATCACCTATCTCCCGGCCTTCCGGCATGTCACCAATTTCAGTGACGTGTAGCTCTGGAATGTCAGCGGGGAGATTGTCGATCAACTCTACCTCAACCTTATCGGTCGTGATGCGGGCGACGACATTGATAAGCTTGGCACCACCTTCAGCTTTCAATGATCCACTGGCGCTGGCCGCGATGTCATCCCGGGCGACAAGGCGCGCATTGCTTAGGTTTGCGGTGAATTGGAATGGATAGCCCGCCGCTGCATCCAGCGTCGCCACAGCTTCGGCGGAAATACTGCCAGGACCAGCTTGTGCGGTGAATGGGCGAAGCTCAATGCGTGGTCCGTTGGCTGTGACGGCGATCTGATCGAACTTCAATGTCGTGCCGAATTCCAGATGCTCATAGCCACCGGGGCCGAGTGCGATCTGGCCCTGCACATCCGGCGTGCCCATGGTTCCGCCAACGCGGATATCGATCGTAGCATCGCCAGTCACGCGATGATCATCCAGCGGCGCCAATGCCAGGATCGGTTCAACAGAACCTTGCCATGCAACCGCCAAAGCCAGCCGGGACGCATCATTCGGCAGCGGCGGACCGCCCGCGCTTTGTGCAAGCCCAACTTCGCCTTTGATTGTCAGCGGTGTCGGGCCAAGGCCAGCGCCGCTAATGTCAATGGTCAATGCGCCAGGGGCTAAGCCGAACCGGCCATCCACTTCCATTTCGGCGCCGCTTGGATCATCAGCCGCACGGATACTGCTGGCTTTCAGGACAATGGCACCCTGGGGCGCCGCCAGTGTGCCGTCAATCTTGCCAGAGGCTGTCACTTGGCCAAGGACAGGTAGGCTTGGGATGAATTTCTGCAACGCACCCAGATCAGCATTGGCTTCTCTCAGGTCCAGACTGATCCGCTCGCCCGACATATCAACAGATGCGATGAGTTTTATGGGCTTGGACTTAAGGTCGAGGCCCTTGACCGTTAGCCCAGCACTGTTCTGTGAAATGCGGAGGCCAGGCTCCAGTCTGAACGGCGCTCCGGCGAATGCGCCCTTGCCACTTGCTAGCTCAAAGCGGGTCTCGCCATTGGTGAGCGCCAGTCTGCCAGCGATATCTGCTGACATGGCCTGACCGCTCGCTTTTCCTTTGACTTTGGCCGTCACGTCCGCGCCGCTGAGCGGCCCGTCTAGTGTGACCACGGCTTCGGCAATGTCCGCACCGTCCAGCTTCGCCTGTTCAACGGTCACTTCTGCCTTGATGGGGGAGGCACCATCTATGCCGCCATTTGCTTTCACCGTAACGCGTTTTGCGTTGACGCCAGCGGCAGAAAGGTTTTTTAGGTCCAGGTCAGCATCGATCTGCTGGCCGGACCTGCCCCCGGAAAGCTTGATGACGCCGCCGCCCTCGCCAGCCGCCTGCTGCCCGAACGCGCGACCTGCTTCCGCAAGGCTGGCGAGCGTCACCCGCACCGTTCCGTCAGCAATTGTTGTGTTGAGATTGACCGACAGATCGCCTGCCGCTTCCGCCCCTGGTCCGCTAACAGCAATGTCTCTCAGGCTGAGTATCTGGCCTTTGAGGGCAAATAGCGTCCTGACATCCAGCGGGCCATAGGGTGAGGCAGCGGACACATTAAGGCGGCCATTCGGGCCGGTCGTCAGACCTTTTGCATCCGCCTGGATGCGGGCTGTCTGGAACGTTTGCCCGGCGGCAATAAGCGGCGCGAAGTTCAGATCTGCCGCCACAGCCGGATCCGTCAGTTTGCCCGAGATATTGATACCGCCAGAAAGGGCACCATCCACCGGCGCATTAACAACCCGTGCGACCTTGCCGAGATCAGGCACGCTTAACTTCAGGGCGCTGTCGATTTTCTGTAGTCCCGGTCCAAGCGTTACGGTACCGGATAGCGCTGCGCCCAGTGCGGTTGCGTTCAGCCCTTTGAGCTTCAATCCATCAGGCCCGAACCGAACATCGCCCGCCAGTTTACCTTGGCCATTCAGGGGTAGCCCGGATAGGGGGGCGAGTTCTGCCAGGTTCAGGACATTCGCCGTGAAAGCGCCCTCGACGACGCCCGAAAGGTCCGCACCACCGTTAAAGCGTGCGCCTGCCAAGCCAGCGCCTGTGATCTGCGCCTTGATCGGCAGCCGTGTTGCATCAGCGTCATAGCGCCCGGATGCATCGATGACCCAACGGCGGCGGCTAAGCTTGGTGAGCTGGGGGTCGTCCAGCGTGATTTCCTTCAGCTCCAACCGCGCTGTCCAGGGTGCGCCAAGCTGGGCTGCGGCAAGATCTGGGGATGTTTGAACCTTCAGCCAGATGTCACTGGCCGCAATGGCGTTCATGGCGGCCCGGTTGGCTGTGACTGTTGCTGAAATCTGGGGCTTTTCGATCGTGCCCGAAACGTCTGCCGTCATGGCTGGATTCTTGAGTTCAAGGCCGGGCGCAAATGGCGTGATCTTACTGACGTCGATGGCCTCAGTCCGCACGGTCGCGTTAACGGCACCGGTACCTGGCTCAAACCGGCCCTGCACCGCGATTGCCGCAGGGGCTGCCTTCGCAGTGAAGCGTTCGACAACAACGGCACCGGTTTCCGTTAGCCCAGCCACTAGATCGATAGCGAGTGTGTCGCCAATGGTCTCGCGCAGGTCGGCGGGCATCAGAATGGCTGGATGCAGGTCGCCCTTGACTGTCGTCTGGATCGCATTGCCGGACCGATTGAGCGTGATTGCCAGGTCCGCCAGCTTGGATGCGCCAGTCTTGCCGTCCAAGCGGCCCTTCCAGGCGGAAAGATCACCGGCCCCGGTCAGCACAGCCTGCACGCCATCCGGCAAACCAAGCAGACTGGTGGCGAGGCCACCCGCTGGGTCATCGACCATTAGGTCAATATCAAAATGATTGTCAGCAAGCCGGTAGCCACCAGAAAGCTTCAAACTGCCGGGGCCATCCAACCGATCTACAGCAATTTTCGCTTCCGCAGCGCCAGATACATATCGTGCGTTGCCGTCCAGGCTCAAGCGCGCAGCCGTGCCAGCGACAGCCTCCGCAATCACAATTTCTTTAACGGCAAGGCGCTGCAGTTCGACAGATATAGGTGGCGGATCGAATGGCTCGCCGGGTGCAGTATCCGCAGGTGCGGGGTCAGAAGCCGGTTGGCGCGCAACCGTTACCCTGTCCGCCGCAAGGTTTTCTATCAAGATTGTGCGGGAAAAGAGCGCCATCGGATGCCACTGGAACGTGGCGTTTTCAACCGTTAGCCAAGCGCCTTGCGGGTCCTGCATTTCGATTTTTGCAGCGGTCAATGCGCCAAACGGATCGCCATCAAGGCCAGCAATGCGCACGCCTGCTGCCTCTGCCTGGCCCGCAATGAAATCCCGCCCGCTATCACTCGCCAACCAGTACCGCCCGCCAATCATCGCAACGGCGATGAGGGCGACAAGCGCCAGCACGGTGATGCCAGACCATTTCAGTACGCGCAGCATCAGAATGCCTGTCCGATGCTGATATAGAATTCAAACAGATTGTCCTGTTCGCGCGGGTTCAGCGGCGCAGCGACATCCAGGCGGAGCGGACCAATCGGCGTGTAATAGCGAAGGCCTAGCCCGGCGGCGAAGTGGAAATCCGTGAAATCTGGGCTTGGGTCCTCGAATGCGGACCCGCCATCGATGAAGGGTACGATGCCGATATCGTCCGTGATCCGCCAACGCATTTCGACACCGAATTCCAAGGAAGAGCGCCCGCCTTCAGGATCATTCCCGGCGTCGAGCGGACCGACGGATTGGAATTCGAACCCGCGGATCGAACCGCCGCCGCCTGCATAGAGCCTGCGACTTGCAGGAATGCGGTCTCGGGCTGGGCCCAGAATGAAGGCGGCCCGGCTGCGTGCGGCGGCGATCAGCGTCTTGTCGCCAAGCAGGTCGTGATAGACCGACCCGCCCATGGAAAATGTCGCGAGGAAATCGGTGTTATCTAAGGTGATCGCAGCAGGCTCCAGCTTGAATTCGAGCTTGTAGCCCTTGGAAGGATCGAAGGGATCATTGCTGCCGTCGTAAAGGGCGATGAGCGGGAACGCGGCCACGACATTCTGGGTCGTGATGGCATTCTCCGTCGTTTCCAACACTTCCAGCACGCCGGTCGCAGAGCCTTTCCAGCGCTTGCCAAACGGGCGGCTGACGCCTGATTCGGCAGAGATTTTCTGTTCTTCGTAGGTATCCGTCACTTCTCGCGCGATCTCGCCAGCGACATGCACGCGTTGATCCAACCGTTTCCAGTTGGGTGCTGCCAATTCGGTGCGGAGGCTCTGCTCAACCTCAGCGGCTTTTAGCGTCACGGATAAATCTTCGTCGGCGCCGAAGATATTGCGGTGGATCCATGCAATGTCGGTGCCGGCCCCTTCGGTCGTCGAATAGTTCAGGCCAAGCGAAATGGTGCGCGGTTTGCGTTCTTTTGCGACGACGGTGATGTCCAGCTCACCGGATTCATCGGGTGCATCATCCCAATTGATCTGTATGCCATTGAACAGGCCGGTCTGGTACAGGCGACGGCGGGCGGCGTCGATCTTTGAGATATCAAACAGATCGCCCTGGTCCAAATTGGCGACCCGTTTGAGGTATTTTTCCTTGGTGCGGTCTACGCCTGCGATAAATGTTTGGCCAATATTCACCCGGGGGCCTTCGTGGATGTCCAGCACGACTGTCAGCGTCTGTTCATCATGGTTCACGACCGCACGGCGTTTACCTTGCTTAGCGAGTGGATAGCCCGATTCGCCAAGCTTTCTGAGGATCACTGGCCCCGCCTCGACGATCTTCTCAGATGCGGCCGGCCCACCGACCACGATGCCAAGCAGGCTTAGGTCCTTAAAAAGGCCCGGTGCGTCCGGGTTGTCATAGTCGATCCGGTATTGCCCAAGTGTGTACCGAGGGCCTGGAGTGATATCGAAGGTGATGGCGACCGGGGCGTTTGCGAAGTCGATCTTTTGCTCGACCGTGAAGGCGTAATATCCGTCCGACTGTAACGCTTTTTGGAAAAGCGCCACATCGCTTTCGACCCTGCGGATCAACGCCGCCCGGCTAAGTGGCGGTTCAGCGACTTTGCGCTGCAATATGGATAGATCGACGAGCTTCTTTTCCAGCTTCTTTTTGGGCGCATTATAGAAGACTTCGTAAGCATACACTTTGGTTGGCGCTTGGGTGTTGGCGGGTTTGTCTGATGGATCGCCACGTTCAACTTCCGGCGTGCCTTTTGGCTCGGGTTCAGGCTGCTCGGCCAGAAGTAGGCGCGGCGGTGGAGCGGGCGCTGCCATCGGTGCCTGGAACACGCGACCTGGCTCCAAAGTTCGGCGCGCGTCCAAGCCATTCGCTGCTGCCGATGTGACAAGCAGCGAAGCCCACAGACCAATCGCTAGGTGTGAAATCAGGCGCATGGGCGCTCGGTGTATCAGGCCTGTTCCGGAATCAAAATTGGCTTCAACGCCGCGCCCGCCTTAATCGCCTCAAACCCCTCGACAGCGCGGTCGAGCGGCAGAACCGGGTCTGCGAGCATTGATATATCAACGTGGCCTTCGCTTAGGAGTTCCACAGACATATCCCAATCCTGCCAAAGCCTGCGACCGTGCACACCGTAGAGTGAGATGCCGGTACGAAGAATGGCGTTGATATCCAGTGGGTGCGGATCTTTCGGCCCCGCGACTAGGCGGATATCGCCCATGCGTTCCGTCGCTGCCAGCACGGCGTCCAAGCCGGAGGCTACGCCGGAATATTCGATGCCGACCTCAACGCCGAACCCGCCGGTGGCGTCCCGAGCCGCTTTGGCGACATCGGCTTTGGTGGGATCGATGATCAGATCAGCACCTATCTGCTCCGCCAGTTTCAGGCGCTTCAGGTTCGGATCGGCCGCCAGTACGCGCCGGGCGCCGAGCGCACGAGCAGCCGCAACTGTCATCAGGCCGATGGGGCCGCAGCCGTTCACGAGAACTGTCCTGCCAGATACGCCCCGTTGCGCCATGCAGGAATGCACAGCGATACCAAAAGGCTCGATCATTGCAGCCAGATGATCATCCATACCGGCTGGTACGGGGCGGGCAATCTGTGCTGGAACAGCTACCCGGTCGGCAAACCCGCCATCAATGCTGATCCCTGGATAGCCCAGAAATTGGCAAAGATGCGCATCACCCCGGCGACAGAATCGGCATTCACCGCAGAAGATATGGCTTTCTAAGCTAACCCGGTCCCCAACTTTGATATGCGTGACGCCAGCACCCAGCGCTTCCACAACGCCAGTCGCTTCATGGCCTAGAATACGTGGCGGGGCGACACGGGGCTGCATCCGTGGCGCCCAGTCATAGATCGCCATATCCGTGCCGCAGATACCGGCGGCGGAAACGCGGATCAGCGCTTCGCCAGGGCCTGCCTCTGGTTCCGGCGCATCAATGACGCCGACACTGGCTTCCGCTTTCGCTAATTTGGCGACGGCGCGCATGAGCTTTGGTCCTTCAGTTAAGTAGCCTCAGTTCTGCAGGCCTCCCCCCTCTCCTCTCCCTCTCCCCCCTATGGGAGGCGAGGGAGCATGAGTGGCGACGCCTCCGAGGGTCCCCTCGCCTCCCATAGGGGGGAGAGGGCGGGGAGAGGGGGGAGACCTGCAGCCAAACAGAAACCCCGTCCGGTCCCAATTCGCTATACGTTGTATACGTCCAACGGAATGTCTACCCGGTCATTCAGGAATGTGATGTGCTTTTTGGCGATTTTAAGGCCGTCATCGCCGCGTTCGAGCACATAGTCATAGCGCCCGCCGTGGCTGCGCGGGCCTTTGCGGTCTGCGTATTGGTGGACGGTCCAGCTGCAGGTCACCTCAATTCGGTCCTGGTCTCCGCCCAAAATCAGCACATTGCCGATTACATGGGCGCTGCGCGGCATTGGCGCTGAAGCGTAGGAATCCCGGGTGTTGATCCGATAAACGCGGTCATCAAGCCCGGCTTTGGTTGGGAAGTAGATCAGGAAAAGCTCTGCGTTCGGGTCTGTCGCGAGCGTGGTTTCGTTGATCCACGCTGGCATCAAATATTCTGCATCTTCCAGATAGAGATCGAGCCAGTCGTCAAACATACGATTGTCGAGCAGATAGGCTTCGCGGAAAATCAACCGCTCGACCTCATAGTGCAGGCGGATTTCAGCGTCTGTAATGCGGCTCATGTCCGCACCGTCATTAATTCGGCCCAGCGTCGATACTGGCCTACGAAAATTGTCTCCAGGTCCCACGGCGTGTTGCTGGCGACGGGGTTGATGTTGAGCAAGCGGGCGTGAGCATCCGGCCCTTTGATCTCCGTCGCCTGGCCACGCTCGAACGGTGACCATTTGGCGAGTCTGCCGCCGACGCCGGCTTGGGTGTCCTCCAGTGCGACGGAATCATCTGGCGTGGCGAGGCCGCTGGTTAGGAAGAAATCTCTGAACTTATTCAGCCGGGCGGTGCGGGCCTGCACGCTCTCCCCCTTCGGCGCAATGCAGTAAACGCGGACTTCCGTGGACGAAGCGCTTAAAGGGCGGATGATGCGGATTTGGGTGGAGGATTGGTCCATCAGGAACAGATTCGGATACAGCAGCAGGTTCCGCCCGCGCCCAACCATCCAATCCCATTTTTCCTGCCCAACTTCGGGCAGAACTTTATCTTTGGCCTCATACAAGGGGGCTGCTTCGGGCGCTCCCCGGTCTGACCAAATGATGTTGTGGCCATTGCCAAGGTCATAGCAGGCGGTTTCGACCGCACCCGGATCAAAGCGGGCGTTCTCTGTCAGCTTCATGCCCGAAGCGCCATTGATTTCATTCCGCCGCCGCACCGTTTGGGCAAAATTCCGGTGGACCACACCCACATGGTAACCATCGACGCCGTTCTCGACCTGGAGCTTCCAATTGCAGTCCACCACATAAGCGGCAGACCCCGGCAGGACTTCCATGCCATCGGGGGATTGGTCGGCCAGCATGTCAATGAAGGGGAGCGTTTCGGCCAGATGTTCCGTCAGCGTTGGCGCATCTGGGTTCAGGCAGGCGAAGATAAAGCCCTTGTAGCTTTCAACGCGGGGAACGGCTGTCAAATTATAGCAGCTTTTATCGACGCCATTGGGGAACCCAGCGGCTTCATCTTTGATACGAATGCACTCGCCGGAAGACTTGAACGTCCAGCCGTGATACCGGCAAACCAGCACACGGGCATTGCCCTGGCGGTTTGCTGTCAGCAGTGCGCCCCGGTGGGAGCAGGCGTTGATAACGCCGCTAACGCTGCCATCGTCTAGCCGGTTGATAATGACAGGCTGGCGCCCAACCTCTGTCCAAATATAGTCGCCAGCGTTTGGGATTTGGCTTTCATGGGCGACATACATCCACGTCGCTTCGAAGATGCGCTCCATCTCCGCCTCGAACACGGCCTCGTCGTCATACATGCGCCGGTCAATCCGGAACTGACCTTCGCTCGCCCGGTCATCGACCATTTGGGCAAACTCATCTGATTGGGCGGGGCCGCTTGCGTCTGGCATTCAGAACCTCCTCTGGGGTCGAGGGCTCAGCTTACGCTATGCCTGCCAAATGGAGAAAGGGCGCCCTCATATGAAGGCGCCCCAACGTCTCAAGCCTTATTCGTCTAGAGGCTAAACAGCCTCAAGACTTAGCTGAATGCCTGTAGCCCCGTAATCGCCCGGCCCAGGATCAGGGCGTGGATGTCGTGGGTGCCTTCATAGGTGTTGACGGCTTCCAGGTTCATCATGTGGCGGATCACGTGATATTCGTCTGAAACGCCATTGCCGCCGTGCATGTCACGGGCGACGCGGGCCATTTCCAGTGCCTTGCCACAGTTATTGCGCTTGATCAGCGACACCATTTCTGGTGCGGCTTTGCCTTCGTCCATCAACCGACCAACACGGAGAGCGGCTTGGAAGCCGAGTGCGATTTCGGTCTGCATGTCCGCCAATTTCTTTTGCATCAGCTGCGTCGCGGCGAGCGGGCGGCCAAAGGCTTTCCGCTCCATCACGTATTCACGGGCTGCGCGCCAGCAGAACTCACCAGCGCCCATGGCACCCCATGCAATGCCGTAGCGGGCTTTATTCAAGCAACCGAATGGGCCGCCGAGGCCACGGGCTTTCGGCAGTTTGTTTTCTTCCGGCACGAACACGTCATCCATGACGATTTCACCGGTTGGCGACGCCCGCAGTGAGAATTTGCCTTCAATCTTCGGCGTTGTAAGGCCTTCCATGCCGCGCTCCAGGATGAAGCCACGGATCACGTCGTCATCATCCTTTGCCCAAACGACAAACACGTCAGCGATGGGGGAGGAGGTGATCCACATTTTGGCACCCTTAAGGCGATAGCCGCCATCGACTGCCTTGGCGCGGGTTTTCATGCCGCCAGCGTCAGAGCCGTGGTCGGGCTCAGTCAGGCCGAAGGAGCCGACATGCTCGCCAGAAGCCAGCTTCGGCAGGTATTTCTGCTTTTGCTCTTCAGACCCATAGGTGTGGATCGGGTACATGACCAAGCTGGACTGCACGCTCATGGCGGACCGGTAAGCGCTGTCGCAAGCTTCAACGGCACGCGCGACGACGCCGTACATCACAGCCGTACCGCCAGGGCAGCCATAGCCTTCAAGGCCGACGCCGAGGAAGCCTGCATCGCCCATTTTCTTGTAGATGGCGCGATCAAAGGTCTGGTTGCGGTTGGCTTCCAGCACGCCTGGGAACAGTTCCTGCTCACAAAAACGAGCGGCAGCTTCGGATGTCATCCGTTCATCTTCGTTGAGCTGTTCGCCCAGCAGCAGCGGGTCCATCCAGTTGAATGGGGGGAGAGTACTGGTCTTCTTTGCGCCGTCGGGCATGGAATAGCTCCTCAAATGGTTAAGGCGGCGGCAAGGTTTCCGCCGGTATCATAACGTTTCAGTCATGGTTATAGCCGCAGTTTGCGCGCCAGGGGAGATACGATGCGCCGCAGGGATAATAGCGCAGGCCTCAGTGAGGTTTTTGTCGAGTTTCAGCAGAACGGCTCGTATACGAAGGCGATCGCGATTGACCCTGTGTCGATGGTCGAAGTGTCTATTGTTGGCGCAACCGCCAGCCCGCGCCACGTATTACAGCAGGCCGCTGTGCGGAAGCTTGAATATGTGCTGAAAAACAAGCGTGGTGCCGCTGCACCTGGGCGGGGATTGCTGGCTTAAGGTATTCTGTAAGTAACTGAATTCAGGTGGCCGTTGTCGCAATCTGCGTCCTGCAGGCTTCCCCCCTCACCCTGATCCCTCTCCCCCCTATGGGGGGCGAGGGGACCCTCACATAGTTCGCGTTTCTTCCTTTTAGAACCCTCTCCCCCCATAGGGGGGAGAGGGCAGGGTTAGGGGGGAAGGTTGCGGGCCAGAGAAAACTCGCCCGCCTTCACCGCTTCCCGCCTTCACCGCTTCCCGCCTTCACCGCTTTCCGCCTTCACCGCTTTCCGCCCTCAACGCTTCCCTCTGGCATCCACTGGCCAGATATCGACCAGCACATCACCCCGGCAGACATGATAGCAGTCGTGCAGGTTGATGGTGGGGTCGCAATGCGGTGTCACACATTCCATGGCGTCGCCGATTTTTAGGGCGGCTGCCCCTTCAGGTAGCGTTACCCGGCCATGTTCATCGCCGGACCAGCCATATGTGGCACCGTCTGGCGCGCCCGTGGCGATCACTGGCATATAGCCTTCAGTGGCAAAGCACTTAAGGCCAGCATCCGTCGTCACGAACTTTTCGTGCTGGGCGGAGACAACGCTGGTGCGAAGGAAAAGCGCGTCCTTGAAAGGCCGCTCACCACCGCCGCGCAGATCAACGCGGTTGTAATCCACATCCATCACGATGAAGGACCCGGCCTGAAGTTCGCCAAGGCCATCTGCATCAGCTTCGATTGCATGGGTGCCAGTGCCGCCGCCTGTCAGCAATGGCGGGGCGATACCGGCCTCTTTCAAGGCCGATTCGACCTGGCGCATATGCCGGGCGACTTCTTCGGCACCGCGTTTGCGCTCTTCAAAATCGACGATGTGCTGCAATTGCCCGGCATAGCCCTGGATGCCGCCGAACCGCAGTGCGGGTGCCGCGTCAATATCGCGAGCAAGCGCTGTCGCTTGCTGGGCGGAAGGCACGCCCGTGCGGTTGGCGCCGACATCATTATCGATAAACACCGTCAGCGGCTTCCCGCCTTTGGCTTCGGCCGCTGCTGCCAGCATGGCGACGTTCGTTGGGTCATCGGTGACGACGGCCAGATCATCTGCAATTTCATTTAGTGCGAGCAGCCGATCAATCTTGGCTGCCTGAACCACAGGGGAGGTGATGAGAACGCCCGGCACGCCCCCGCCTGCCAAAGCCTCGGCCTCTCCCAATGTGGCGCAACAGGCACCAACAGCGCCTGCATCCACCAGCATTTTAGCGATCGTGACTGATTTATGCGTTTTGGCGTGGGGGCGGATGCGGAGACCTTTAGCCTTCGTCCAGCTCAGCATGGCAGCAATATTGGCCTCCATGATATCCAGGTCGAGCACCAGGGCCGGCGTAGACAACGCCGCACGGGAGCCCGGTTGGCCGACCAGATGCGCGTTCACAGATAGGGCTGCAAGGTCTAGGGGCATGGGGTGTCTTTCATTATGTGTTGCGTTGGGAGGGTTGGGAAATGGCCGCAGGCACCCCCCTCACCCTGATCCCTCTCCCTCCGTTGGGGGGCGAGGGGACCCTCACAGAGTCCGCGTTACTTCCTATTGGAACCCTCGCCCCCCATGCAAACGTTTGGCGGGGGGAGAGGGCAGGGTGAGGGGGGATGGCAGCGGTCATATATCTTACACTGGCCAATGGGCCTTCAAATGCTCAGCCATGGCCATCATCCCGCCTGTGTCTAGCGTGATCCCGTCACCCAGAGCAGGCGGCCCGGGCCAGCCGGAATCCGCATTCTCTGCGCCGTTAAAGCTTCGCGCCGCCGCATAGCGCGGGATCACGTGATAGTGGACGTTTGGATCCACCATCATCAGCATCAGATAATTGATCTTGTCGTAGTCAAACGCAGCCTTAAGCGCCGCTTCGATGTCCTTAATCGCACTCGGCAGCGCCGCGAACGCCTCTGCCGAGATATCGGAGAAGGCTTCCGCATCCTCCGTGCACGCAAGCACTAAGGACCCCCAAGTTGGCTGGGCCGGGCGCACCAGCACGACCCATGGCCCGTAGTCTTTCACCAGGGATGCGGGCCAGCCAAACGCGGCGATGGTTTTGTTGGCGGCGTCAGATGGGGTTGCGCTAGGCATGGGCCGCCTGCGCTTTCGCGTCCCGGCGGAGGGCGGAGAGTGCGCCGCCGCGCATGACTTTGCCCGGCAGATCATGGCCGACAATATCTTCAGCAAGCCGGGCGCATTCGATCAAGGCTTCCAGATCGACGCCGGTTTCAACGCCCATCTCATCGCACATGAACACGATGTCTTCGGTGGTGACATTGCCTGCAGCCCCCTTGTGTCCCGCAAACGGGCAACCGCCTAGGCCCGCGACGGAGCTGTCATAGAGATCGACGCCCATTTCCAGCCCTGCATAAACATTCGCAATGCCGCAGCCGCGCGTGTCGTGCAGGTGCAGGCAGATGCGCTTGTCTGGCCAGCGATTGCGGACGGCACCAACAACCTCCTTCACAGATTTAGGCGTCGCCCATCCGACTGTGTCGGCAAGGCTAATGATATCGATATCAATGCCGGTCTCGGCTTCGAGCCCCAGCAGTTCTTCCAGCCGCTCAACTACGCGTGCGGGTGGGATATCGCCTTCGAAATTGCAGCCCCACGCCGTCATAATGGAGGCGCGCGTTACCGGAATGCCGTGCTCCTGGTACATGGCGATCTGATTGCGTTGAACGCCAACATTTTCCTTGAACCCGCGATTGGTGTTCATGCCCATAAAGGTCTCAGACGTCGTCGTTGAGATTGAGCCGAACATGTAAATGTCATCTGCCGCAATCGCCCGCTGCAGGCCTTTTTCGTTCAGCCAAAGAACATGGTGCGCAACGCCTTCTTTGCGCTTGAAGCCTTTCACAACCTCATCCGCATCCGCCCAGCCCGGAACCCGCTTCGGGTTAACGTATGACGCCACCTGAATTTTCTTCAGCCCGGTTTCGGTCAATGCATCGATCAGCTCAATCTTGCGCGCAGTTGCAATCGGTCCCGGCTCAATCTGAAAGCCCTCACGGGGTCCTTCTTCTTGAATATCAATACGGCTTGGCAAATCGCTCATGGGGTCGATCCTTAGCGGTCGTTAGATGATTGGTTTGGTCGAAAGCCTAACTCTTGACGTCTTCGGCTCCAAGTGTCCGGCCTTCGAAGCCTTCAGGCACGGCGCGACCGCTGTCGGTGAAGGCCTTCTTAACGGCCTCCACATTGCCGGCGAGAACCGTGGTGCGGTTCTCTTTGGTCCAGCGGTTGCTGTCGATAATGGTGTTGAGGGAGCCTTGGAATTTTGGGGCGACATAGCGGCCAAAGAGTTCATAGCTCCGCAATATTTGCTCCCGCGTTGCCCATTCATTGGCACGGAACAGCATGCCGCCGAACCCGCCTTGGCTCAGCTCCAGCAGGTATTCTATCCCTTCCGAGATTTTGTCAGGGGAGCCAATGAGCGTTGTGCCCATCTCCACGCCGTCTTTCAGTGGATCATCCGCACGACCGGGTGGGCGGCCAAGGGTTTCTTCGAAATAGGTAATGGTCTCCAAGCGTTCGCCTGCACGGACTTCATTCAGCGCCTGCTCATCATCCTCCGCGCAGTGCATGTTGACGACGACGCGCCAGTCTTTGCGGTTCATGGTGTGGCCGTGCTTGGCGGCTTCTTCCTCGGCGATATTCCATTGTTTCGCCAGCATTTCAGGCCCGCCCGGAATCCCAGCGCCGATGGACAGCACGCCAATGCCGTGCCGCCCCGCAGCCATCATCCCGAATGGCGTAATGGTGGACGCGACGGCGACCGGGAATCGATCCTCAGACCAGGGTGCCAGGTGCAACCGGGCCTCGTTCAGCGTGAACCAGTCCGTTTCCATCGTGACAGGGTCTTCGCATTTCAGCAGTGCCATGATCGCATCCAGGGATTCGATCATGCGACGGCGCTGATCCGTCGGTTTGATGCCCATCATGTAGGCGTCAGATGGTAGGGCACCCGGCCCACAGCCCAGCATGGTTCGGCCTTTGCTCATATGGTCCAGCTGCACAAAGCGCTGTGCCACCAGAAGCGGGTGGTGATAGGGGAGGGACGTCACGCCAGACCCCAGCTTGATATGCCGGGTCCGCTGGAGGGCAGCGCCAATGAAAATCTCAGGGCTGGCGATGGTCTCCCATCCGGCGGAATGATGCTCGCCAATCCAGGCTTCATCATAACCGAGCTGATCCAAGCGCTCGATCAGCTCCATATCTCGCTCCATGGAAAGTGTTGGGTTTTCGCCAATTGCATGGAACGGTGCCAGGAATATGCCAAAGCTCATACCGCGTCGGGGCATGGGAGGGTCCTTATATTGGGAGCGAAAAACTGCTCTATTCGGGGTCATTGGTGCGTTTGTGCATAGCTTAGCGACGCGCCCGAAATTGCCAAGTGGCGGAGACTGCCATTGCATGAATGCGTTCTAATCGAAGTATTTCGATCAGGCGCCTAAATATTCATCAAAGCTGACCTATGGCGATTATGCTTTGTGCGGTTTGTGGCCGTCAGGATCAGAGATTTTCTATAGAACCCAAGAACACCAAGGCCTGTCGCAGATGGCACGGCGCTTGCTCTTTCTATCTTGAGAGTAAGAACCTGAAATGGTGGATGAGACTTCCATGGCCTATGGCGCTAACCTTGTTCAGCAAGCCAGTACGGGATACTGCTGATGCTGACTTCTAGCCTGATCTGAACTGGGCGCATCCCGTGATCCAGTTCCAAGAAACATCAGCGCCGCTCAATCAGGGCGGCTTTTACGCAGGAGAGCTAACTTGAAGAAAACGATTGGACTGTTGGGCGTCATCGCCCTTGCAGCTGGAGCCTTTTCCGGCAGCGCGCTGGCAGATAAACATGCCATGAAGAAAGAATATAACGTTGCCCTAGACGGTACGTTCGCACCCCATGCCATGCCCAAGCTTTCTGGCGGCATTGAAGGCTTCAACGTTGATCTGGCCAATGAAATCGGCAAGCGACTTGGTGCCAAAATGAACATCACGGCGGCCCAATGGTCCGGCCTGATCCCAGCGATGCAGGCTGGCAAGTATGACTTCCTGGTGGCACCGACAACCATCACCGAAGAGCGCGCGAAGACCATGCTCTTCACCGAAGGCTACCTGAACACGGACTTCTTGTTTGCTGTGAAAAAAGGCGCGCCTGCAATGGCGACCCTGGAAGACTTCAAGGGCAAGATCATCTCTGTCAACAAAGGCTCTGTATACGATAGCTGGGCGCGTGGCTTAGAGGCAAAAATTGGCTGGAAAGTGCAGTCTTACGGCACGCAGACGGACGCCATTCAGGCCGTCATATCTGGCCGCGCCTTCGCCAATGTCGCTGGCAATACCGGCGTTGCATGGGCTGTGAAGAAGAACCCGCAGCTTGAAGTTTCTTTCAACTACTCCACGGGCAAAATGTTCGGCATGCCGTTCCGCAAGGACGATGCGAAAACCCGGAACATGGTCGAAGCTGTCATTGAGTGCATGAAGCTTGACGGTACCTTCACGGCCATGAGCATGAAGTGGTTCGGCCTGGCGCCAACGCCGGGTTCTGCTGCTGTGACGGTTCAGGGCGGCTACGGCCAGCCTGGTCTTGAAGGCTTCGAAGCGACACCGCACGCCCCTAACTGCGGCTAATATGCGACGGCTGGCTGGGCCATGTGCGCCTGGCCAGCATCTTCCTTTTTTGGTGCCGGTGGAGCATTTGGGCCTTGAGCGATACCCCTATTCTGGATGTCCAGGGCCTGCGTAAATCCTACGGCAAGCTTGAAGTGTTGAAGGGCGTTGATCTGGCCGTGCGGGAACGGGAGCTGGTGTTCATCATCGGCCCGTCGGGCTCTGGCAAAAGCACACTGCTGCGGTGCTGTAATCGCCTGGAAGAATCAAATGGTGGGGCTGTCATCTTTGATGGCACCGATATCACGGCCAAATCCACCAATATCAACGCCGTGCGCCAGAAGATCGGCATGGTGTTCCAGTCTTTCAATCTCTACCCGCATATGTCGGCGGAAGGGAATGTGGCGCTGGCGCTGCGAAAAGTCCTGAAACGCCCAAAGGCAGAGGCGCTAGAACGGGCGCGCGCCGCACTGGACCGGGTTGGGCTGAGCGATAAGGCTGAAAACTACCCGAACCAGCTTTCCGGCGGCCAGCAACAACGCGTCGCCATCGCGCGGGCCTTGGCGCTTGAGCCTAAAATGGTGCTGTTCGATGAGCCAACCAGTGCGCTTGATCCTGAATTGGTCGGCAGCGTGCTGGAGGTCATGCGGGATTTACGAACCGCAGGCATGACCATGCTGGTCGTCAGCCACGAAATGCGGTTCGCCCGCGAAGCGGCAGACCGTGTTGTGTTCATGGATGAAGGGCATATCGTCGAGGAAGGCCCACCGGAACAAGTGTTTGGTGATCCGCAAATGCCCCGTACCCGGGATTTCGTCTCCCGGATTGATCACTGACCAATGAACGCCGATATCACGCAATGGGATCGCTTCCTCGCCAGTTTCTTCGATCTGGCGGTGATGCAGAAATACCTGCCGGACATCGTGGACGGGTTTTTGCTGACCTGCCATTTGGCGATTCTCATCGTCATCTCCGGTTTGGTGCTTGGATTGATCCTGGCTGTCATCCGCGCTTATGAATTCTGGCTGACAAGCTGGCTGATCGTCGTGTTCGCAGATGTCATGCGCGCCCTGCCGCCGCTGGTGTTCATTCTATTGCTCTATTTTGGCCTGCCCGGCGTTGGCCTGAATTTGAGTGGCTATGCGGCTACATATGTCACGCTGACCTTGGTCCTCGCCGCATTCTCTGAGGAAATATTCCGTGCTGGTATCCTGGCGACACCCAAGGGCCAGTGGGAGGCCGCGCGCTCTACAGGTCTAGGCTTCGGCCAATCGCTGGCTTATGTGATCATGCCCCAGGCAATCCGCATGACCGTGCCGCCGCTCACCAATCGCACCATTGCCATCGCCAAGAATACGGCTCTCGGAACGGTCGTCGGCGTTGGTGAAATTCTGAACCAGGCGACGACGGGCCAGTCATTTTCCGGCAATGCGTCGCCCTTGGTTTTGGGCGCATTGGCTTATCTCATTCTGTTCATTCCAGTGGTGGTTTTCGGCCGATGGGTTGAAACGCGCTTCGCCTGGCGTCGGACGTAGGGGGGCGGCAAGCATGGAATTCATCCTCCAAAACTTCTTCAACTGGGATATCGTGACCCAGGCTTGGCCGCTGCTACTGCGCGGCTTTGGCATGACGCTGATCCTGATGGCTGCTGTCATCCCTGTCGGCTGCATTGGCGGGCTAACCGTGGCCTTGCTCGGCCAGTCCCGGTTCCGCGCCGTCCGCTGGCTGACCATTATCTATGTGGATTTCTTCCGGGCGTTCCCGCCGCTGGTGCTGCTGATCTTCATCTATGCAGGCCTGCCATTCGCAGGCATTGACCTGCCCGCCATCGTCTCCGTCTGCCTAGCTTTCCTGCTGAACTCATCCGCCTACTATGGTGAAGTGTTCCGCGCCGGTATCGAAAGCGTTGGCACCGGCCAGGCAGAAGCCGCGCGCTCCACTGGCCTTAGCGGATTTCAAACAACAACCTATGTCGTCCTCCCCCAAGCTATCCGCAACGTCCTGCCAGACCTGGTCAGCAATACGCTGGAGGTGGCTAAGCTAACGTCCCTCGCCAGCGTCGTAGCCCTGCCAGAACTCCTCTATTCCGCTGACATGGCCCGCTCCGTCACCTTTAACGCAACACCCATTGTCATGGCGGCAGTGCTTTACTTGGTGCTGTTATGGCCCCTGGTGCGCCTACTCTCCCGCATCGAACACCGCTCTATGGGCAGTCGATAGGGTAATTGTCCGTATCGGCATCGTGATTTCGTTACGAGAGAAACAGAATTTGATCTGCTTCTAGCCGCAGCCTCGCCACGAATGTTGGCGATTCTGCCGCCCTGGTCCATCAGGGGGCGTGAATGCTGCGCATAATATTTTTGACAGGCGAAGGTTTCTTAGCGACGTTTATTGTTATTCGGCTGTTGCAGTCATTCATCTTCTGGCAGTGGTATCTGGGCTTTGATCCGACCCTAGAGCATGAATATGACGATTTCTTGCATCTTTTTATACCGTGGGGAATTACGCCGCTAGCGACATGCATTAGCGCAGCATACGGCGGCGTCTTGCATGCCATGTTCAATCAACGAGAAATAGCCATTCTTAGATGTGCAGTCTTTTGGGCAATTACGTCGCAAATCATCATGATTTGGTTAGGCGTTCATTTATCTTGGGAAGGCAATGTGACGGTCACAGGCATCGTCTTTGGACTGATTATTGCCTTCTTCTACAGCATCATGGGCTGGTTTCTCGGCGTGTTGATATACGCGTTGCTTAGTTTGCGGCGCGGTTTGGTCCGGCCGTTCGTTGAGTGTTGCCAACGGGTTCGATACCACACAGCGCCCGCCGGAATCCGTCTGCTGAAGATCGCCTGGGCTTCAATATTGAAGGCGTGACGCCGTTACGCCTCGCCTTCCACGAAGGTCAAAATTACCTGGTCCGCTGCCAAGCTGGCGCCTGCTTCGGCTTCCACCACGGCGATTTCCGCCGTTTTCTCTGCCCGCAGTACGTTTTCCATTTTCATGGCCTCGACAATCGCCAGGGCTTGGCCGGGTTCGACCGTGTCGCCGGCCTCGACCATCACGGCTTTTAGGAGGCCGGGCATGGGGGAGAGGAGGAGGTTGGAGGTGTCGGGGGGGAGTTTTTCCGGCATTAGCGCATGCAGGGCAGCGATTTCTGGCGTTAGCACCAGCGCGCGGGCTTCGACGCCGCCATGGGTGATGATGTAGCCGGGGCCGTCGCGGTCAATCTGCACGGCGACTTGAATGTCGCCGACATCCCCTTCGAACAGCAGTTTCGCGGGGTCTGGATCACCGGCGACGCGGATGGTCTGGCTATTCATCACCACTGCCGCCCCGTGGCCGTCCAGCGTGACGGAGACATCGCGGCGTATGTCCGCCAGCAGCACCACGTAATCGTGGACAAGCGGCGGCGGCGTTAGTGCGGAATTGGCTGCAAGCGCCCGGTCACGTTCTGCATTGGCAGCGTGGCGGGCAGCGATCACGGGGGCGATGATATCCATCCGTGCGTCAGCCAGCAGGTCATTGGCGAACCCATCTGGGAATTCTTCTTCAATGAACGCGGTTGAGATATTGCCGGAGCGGTGGCGGGGATGGTCAACGATGGCGGACAGGAACGTGAGGTTATGGCGGATGCCGCGCGTCTGGAACCGGTCCAGCGCCAAAGTCATGCGGTTGATGGCCTCATTGCGGTCCACGCCGTGGGTGCAGAGCTTGGCTAGCATGGGATCATAGAACATCGAGACCTCGCCACCTTCTGCGACGCCGGTATCAACGCGCACGCCGTCTTTCTCCGCAGGCGGGCGATAGCGGGTTAGCCGGCCAATAGAGGGGGAGAAATTGCGGGTGGGGTCTTCGGCGTAGAGGCGGCATTCAAGCGCCCAGCCATTAATTTTGAGATCATCCTGGGCAAAGCTCAGCGTTTCGCCAGACGCCACACGCAGCATCTGCTCCACTAGATCAAGGCCTGTGATGAGTTCCGTCACCGGATGCTCGACCTGCAGGCGGGTATTCATTTCCAGGAAGTAGAAATCCCGGTTGGGGCCGACGATGAACTCCACCGTGCCAGCGGATTCGTACCCAACGGCGGCGGCGAGTGCGACGGCCTGGGCACCCATGGCCGCACGGGTTTCAGCATCTAGGAACGGGCTCGGTGCTTCCTCAACCACTTTCTGGTGGCGGCGCTGGATGGAGCATTCGCGCTCAAATAAATGCACCGTATTGCCGTGGCTATCCGCCAGCACCTGGATTTCAATATGGCGGGGATCGACGACGAATTTCTCAACGAAGACCCGGTCATCGCCAAAGCTGGATTTGGCTTCACTGGCAGCGCGGACCAATCCGTCACGGGCTTCTTCGTCATTGAAGGCAATCCGCATGCCCTTGCCGCCGCCGCCGGCAGACGCCTTCAGCATGACGGGATAGCGAATTTCATTGGCGATGCGGACGACCTCTTCCGGGTCCGTAATCGCGTCGGCAGAGCCTGGAACCGTTGAAACGCCGGCTTCTTTCGCCAGCCGTTTGGATTCTATTTTGTCGCCCATTGCGTCAATCGCAGATGGCGGCGGGCCAATGAACACAAGGCCCGCTTCAGCCACAGCGCGGGCGAACCCGGCATTCTCAGACAGAAACCCGAAACCCGGATGGATCGCCTCCGCGCCCGTATCCTTGGCCGCCTGGATAATCCGTTCCGCTACCAAGTAGCTTTCAGATGCAGGTGCCGGGCCAATGGCGACGGCTTCATCGGCTTGCAAAACATGGGGCGTTCCTGCGTCTGCATCGGAATAAACCGCAACAGTTTTCACGCCAAGGCGCTTTGCGGTTTTGATGACACGGCAGGCGATCTCGCCTCGGTTCGCGATCAGGATTTTAGAGAACATGTGTGCGCTCAATCATTCTCGTTCGGTGCATTGAAGATGTGATACTGCCCATCGCCGACTTTGACGACTGTGGGTACAGTCTGCATTCCAGCCGCTGCTGCCAATTGGGCAAGGCGCGCCTGAATGGTTTCGGCGCTGACGTCTGGGAAGATGCGGGCGTTGAATTCTGAAGGGCGCCATTTTTTGCGGAACAGCCAGCCTGGCTTCCAGCGTGGCGCTGCCGGACCCGTAACACCCAAGCTTTCTGCCACATGGCCAGCAATCCGTTCGGCTGCGAATGCGCCGTCCTGGGCTGCAAAGAATTCCTCAAAGCGGGCGTGCTGGGCAGCTTTGGTTTCAGGGTCAGTTTCACCGTCCAGAATAGCCCGCGCCTGTACGATCACGGCATCTTCACTATCCCCAACAGCGCCAAGTGCGCCGGACAGGAAATATGTGTGCAGCGGCGACGGGATTGTTTGATAGCAGACGGCAGGCTTATCTAGCGCGAAGGCCTCCGTCGCCGTTGTGCAACTGGTGTGGACGAGCAGATCACAAGCGGAAAGCCACGCAGCTGCAGGGCCTTCGCGGACGATGTGAATGCCCTCGGCACCCGCTAATTTCACCTCGTACGGCTCTAACTTCTCCGTCGGATGCGGGCGCAGCACCACCTGATGATTGGGAAATTCCTTACGCAGGCGCAGCACCAGGGGTGAGGCTGCGGCCAAGTTCGCCGTTTCAAACGCCACCAGATCATCGATGAAGGCTTTGTCGTCCGGCACATCCAGATTGATGCGGCCGTCCCGCGTCAGGCTGCGGATCAATCCTTCCGCCGTGTTTTTGGCGGAATTGACGAGGCCGATATTCGTGTTGACCAGAATGAACGCGCCATATTTCGCGCGGATCGCTTTGGCGTCCTCCGCATACATGGAGCGGAGCTCCGGGCGCAGGAAATCCCAGCGCGGGTTGCCGGTGATGGTTAGCTTGCCGCTGTGGGCCGGATATTTTTCCTCGAGCGCGCGAACATGGCGCGGGCCAAGGCAGAAAACGGTCTCACACGCCGCCATGGATTTTGGGTGCACCCAGCGCAGCCGCCCGCTGCCCTCGCCAAGACCCGGCATTTCCTCATCAATGGCAGAGATACGATGGCCAAGCTTTTGAATGCGGCCCATGGCTTTGGCGTCGCCCGGCGTCAGTGTTTTGAATATCCAGAACCCTTTCGGCATGGCGCGCGCGTTTTTCTGCAGCAGCCATTTCTGCCCGGTGACGACCTCGACGCCAGCCGCCGTCGCGTACAGAGCGATCAACAGCCGGGAATCCAATTCCCTCGACGCGATTTCCATCGGCATATATAGGAAGGGCGGCTGTGTCGCGGGCACGTCGGGGGTGGGTCCAGTCAAATGTAATACCGTCCGTTGATCTAGCGGCAACAGCCGGGCCTGTCTACAGAATGGCTCCTGTCAGACGGAGCGTGAGGCGCCAAAGCGTATGAGCAAGCTGCTTACTAAGTTTCTCCCCAGTGAGACTGCCGCCCGGCGTCTTGCAAATAAGGTACAGCTTTTGCGGCCAAAGCAAGCTGGCCCGACGCTGCTGGTGATGAACCGCGCTGTGCTGTCTAGTGATATTCGTGCCGTTGCAGCCCGCTCTAGCCTGAATTTCGCCACGGTCAGCGCGGCCCAGTTTGAAGCGCTGACGGCTGGTGTGGTTCCAAAGGCGGATCAAACCCAAACATTTTTTAATCCCACATACTGGACCGGTCCTGCCGAGCGCAGGGAAAAACTAAAAACCATCACCCGCGCATTCTTGGATAGGGTCAACGGCCGGATCGGCTTTGACGCCGTTGTCGTTGCGAATACTGATTATTGGCAGGATGAAGCGGTAAAGGACGCCTGCCGGGACATGGGGAAGCGGTTTATCGTGCTCTGCCGTGAAAACTATGCCGTGCCGCTTGAACAAAAGCTGCTAGATGACCGCATCCGGCAGACCGGCTTTGTATTTGAAGGCGATGCAGTCGCTGTCGCATCAGACATCACCCGAGACACCATGCTGGCGACCGGAGCATTCAAACCGGGTAGCGTCCACACGATTGGATGGCCGCGGTTCGATAGTTGGCTTGATGCGCCCATAACCGCGCCGGAAGATCGTAAGCTCATCACGCTGGTGGCGTATCAGGAGCCATTATATCTGGCACCGAAGAACTTTGACGACGTGCTGCACGCCTTCGTTGCTGCCGCCAAAACGTCTGGCACGCCGGGGCGCTTCTGCATCAAACTGAAAAAGATGGGGCATTTGAGCGCGCTGCTTAAAGCGTGTCCAGCGTTGCTGTTTTCCGGCGTCAAAATCCACACCAAACGCCCGCTCGATGAACTGCTACGCCAATCCAGCGTTGTGATCGGCTACAACACAACTGGGATATTGGAAGGCTATTTGACGGACTGCGCCGTGATCGTACCTTGGTGGGCGGACGCGCCGCGCACCCATGAAGACTGCCTCGTCACCAAGGATACGGACCTTGATCTGGCGACCACGTATTTCCCGGAATCCGCTGAAGATCTAAAGGCGCTGATCGGCGACGCATTCGCTGGCAAGCTCCCGCCACGAGGGACGGATGCCGAACGCATCGCGCAATTCCAGCGTTTCATCTGGTTTGACCGCACGGCCACTGCATCCGCCCGTTTTGAAGCGGTGGTAAAGGCGGCCTTAGCGGCAGAATGAGGGGTCTTAGTTCGGTGGATCGCAGACGACCGTGCCCATTTTGCCTGGCGTTGAGAGTTCGAGGATATCTAAATCCTCGGACGTGCCATATTCGTTGTGTTTCATGCCGCCGGGGATATACAGGCTCTCCCCTTCTTTGATCCGCAGCTGCTCGCCGGTCTCAAATTCCAGATCGACCCAGCCTTTTAGCACATAGACGAACTGACCTTCGCATTCGTGATAATGCCAGCCGGTGGGCTCTGTCATGCCGCGAATGGCGGTCATGGTTTGCGCGCGGAGAGCGCCGCCCGATGCTTCCATCACACCTAAGTCCCTGTAGCGAAAGAAATCGCGGCGACCTTCGACCGGTGGCGCGCTTTCGCGGGTGGCGTGGGCAATGCGGCCTTTAGCGGGGGCTTTTGCTGAATCAGGCATGGGGTGTCTCCTATTGTGCGTGACCTTCAAGGACAAGCCTAGCGCGGATTTGCAGCACCGCGCCAGTTCACGGGGAGATTCTTCTGCGCTAGCCTTCCGTTTAGAACCGGACCCGGAAGCCCGATCCAGAAGCCTGACCCAAAAGGATGAGTTATGCGTATTGTCTGCCAGCTGCCCACTGACAATTGGAACCGTGCGGGGGCCCGCGCCAAGTGGGCGGAGGGCATTGGCTATGATGGCGTCACTACCTCTGAGCTTGCCCATGACCCATTCATGCCCCTGGCGATTGCAGGCCATTCGACGGACCGTGTTGCCCTTGGCACCTCCATCGCCGTGGCGTTTCCCCGAAGCCCAATGATTGCTGCCAATATGGGCTGGGATTTGAATGCGCAGACCGGTGGGAGGTTTGAATTTGGCCTTGGCACCCAGGTCAAAGGCCATAATGAACGCCGGTTTTCAACGCCTTGGGTCGCACCTGTCGCCCGGATGCGGGAATACATGCAGGCCATCCGCGCCATTTGGAACGCGTGGGAGCATGGCGAAAAGCTGAACTTTGAGGGCGAACACTACAGCTTTACCCTCATGACGCCGGAATTCTCCCCGCCCAAATCCGGCCTCCGCCTGCCGCCGCTGACCGTCGCTGCTGTTGGGCCAGATATGCTCAGAATGGCTGGCCGTATTGCTGATGGCGCGCGTCTACACGGCTTCTGCACACGCAAATATATCGAGAATGTGTGTATGCCGAAGGTCGAGGAAGGCATGGCCCGCAGTGGCCGGGACCGCGCATCCTTCGAGATTTCGGGCGGTGGGTTCGTCGCCACGGGTGCAGATGAGCAAGCCGTTGCGGAGAAGCTGGATTGGGTGCGGTATCGGGTTGGTTTCTATGGCTCCACCCGCACATACTTGCCGGTATTTGAGCAACATGGCCTGGAAGACCTCGGCCTCAAGCTCCACAAAATGTCCAAGGAAGGCAAGTGGAGTGAGCTTGCGGCCCAGGTTTCGGACGATGTGGTTCGCCTGTTTGCTGCCGTCGGCACCTATGAGGAGCTGCCCGCAGCCGTCGCTGAACGCTTTGGCGGCGTTGTGGATACGCTCCGCCTGGATTTACCAGATGATATTGACCCTGAACTGCATAAGGATTTGATCGGTAAACTGCGGGCGACACCGGTGGCGTTTGATGGATTTAGGACAGCCGCTTAGGCATCAGTTGAAACCAAAGCTGGAAATTATTCCGGTTTAGGCGTAAATCAGCGGGATGCGTGAACATATTTCACGTTTCTGGAGATTCTCGCCTATGTCTGATAGTCCACCAAACGACGATCTGAAGCCGCTCGATTTCCGCATCCTCAACGCGCTGCAACAAGATGCACGAGCGGGTTTGGAAACCATTGCGAAAGATGCGGGATCGTCCCGCACCGCTGTGTGGAACCGCGTCAAACGCTATGAGCAAACCGGCCTGATCCGCCGTTATGCCGCTTTATTGGACCCAGAAAAGGCCGGCGTTGCGGAGACATTCTTCGTCTCCGTCCGCACGGATCGCCATGATGCGGAATGGCTGAACGCCTTCAGCGCCGCCATCCAGGACATGCGCGAAATCACCGAAGCGCACCGCCTAGCGGGTGCGGAGGATTACCTGCTGAAAGTCCAAGTGCCCAGCACCCGCGCATTCGACGCCTTCTACCGGCGCTTGATTGAGCGGATCGGCATCCACACTGTCTCATCCAGCCTTTCCATGGAAACCATCAAACCAGTAACGGCACTGCCGCTGCCAGAATAGCTCTCAGCTATCCTTGGCGGCCTTGGTTAAATCTGGCCCCGCATGTGGGCCGAGGGCGGCGGCGACGCCGACTTTGGTGTCCTTCAAGGCCGCAGCAGCGCGGGGGTTTTCCATGATTTTGTTGAGGATGCCCTGCTGCGCATCGGCGAAACTATCCCGGTGCGCCACAACGTGTTCGCGGGATTTCCGGTAGGCTTCGAGCATGCCGTTCAGCTCTGGTGCCACGTAGCGCATTACCAGATCCCAGCTCTTCATGGTGTTTTCGCGGTTGGCCCAATCGTGCACGAACCCAACCGTAACGCCGTACCCGCCTGTCAGCGCGATCAGGTCCCGCAGGCGCTTTACCAGATCATCTGGCGTGCCGATGACAGCGGTGGCACCCTCAGAAAACGCCATTTTCTCAACGCCTTCGTGCGGCGTCTCGAACGGGCCGACGCCCGGCCGTTGCAGCGTGCCGACATTGTATTCGTTATGCCAATGGAACAGGCCGTCCTTGCACTGCTCAATCGCCTGCTCACGGGTTTCCGCCAGGTGCCATTGCAGGATGATGCGCCAGTTCTTGCGGTCTACGGCATTGCCATGCTTCTGGGCAGATTCCTCTGCGAAGGACCACTGTGTTGGCAGCGCGTTTAACCCGGCAGATGACATGGAGCCGATGGACAGCACGCCTGTATTGTATTTCCCCGCCAACGTCATGCCCGATGGGCTGACCATGCTGGCGACAGCGAACGGCAGCTCTTCCTGCAAGGGCAGCAGGTGCAGGCCAGCGTCATTCAGAGTGAACCAGTCGGATTTATGGCTGAACCGCTCGTCACCGCGCAGCAGGCGCTGGATCACGCCAAGCGCTTCATCCTGCCGGTCGCGTTGGGTCACGGGATCAATGCCAAGCACATAGGCGTCAGACGGCAAAGCGCCAGGGCCAGAGCCGAACATCGCCCGCCCGCCGGTCATGTGATCCAGCTGCACCATGCGCTGCGCCACAATGAACGGGTGATGGTAGGGCAGAGATACAACGCCCGTACCAAGCCGGATGCGATGGGTGCGTTCCCCGGCAGCCGCCAAGAACATCTCCGGCGAGGCAATGGTCTCCCACCCCGTAGAGTGGTGCTCCCCACACCAAAATTCATCAAATCCCAATTGATCCAGCCGCTCCACCAGGTCCAGATCAGACCGGTACTGCAACATCGGATGCTCACCGATAGGATGATGTGGTGCCAAAAACGCACCAAATTTCATGCGGGACATAGGGAGGACTCCAGGAAAATTAGAGTAGAGGTTGAGATGTTCTGGCCACAGCTTACGACGAGATACTTAGAGCGGAAAGAACAGGGACGGGGAGAAGTCAGTGTCTCGTTCCCGGTAGTCCAGCAGCGGAAGGAATTGCCTACAATGGCCTTAATCAAGTGCAATTCGGTTGAGTGTATGGTAATTTATCTGTTTCCAGAAATTGAGATACATTGAGTTTTTCTACGATCAGAGGGAGTTTATTTCATTGGCTGGGACTCACGTTAAGGTCTTCATAGTGCTCGTACTGACTATGGCACTTGCAGGTTGTCTTACTGGTAATGTTAGCATGAAAAGCGCCAAGTATGGTGGCTTGAACAGCAAATCAATAAGAAAGATTCCAGGGCATCATCTTATTGTCACAAATCCTGAAGGTTTTAAAAATTAGGGGCTGGCCTAGATAGCTGAGAAAGGCTATGCAGGTCATATGGTTAGCATGCGTCGGCGGAGTAGGCTTCCGCGAAGTATTCAGATTGAGCTGATCAAGTATTTCGTTGCAGGTTCGACGGCGCGCTCAGCCGCCGC
>CALLKY010000076.1 GCA_938083135.1 uncultured Alphaproteobacteria bacterium | reverse complement strand
CTACGACGCGACGGCGAAGATCGACAGAGAGGGCTTTGGCCATGCAGGCTGGCCTCCTTCACCAGCCCTCATGATGAATCACAAAATAACGCCAAACGGAATCCCTAATGATTCAATTGCCGCTCAATCCGCTCTAGTTTGTAGCGCCGCTCTTTGAGAACTGCGCAATTTCGTCTGCTGAAAAGCCGACTTCATTCAAAATATCAGCGGTATGCTCGCCCAAACGCGGCACCGGCGGAAGCGTCCCATCCAATTCGCCATTAACAACCATGGGCGCGCCAATAGTCCGGTATGGGCTAGCCATTCCCGTTGGCGCTTGGGCCGTTTTGACAAGGTTGCGCCCTTCGATTTGAGGGTCCTCGACCATCTGGGGGATCGTTTGAACGGCACCCGCTGGAACCCCAACCGCGCCAAGCCGATTCTCCCAAGTCTTCGCATCAGCAAGCGCAAAGGTCTTCAGCAATTCCTCGCGTAGCAACTCTGCGTTCGCAATTCGCGATTCGCGGGAATTAAACCGCGGGTCGGATATAAGATCTGGGCGTTCCATTGCCCCACATTGCGCCTGGAATTG
This sequence comes from uncultured Alphaproteobacteria bacterium, assembly GCA_938083135.1. Taxonomy (GTDB): domain Bacteria; phylum Pseudomonadota; class Alphaproteobacteria; order Bin95; family Bin95; genus VMCJ01. Next base: position 5,711 of record CALLKY010000076.1, on the reverse strand, counting down.
GCCATCGGTAGCGGCTGAGACCTGAACAAAGCCATTTGCCGTTTCATAGACCGATGAGGCGGTTGAGCCGCCCGGCGAACCATTCCCCATAAGGTAAGGCATCGCACCAAAGTTCAAAAAGTTTGTCGCCATAGGCGATATGAACGATGCAGCGACATCCAGCATGGAAAGATCGATATAGGCCCCCTCACCTGTTCCACGTTTATGCGCTATTGCCGCGGACACAGCGAATGCTGCCGTCATCCCAGTCGCCATATCACAGACCCAAAACCCAACTTTAGTTGGCCCCGTCACACCTTCATGGCCGGTCAGCGTCATCATACCCGAATTTGCCTGAATGACTGGGTCATATGCGGCCGCACCAGCGCGCGGGCCTTGCTGTCCAAACCCCGATATTGCGCAATAAATGATACTCGGATTAACAGATTTCGCCCAATCATACCCAAAGCCCAACCGGTCAATAGCACCAGCCTTATAATTTTGAATGACAACATCAGCATTCTCGACCAGCTTGGCGAGAACGGCCTTGGCTTCGGGATGTTTCAAATCCAACGCAAGCGAGCGTTTGCCAGAATTGAATGCCAGAAACATAGGCGAGAGCCCGGCATCCCCAAAAGGCCCCTCTCGCCGCATCATACTGCGGGCCTGATCACCACCTTTGGGCAATTCCAATTTAATAACGTCCGCGCCTTGCTGGGCCAGCATGAAGGTTGCGTAGGGGCCTGAAATTACCTGCGTGAAATCAATCACGCGCACACCTTTAAGGAAATTCATCATCGCCGTCATTCACCCTGCATTGTCACGGCAGTACTTACCGCTGCCCGAATGCTAGAGGATGAAACAGCCCATGCAAACGCCGCTCAGCTAGGCGCTTTTCCGCGGCCAACGCCCGTATAGGCAAATCCATGAGATAGAGCTTCCGTGGGGTCATAAAGATTGCGAAGGTCTGCAATTCGCCGTGTGCGCATTACTTTGCCGAGACGTGCCAGATTGATCGCGCGGAACTCATTCCACTCCGTCAATACAATGATGCAATCGGCACCTGCTGCCGCATCATAGGCGGTGGCGGCCCAAGTGACCTCAGGCAGCAGGGGTGCCGCTTCATTCATGCCTTGCGGGTCATAGGCGCATATATCAGCCCCTGCCGCTGCGAGCGCAGGTAGAATTTCAAGCGCCGGGGCATCCCGCATATCATCGGTTTCAGCCTTGAATGTTACGCCAAGCGCCGCGATCCGCTGGCCGGAGACGCCCCCCCCACATAGGGCCTCCACTTTTTCCACCATGCGCTTCCGGCGATCTGCATTGGCCGCCACAGCTGCATCGACAATCTGAGATGGCACGCCAGCATCCCGTGCCGTCATAGCCAACGCTTTGGTGTCCTTAGGAAAGCAGGAACCGCCATAGCCCGGCCCTGGTTGCAGAAAACGAGCACCAATGCGTTGATCTAGCCCCATCCCACGTGCAACGCCTTCAATATCCGCGCCGACCGCTTCAGCGACATCGGCCATCTCATTGATGAATGCAATCTTCGTCGCAAGGAATGCATTGGCGGCGTATTTGATCAGCTCCGCAGTCTCCAGATCGACCACGACCAGCTGCGCATCGTTGAGCTGCAGCGGCCGGTACAGCGCGCGCAACAGATTGGCCGCCCGCGGGCTTTCCGCGCCGATCACGACCCTATCTGGGCGCATGAAATCACCAATCGCTGAGCCTTCACGCAAAAATTCTGGATTGGAAGCAACATCGAAATCCAGGCCTGGCCGCTCTGCCCGGATTGCCGCCGCGACCTGGCGGCCTGATCCGACGGGAACCGTTGATTTCGTTACAATAACAGCCCCCGGCCGTGCAGCAGCTGCAATTTCTTTTGCGGCTTCGAACACATAAGTGAGGTCGGCATGGCCATCGCCGCGCCGGGAGGGTGTTCCAACGGCGATGAAGATGGCGTCTGCGGTGCTGACAGCGGCGGCAAGGTCCATTGTGAACTTCAGGCGGCCTGCGGCTGTGTTCGCTGCGATCATGCCGGAAAGGCCTGGCTCATAAATCGGGACACGGCCCGCCTGCAGCGCCTCAACCTTGCTGGCATCTTTATCCACGCAAATTACATCTGCGCCAAACTCTGCGAAACACACGCTGGAAACAAGGCCAACATAGCCCGCTCCGATCATTGCTATCTGCAAGGGGTATCTCCAGCGCCGGGTTGGCGATCTCTGAGCTTACTTGGCGCAGGTGGATCGCCGGATCAAGCCGTAGTTATGCCGGAACCAAGGATTGTTCCCACTTAAGCGCGTCGGCAATGATGTCATCCACTGCCGTTCGCGCTGGCTTCCAGCCAAGCGCAGCTACGGCGGCATCAGGATTGGCAATCAAAATTGGTGGATCGCCAGCGCGCCGAGGCGCCGAGACGCGTCGGGCCTTTCGACCCGATACCCGCTCAACAGCGTTGACAATCTCAGCAACCGAAAACCCGCGCCCAACGCCTAGATTGAGCGCTTGGCCAGGCTCACCAGCAAGCAATTTTCGTAACGCCAGAACATGCGCTGATGCTAAATCCACCACGTGGATGTAATCACGAACGGCAGTGCCATCTGGCGTAGGATAATCTTCGCCCATCACCTTCAGGGTGAAAGCACCAGGCAGGGCCGCGCGCAGGGCCAGTGGGATCAGATGCGTTTCGGGCTCGTGCCGCTCACCAATCTCACCATCAGGATCAGCGCCCGCAGCATTGAAATAACGGAGTGCAGTGGTCCTCAGACCATAGGCAGCACCAGCATCAGAAAAAATCCGTTCGGCAGACATTTTCGACACGCCATAGGGATTGATTGGCGCGAGTGGCGTTGATTCCGCAATCGGGATGGTTTTCGGCGTGCCATAAACCGCACATGTGCTTGAGAAAATTAGCGCATCGACCCCGGTTTCTGTCATCGCACCGGCCAGCGCGAGCGCACCGCCAATATTAACATCATAATAGGGCAGCGGGTCCCTGACAGATTCACCAACATCCGACAGCCCGGCAAAGTGCAAGACAGCGACTGCCCCTGTTTCCATCAAAGCCTGCTTAAGCGATTGCTGATCACGGACGTCACCAATGATCAGCGGCCCCCACTTCACGGCGTCCCTGTGACCACTGCTGAGATCGTCAAATGTGTGTGGTTCAAACCCGGCCTTGGCGAGCGCTTTGCAAGCATGGCTACCAACATAGCCCGCTCCGCCTGTTACCAGGATTGGTAAAACCGTATCGGTCATCAATTGGCGCGCCAGGGACGTGAGAACGCCCTAGTAGGCGTTCTTCCGCTCAAACGGGACCGTCAAGGTTCGCAGAAGGCACTTCATATCCATTATCGGGGTCCAGTTATTGAGATAATGACGTTGGAGCACCAGCCGCCGGCGATAATCCGCACTGTTGCGATATGTGACTTGCCAAGGGCCAGTCACGCCAGGTTTTTCCTGGAGATAGTAGCGGAACTGGTCACCCCAGCGTCGCTCCTCGCCGAGTGCGATTGGACGGGCACCAACAAGCGCCATATCACCTCGGATGACATTCCAAAGCTGCGGAAGCTCATCAAGGCTGGTGCGTCGCAAGAGCCCACCAATTGCCGTTACCCTTGGGTCAATGCGGAGCTTTGCAAACCGCGCCCATTCCGCCCGTGCTTCAGGGTTGCTATCCAGCAAATCCTGCAGCAATGCATCGGCATCTGGTGCCATGGTGCGGAATTTCCAGCACGTGAACATCTGACCGCCCTGGCCCCAACGCTTCTGCCCGCAGAAGATAGGCGCGCCGCTCTGCCGCCAGACCATCAAAGTGATCAAGGCGAACAAAGGTGCCAGCGCGACCAGCAAAATTAGTGCGGCTAGTGGATCAACCAGACTTTTCCATAAAGCACGCGCACGTCGCCGCAATCCGGGCTGCGACTCCAATGGCGACCGGTAAGGCCGCCCAGAAACCGCAGCAGACGCCACATCGTAGGTTTGTGCAAAATCCGACACAGACTTAGCAATCCGTTCCATGAGCTACCTGCCCTTCAGGATTAACAGAGCGCTTCTTGCGTTCCATTCCTGTTAAATGGCGATAACGTCTCGCCAACTCAAGAACTTCTAACGCATTTTAACGAATTTTCCAAATACTCCATTTGGCATAATCCCTGCGTGGTAGCCGTTGTCACAGATTGACTGCATGCTGGTTAAGAAGTGATTGCATTCCCGAGCGCTCGTTCTACCACGTCAACACGGCGGTCCAGTGTGTGTGGTGCGGCCCAGTAGCGATCATATGCGGATTTCCCAAGTGACCGCGCTTTGTCATTGTCCATCAGACGCCCCATGGCTGCCGCAAGCGAATCTACGTTTTGGCTGGCGACATGCAGCCCCGTCTCACCATCCGTAACGAATTCTGCACCTGCGCAATTGTCACTCACGATAATGGGAACGCCATTCGCCAGCGCCTCTAGCACTGTTAAAGGCTGGCATTCGTACCAAAGTGATGGAAATACCAGTGCGCGGGCATGGCGCATCAGTTCCGTGGCGCGCTGGGGTGCCACCCAACCTGTGAACTCCGCAGCAGGTGCGGCTACTTTCAACGCATCCATCAATTCACCATCACCTACGAATTGCATCGGCGCATTTACTCTGCCTGCGGCTTCTGCTGCTAAAAAAGCACCCTTCTCCCTGGAGAACCGGCCAACGAAAAGAAATGGCGCATCATCAGCAATAGGTGCTGGGCCATCGTCAGCCACATCAATTGGGTTTGGGGCGTATTGCGGCTCAACATCATCGGGCAGCCAGGGGCGCATGACCCGCAACTGCAGCTCACTGATATAGATTATGTGCCGGAGCGCTTTATCAAACTTCCCAAAACTGTTCAGAGCACCATGGCGCGCGACCCGAAAGGCCTTGTGATGCAGTGCCCGGGCGTCACAATTTCGGGTGATGCACGCAAGCGACATGGGCGCACGCTCGCAGTTTTTGCCCGCGGGATAATCAAAGAACGCCCCATTCGGGCAAGCCGCAAAATATTCATGCATATAATAAAGCGACGGGATACCGGATTTCGCGATGGCCCGTTGACAGGACGGCGACATCGCTTTCGACCAACCATGTTGATAGATCACCGTGGATTTTGCATCCAAGCCGCCGAGCAGGCTGGTCAAGCGCCGGGCCGCATCCACATTCCAGATGCCGCGCAACGCGCCCCGTAATGGCGATGAAGCACCGGCCAGGTCCTGCTGATCCAGACAAATCGTTTCGATACCCGCAGCGGTAAGCCGCTCATCCATTGGCCCCACGGGCGCGAAATAGATAACGCGATAGCCCCGGGCTGCGAGCCCAAGCGCACCCAATATCGCGACCTTGGCAGCACCGCCATTCACGTAGCCATAATCGTAGCAAACCACGATTGTTTTCATCGGTGTGGTCGCAGCACTTGGGGTTTGATTGCTCACAGGTGTCTCTCGCAACTTCCGATTCTGAAAACAAATAGTCTGGACATATCGCTGCGTTCGGCTTTCTTTAGCTTGGAATGGTTTAAATATCGATCATGCTGAACGCTGAATGACCGCCAGGAGCACTCTAATGCCGCTGCCCGCCTCACACGAACCCACCCCGCTTTTCATTGCGGAGGCTTCAACCCGCATTTCCCAGATGATCGGTAATTTTCACCCCACCTCACCATGAATTAGATATAATATTCAGTCTGTTGGAATGGTTCGAGGGCAACTTCA
>CALLKY010000075.1 GCA_938083135.1 uncultured Alphaproteobacteria bacterium | reverse complement strand
GGCGTCCCTAGCCAGCACTTTCACCTCTATCTCAAAGAGTGCGAATGGCGCTTCAATCACAGGCCCACCGAAAACCTCTTGAAAGTATTACGCAAGTGGGCAAACCTCTGAACCGAAACCCTTAGATAGGCCAGCCCCAATTTTTATGCATCGGCCTTTTATTCAGTGCCTAAGCCGCGTCCTGCTTGATCATATCCGCCGCTTTTTCCGCGATCATGATGACTGGTGCGTTGGTGTTGCCGGACACAAGCAACGGCATGATGGATGCATCAACAACCATCAGCCCTTCCAATCCATGCACGCGAAGCCTGTCATCCACCACCGCCATAGGGTCTGTCGCGGCACCCATCTTCGCGGTTCCAACCGGATGATAGATCGTCATACCGGTTCGGCGGACGTAATCCAGGATTTCACTATCGCTTGCACAATCAGGGCCTGGGCTCATTTCGAATGAAACATAAGGTGCCAATGCTGGCTGCTCAGCAATTTGCCGGGCGATTTTGATGGCGGCGATAAAGGCGTCGCAATCTGTTTTGACCGATAACAGGTTGGGGCGGATTGATGGGGCATCTGCAGCATTATTGCTGCGAATATGGATGGTCCCACGGCTATCTGGGCGGAGCTGCGTCGGCCCAATTGTAAAGCCGGGCTCACTATCCAGGGTACGGTCAGCGGCGCTTTTGAAGCTGGCGGGCGTCATGAAAAACTGAACATCTGGGGTTTCAAACTCTGCCCGGGTGCGGGCAAAGCCCATCACTGTCGCCGCCGTATTGGTCAATAGCCCTTGCTTGGCAGTGATGAATTTCACGCCTTCCCAGATTTTCCGCAGGCCGTGGCTGCGTTCATTCATGCTGGCAATATTCTTGACGCGCCAGTTTACCCGGCACGCATAGTGATCTTGATAGTTTGCCCCCACGCCTTTCAAAGCATGCCTGACATCTACACCCGCAGCCTGAAGCACGTCCGGGTCGCCGATGCCTGAAAGCTCTAGCAATTGGGGGGATTGGACAGCACCTGCAGCCAGGATGACGGCCTTTCCAGCCATGGCCTCAGTTAACGTGCCATCCTGCCGATACTTAACACCGGTCGCCCGTTTGCCTTCAAACAGAACAGCCTCAGTCATAGCGTGAACGGCGACTTTCAGATTTGGCCGTCCCCTTGCTGGGTCCAAGAATGCGGCCGCGGTACTGTGCCTTTTGCCGGAAGCGATTGTCGATTGGGCGTAGCTGAAGCCTTCTTGGTCGGCACCATTGTAATCTGGGTTGATCGTGTGCCCGGCTTGCTTGCAGGCATCCAGAAAGACATCGGCCAGCGGATGTTGTTCATTGGGCGGGGCGACATTTAGCGGGCCGCCCTTGCCATGGAATTCATCCTCACCCCCATGAAAATTCTCTGATTTCTTGAAATAAGGCAGGACATCTTCATAGCCCCAGCCACGATTGCCAAGCTGGCCCCAGCCGTCGTAGTCGCGACCCTGGCCACGCACATACAACATGCCGTTGATGGACGAGGACCCGCCGAGGACCTTGCCGCGCGGGATGGGGATTTTTCGGTCACCGGTTGCCGGATCAGGGTCCGTTTCGAACATCCAATTGTGGCGCGGGTCGTTCATCAGCTTACCAAAACCGATGGGCGCGTGAATCCAGAAGTTTTTGTCTGGGCCACCGGCTTCAAGCAACAGAACGCTGGTCTTTGGGTCTTCTGATAGCCGGTTCGCCAGCACGCACCCGGCGGAGCCAGCACCAACGATCACGTAGTCAAACGTTTCAGCCATCGAAGCCATCCCTATTGTCCAATTTTTGCGGAAAGCTTATCCCAAATGGCTGACAACGGAAGAGGCGACATGCGTGTGCCGCAATCTCAAGACCCAGACTCCCAAGACCCAGACTCCCAAGACCCAGACCCCCAGGGCCCGGAATCCCAGGACAAGGCCGTTGCTGACCATTACGTGGCCTACCCATATCCTGCCCGCGATCCAGCGGATGAGGGAAAGCGCCTGATTGAAGGCTCACCGAGCCGGTTGGCGGAAGTGGAGCATTATCTGTTTCAAGGCCGTCTACCGTCACCGTTCCGGGTATTGGTTGCTGGGGGCGGTACGGGCGATGGTGCCATTCAGCTGGCGCAGCACATGGCCTCGCGTGGCGTTGAGGGGGAGGTCGTGTGGCTTGATCTCTCACCTGCATCCAGGGCTGTGGCTGAGGCGCGGGCTGGCGTGCGGGGTCTCAACAATATCCGTTTCGTCCAGGGTTCACTGCTTGAAGCGAAAGCGCTCGTCGGCGGTGATTTCGATTACGTCGATTGCTGCGGCGTGCTGCATCACCTGGATGCGCCAGAGGCCGGTCTTGCTGCACTTAAAGCGGTGTTGAAGCCTGCGGGCGGCATGGGCGTCATGGTTTACGGCGCGCTTGGTAGGCGCGGCGTATATGACATGCAGGAAATGGCGGAAACACTGGCGCCGACGGATCTGGCACCAGAGCAGCGGCTCGCAATTGGCCAACGACTGTTCAAAGACCTGCCGCCGTCTAACTGGCTGAGGCGCAACCCATTTGTGCGCGATCATCTGGATGGTGGGGAAGCAGGATTCTATGATTTGCTGCTGCATGCCAGAGACCGTGCTTATACAGTGCGTGATTTCATAGCTCTTGCCGCGAGCGCCAGCATGAGCGTGGTCTCATTCATTGAGCCCGCCCGCTATGATCCCGCCGCCTATCTGACTGACCCCAAGCTACTTGCGACGATTTCGGCTTTGTCGCCGCAGGACCAAGCCATTTTTGCGGAACGCCTGGCCGGAAATATGACGACCCATGTCGCCTATCTAGCGGACGTTGCCCGTGCTGGGGAAGCGACAGCCCAAGCTAGTGATCTACAGTGGGTTCCCGTACTTCGGGACCCTGAAACCCGGGACGCGCTCGCGAATACTGCGCGTAGCGGCAAGCTGGTTGCTGATACGATGGGGGTAAAGTTAACCCGGAGTCTCCCGCGCCGGGCACCCGCGATTCTGCGGCGGGTGGATGGTGTGTTTGCCCTCAGCGCAATTCTGCGCGATATCCAGGCGGCGGACGCCGGCCTGACTGAAGACGCATTCCTCAGGGATTTTCAGGCGCTCTTTCGTGGCCTGAACGGCCTCAATCTCATGTGGCTCCGCCGCGCCGATTGATAGGGCTTGGCCCGTTCCATCGCATCGGTTTAAGCTTGTGCCAGAAATACCAAAAAAGCCTGCCCGGGAGGGGACATCTATGCATTTCGATTATTCCGATCAAACCAAGGAAGTCTGCGCACGCGTAGAAGACTTCATGGACCGTTACATTCTGCCGAATGAGCAGAAATATTATGATCAGCTCGAAGAAGGCGACAACCGCTGGAAGGTTGTACCGATCCTGGAGGAAGTGAAGCAGAAGGCCAAAGATGAGGGCCTCTGGAACTACTTCCTGCCGGAAAGCCTGAACGGCGCTGGCCTTACCAATCTTGAATATGCGCCTGTTTGTGAAATCATGGGTCGCGTGCACTGGGCGTCTGAAGCGTTCAACTGCTCCGCCCCAGATACCGGCAATATGGAAGTGCTGGAGCGTTACGGCACGCCAGAGCACAAGAAAGAATGGCTGGAGCCGCTGCTGAACGGTGAAATGCGGTCTGCCTTCGCAATGACCGAACCGGCGGTCGCATCCTCTGACGCCACCAATATTGAATGCCGGATTGAACGCGATGGCGACGAATACGTCATCAATGGCCGGAAATGGTGGACCAGCGGCATCGGCGACCCACGCTGCAAAATCCTAATCCTGATGGGCAAGACTGATCCGTCTGCACCGACATATCGCCAGCAGTCCATGATCCTGGTGCCCCGCGACACCCCGGGCATCAAAGTGGAGCGGATGCTGCATGTCATGGGCTTCGATGATGCGCCCCATGGCCACGGCGAAGTGCTGTTTGAGAATGTGCGCGTTCCCGCCTCCAACTTGCTGCTTGGTGAAGGCCGCGGGTTTGAGATTGCCCAGGGCCGTCTTGGGCCAGGCCGCATCCATCATTGCATGCGCATCATCGGCGTTGCTGAGCGTGCGCTTGGCATGATGTGTGAACGGGCGACGCAGCGCGTCACCTGGGACAAGCCCTTGGCAGAACGCGACAACTTCCTGGAACGTGTCGCCAATGCCCGCATCAACATCGAAATGTGCCGTTTGCTCACGCTGAAAGCGGCCTACATGATGGATACGGTTGGCAATAAGGAAGCGCGCCAGGAGATCGCGATGATCAAGGTTGCAGCGCCGAACATGGCGTTGCAGGTCATTGATGACGCGATGCAGGCCCATGGTGGTGGTGCCATGAGCCAGGCGTTCAAACTGTCCTACATGTGGAGCCGCATGCGCTCGCTCCGTTTCGCTGATGGCCCGGATGAAGTGCATCGCCAGCAGATCGCTAAGCTGGAAATGCGTCGCCAGGTAAACTGGCCACCGCGGGCTGCGCGTTGACGGCTATTTCAGCGGCAGCCCCATCCTCTAGAACCCTCGCCCCCTCCCGAAATATTTGGCAGGGGAGAGGGCAGGGTGAGGGGGCGCGTGCCGCTGAACCAAGCTGAGACGCCTTCTAGAATCCGCTGGCCTCCACCCTCACCCTATCCCTCTCCCTCCTTTGGAGGGCGAGGGGACCCTCACCGAGGCCGTCTCATTTTCTTAAGAAACCCTCTCCACCCACAAGGGGGGAGAGGGCAGGGTGAGGGGGGAAGCTGCGGGATGGAAACTGTCCTTCGTGCCAGACTTCTCTTTAGAACGAGCCGCCCGTGCGAGTGGCGTCACTGGCCCAATTGTCGGTGTCGATGAGGTAGGGCGAGGCCCATGGGCAGGCCCGGTATTCGCCTGCGCTGCGCTTCTTTTCGAACGCCCAGCCCCCAAAACCTTCCTCAATGCTCTCGCAGACTCAAAGGCCCTCTCGAAGAAGCGTCGGGAAGCTTTAGCGCCCGAGATTCCTAACTATGCCGCAATCGCGCTCGCCGAAGCGTCAGTCGAAGAAATTGACGCATTGAACATTTTGGGTGCCACGAAGCTTGCCATGAAACGGGCCGTTGAGGCGCTGGAAGCGCAAATCGAAACCCCCATCGCTCTGGCATTAATTGATGGCAATCAGCCGCCGAAACTCTCCTGCAAAACCCAATCGGTCATCAAAGGGGATGGAATTTCGGCCTCAATCGCAGCGGCATCAATTTTTGCAAAGGTTGCTCGGGACCAATATATGGCCGACCTCTCAATTCAATATCCTGGGTATGGCTGGGAGCAAAACGCAGGATATGGCGTACCGGCCCATAAAACTGGGTTGTATTCGTTAGGGGTAACGATTCATCATCGTAGAACATTCACTCCCGTCTCCAAGGTGCTGACTCAAAAAGATTCTTGACGTGAGTCTGCTTGTGGATAAGTTGACCCTTCATTCAGAGGGGACGACGGCGTGTTGGACAAGATTTTAATCGGCGATTGTATTGAGCAGATGAAGACGCTGCCGGATGGTTCGGTAGATGTGATCTTCGCCGACCCACCCTATAACCTCCAACTCTCCGGCGATCTGCGTCGCCCGAACGATAGCGTCGTTGATGCCGTCGATGATGATTGGGATCAGTTCGAGAGCTTTGAAGCCTATGACACGTTCACCCGCGCGTGGCTGAGCGAGGCGCGTCGCATCCTTAAGCCCGATGGCACGCTTTGGACCATCGGCGCCTACCACAACATCTTCCGTGTTGGCACGACCCTGCAGGACCTGGGTTTCTGGATGCTGAACGACATCATCTGGAACAAGACCAACCCAATGCCCAATTTCCGTGGCCGCCGGTTCACGAATGCCCACGAAACGCTGATCTGGTGCGCGCGTAGCAAAAGCAGCCGCCATTATTTCAATTACGATGGCATGAAGTCCCTGAACGAAGGCCTGCAGATGCGTAGCGACTGGACGCTGCCGATCTGCTCCGGTGGTGAACGCCTAAAGATCGATGGCAAGAAGGCACATCCGACGCAGAAACCGGAAGCGCTGCTCACACGGGTCATCATGTCGTCAACCAAGCCCGGTGATGTAATTCTGGACCCGTTCTTCGGCTCCGGTACGACGGGCGCGGTCGCTAAGCGCCTCCATCGCCATTGGATCGGGATTGAGCAGGATCCTGCCTATGCCAAGATCGCGAAGGACCGTATCCGCAAGGTGACGCCCGCCAATGATGACGAAGTGACGGAAGCGCCCTCCAAGCGCGCGGAGAAGCGCATCCCCTTCGGATGGGTCGTAGAGCGCGGCTTGCTGAATGTCGGTGATGTTCTGACGGATGCTGCCGGCCGTACCGCCGCACGCGTCCATGCGGATGGCAGCCTGATCGTTAGTGGCGGGCAGGGCAATCATCGGGGCTCCATCCATCAGGTGGGCGCTGCTGTTCAGGGGGCGGCTGCGTGCAATGGCTGGACCTATTGGCACTTTAACTCTGGCGCTGGCCCGAATCAGCCGATTGATGTGCTTCGGCAACGGCTGCGCGCACAGTTAAATTAGGCTTAATGCGCCACGACACTGTGCATTTAGGAGATGTTTAGCAGGAATGCCTGATAGTGCTCGGATTAGAATTCGAGCAGCAATTTGAGGTTAGGACATTCAATGCAAATAGGCGGTGGAAATCTCACCCAAGTGATCGGCGGCATGGGCCTCGATCGGATGCAACCGAACCGCCCGGCGAATAAGCCGGTTGAAGCGGTTCCGCCGATTAATAGCCGCAATCCGCCGCCGGATAACTTCCAGCCCGGCCTATTGCATGCTCGCGCCGTAGAGGCTGCCCCGAAGGCCGATCAGCCCTTACCGCCGCCAAATCCAAATCTGCCGCGCGGTAGCCTTATCAATCTGAAAGTCTAGGGTCCTGGCACTAGGGTCCTGGAACTGGGGTTTTTAGACCAGTTGGTCTGCGTAGGCGAACAGCGCTGGCGTGCCGCCAGTATACCAGAACAACACCCTACGTCCCGCCAAGCTTTTTGCTTTCGCGAGTGCCAGGGCACCTGCCATCGCTTTGCCAGTATATACGGGATCAAGCAATAGGCCTTCCAACTGTGCCGTTTGTTTGATCGCGAACAGGATAGCATTGTTCAACTGGCCATATCCTGGTGCCAGAACACCATCAAACAAACGCACATCCGTCGATGGCACCTGCACATCAAGCCCCATCAAGGCTGCAACATCGGCGGTTCGTTTAGCGACCCTAGCCGATTGCGCCACCGCATCCCGTCGTACACAGATGCCATAGACAGGCGTCGTATCGCCGAGCGCTCTTAGGCCAAGCAGGAGGCCCGCATGGGTGAGGGCGCTGCCGGAGCTGACGATGATGTCATCAAACGGCGGAAGGTCAGCTTCGACCAATTCCAACGCTGCCGCCACATACCCCAGCGCACCCGTTGGAGCGCTATCGGCACCAAGTGGAATGACATAGGGCGTTTTGCCTTCAGCTTTCAGCCCTTCGGCGATGGCCGCGACAGACGCATCGGCACCGGCTTCATCTTCGCCTTCTGGATAGGAATGGAATGTCGCGCCGAATAGCTTGTCGAGCAAGACATTGCCGTTGCTTTGGTAGAGCGCGCTCGTATCCGGCACACGATCTTCAAGCTGGACATGGCAATCCATGCCATAGCGCCGCCCCATGGCGGCGGCAGTGCGCATAAAGTTGGACTGCACTGCGCTAGTGATCAGCAGTGTATCGGCACCTTTGGCCTGCGCCGCGCCTATATAGAATTCAAGCTGGCGAACCTTGTTGCCGCCAAAAGCGATGCCCGTGCAGTCATCGCGCTTGACCCATAGGTCAAGCCCATAGGCAGCACCAAGCCTAGGCAGCGCCTCCACTGGCGTTGGGGCATGGGATGCCTCCACCCGTGGAAACTGCGCAAGGGCCTCGCGAACGGCGGCGATCCGGGACATCGCCTATTTTGCGCACATCGGTATTTTAAGGCCGCTGGGCAGCTTTGTCTTAGCGTCACCACACGCCAGATTCAGCATTTCCTGGTCCAGCCCACTGGCATCCGTCAAATCAGCGCTTGAGAAATTGGCGAGCCGAATGAGTGCATCGTCAAACCGGGCGTCTTGCAGGGCGGCACCCGTGAAGTCCGCGCGGGTCAGGCGGGCACCCTCCATGTTGGCGTCTTTCATGTCGGCATTGCGCAGGATAGCGCGTTCCAAGTCTGCGTATTTCAGATTCACGCGCTGCATACCAGCGGATGTTAGGTCCGCGCGCTCAAGGCGAATGCGCTCCATGTCCGCTTTCATCATATTCGCCCCAATAAGCTTGACGCGCTTGGCGAGCACATTGGTCATTATGGCACCGCTTAGATTGATGCCCGTCATGTCCGCCTTTTCCATGTCGGCTTCTGCCAAGTCGGCTTGGGAGAAGTTGGCTTTGGCGAGCATGGCTTTCTCGAAATCCGCACCGGCGGCATTTGCGCGAGACATATTCGCACCGCTTAGGTCTGCTTTCTCGAAATCCGCCCGGCGCATGTCTGACCGGGAAAGGTCAGCATTGCGCAGATTGATCTCTTTTGCATCTAGGTCACGCAACGTGGCACGAGACAAATTGGCGTTTTCGTGCTGGCCACGGCTGATAGAGGCGCGCTTCAGATCACACTTGCTGCAAGCATTTTTCGCTTTGAATGTCGCAAGATCTTTGCCGTCCATTGCTGATGCGGGAGCAGTGAAGGACAGGGCCGCAGCACAGGCGGCGAGGGCAGCGAACTTTCGCATGGGATGTCAGGCCTCCATGAATTATGGCGCAAGGAATCGAATAGCGCTCTGTCTATAACGTGGCTCTTTATACACGGTTTCGCCAGCGCTGAATTAAGCTGGCAGCACACGAATGCGTTGCAGGAGCGCTGGCAAGGCCCCGATAGCGGATATGACTGGCAGGTCAGGCCGTGTTTCCGCGACGCCGCCATAGCCATAAGCCGCGACTATGACCTGAAGGCCAGCGGCTTCGCCTGATGCAATGTCCTGCGGACCATCGCCGACGAGGATCGCTGCGTCAGCCGGTATATCGCCGAGCAATGCTAGCGCCGCATTTGCATGGGCTGGATCTGGCTTTTGCGCGCGAACTGAATCACCCCCAACGACGCCTTCCAAGTATTGGGAGAAGCCTAAGCCATCCAGCAATCGTTCTGCGGCAATCTGCGGCTTATTGGTGCAAACCGAAAGCTTCAAGCCCATGCCAGCCAGGGCAGCCAGAACGTCGAGCGCCCCGGGGAATGGATCGCCGCCAGGGCCTTCGAGGGCATAGTTATCCAGAAATTGGCGGGTTTCGGATTTTACCGCCGCAGCGTCATCCAGAAGGCCGGATGCGGCACGGGCTCTTTGAACGAGCAGAGCTGGGCCATCGCCGATCATCGCTCGCGTGGCTTCCAGCGTAGGTTCTGTGCGCCCCAGATCGCGCCAAGTCGCAGCAAGCGCGCGGGCGATTGCAGGCGCACTTTCACTCAATGTGCCGTCCAAATCGAAGATGATTCCCTTAAGCAATGGTAAATCTGTGGGGGCGCCACCGGACGGATTGTTCATAGTTTTGCCTTATTACGCCGCGAAAAACTGCTGTAAGTGTGATTGCCGCTGCTTCGATACATTTTGCGTAGGCGGATATAAAGGGTCATGTGGTTCTATTATCTCTCAACCCACATTTCCCATATGAGATTTAGCTTGGCGGTGCCGCGAGGCGTGATAATCTTTCCGTATTAATGAGTTAGATTTTGCAGGGTGGAAGTTTGGCAACGGACGCGACGGGTGAAGCGGAAACGGGGCCTTTGCGGC
>CALLKY010000074.1 GCA_938083135.1 uncultured Alphaproteobacteria bacterium | reverse complement strand
AAGCCGCAAAGGCCCCGTTTCCGCTTCACCCGTCGCGTCCGTTGCCAAACTTCCACCCTGCAAAATCTAACTCATTAATACGGAAAGATTATCACGCCTCGCGGCACCGCCAAGCTAAATCTCATATGGGAAATGTGGGCTGATGATTGGGTTGGCTTCTTCACGCTGACGGTAGGTGTAGTTCGCGCTGAAGGAGACATTCCAAGGGTTCGCCGCAAAATCCATCTCTTTGGACCCCTCAAACGGAGAGGGCACACGGGCATTTACAGTAAATCCGAGGCCCACTTCGTCGTAGGATTCAAACCCTTCAGAGCCATGCGTATTGCCTGCAAATATTTGGCCGCGAATGGCAGTGTTCGGATCAATTGTATGGCGCGCACCAGCCGTCACGCGGAAAGCGCCGCCATCCTGGGTTTCAGCATTCGGGCTATCCTCGGTATTGAAGTACTCACGATCCTCAACAAACCCGTTGACGAACAAGGATGTCTCATCAAAGGCACGCCAATTTACATTCAGTCCGGCACCGACAGAAAAATTGTAGTCTTCATCATTCAGACGGACATATCCAAGGCGGACAGTTGGCCGGATGAGGACGGGGCCCGAGTCTTTCGGAAACAGATTAAAACCAGGACCAGCAGTCAGCCGGACGTTCTCAATATCGAGATTGCTGAACTTAAACTGGCGGGAGCCATAAATCGTGCCTTCTACGGCGAAGAAGTCACCGGCGTCATTGCCCATGTCATAGGCATATCGGCCAGACAGTACGGCAAATATGTTGAAGTCGTCATCTTCAGCAGTCTCTTCACCTGGGGTCGCCGGGACATTGTTCACGAGAACTTCGCCATCGGGGCCGTAATTCGCATTGGTCTGAAAACGGCCTGCGAACGTGAAGGAGCCGCCAAATCGGTGCGGATTGGCGGAATCATCAATCTTGGTGAGGAAGCCCTGGACGCGATTCGCAACTTTCGGCGGCGTTTTTTCATCGGCTACAACGGCCTCAAAATAGCCTTTGGCCGTATCAAAGCTACCAAGCCGATAATATAGAACGCCAAGTTCTGCGCGGACACGCGGCAAATCCGGGTTAAACAGCAACAGCCGTTCGTAGGACGTGATGGCCGCTTCATAATCGCCAGCCGCAGTTGCTTGCTTGGCATAAGCATATGTTTTATCTAGGTTTGTGGGATCTTTAATGAGTTCCTCAAAAGCCGCCTCAAGCGCTTGGCGCTGGGCTTCTGGAACATTCTGTGCCGCAGCAGGTGTGACCCACCCAGTGGCCAGGGCCACGGCAACAGCGCCGACCATGGCGCAGGTCCGTAGTGCAAAGGACATTGATGTCCTCCCCAAATCGCGCATAGGTCGCGCCCCTTATTTATTCCCCACAAGCAACCGTATTCATACGGCGAAAGCGGTAAACGGTCAATTCACCTACGCTTTTGGCTTAAGCACTCTATCCGATTGATTTTCAAAGCTTTCTACTGTGCTCGATGGCGGCGCATCTCTATCTTTGCGACGCCGCATATTCGCCTTCAGGGACTTGGCCAGGCGGGCGCGTTTGTCGGCGCTAGCCTTTTGTTTTGGCGACAATTCTTCTGGATTACCCGATTTGCTCATCCGCGATAGCTCAGCTGTACAGCCCGGCATTCCGGGCCTTTAATTTGACCAATGCAGCGACGGCGTCCAGCAATGGTGTGTCGACGCCCACCACATCGCCAAGCTCTGTGACGGAAGTCACCAGCGCATCGATTTCCATCGGCCGACCCCGTTCCAGGTCCTGCAGCATGGAGGTTTTATGGTCCCCAATCTCAAATGCGGCCTTCAATCGACGTTCAGCGGTTACCCGGAACCGTGCGCCCAAAGCCTCACCGACGGCCCTGCCTTCAGCGGCAAGACCGAATAGCAATTCACGCACCGCTTCATCCTGGCCTAGCCCACCAAGCGTGGAGCCTGTCAGCGCGGAAACAGGGTTCAGGCAAAGATTGCCCCAAAGCTTCATCCAGATGTCATCGCGGATCTTGTTGCGGATAGGCGCGCGCAGACCAGATGCTGTGAGTGCGGCAGACAGCGCTTCAATGCGCGGCGTCTTCTCACCAGAAGGCTCGCCGATGGGATAGGCGTCGCCTTCCATGTGCTGCATCACGCCGGGCGCTGTGATTTCCGTCGCCGGATGCACGACCATGCCGATAGCGCGTTCTGGCCCAAGCCCGTCCCATTGCGCGCGTCCAGGGTCAACGGCTTCAAGGTGCGTGCCATCATGGTCGCTGCCAAGCCCATGGAAGTACCACCACGGCACGCCATTCATGGCAGTGACAACGGCCGTATCCGGCCCCATCAGCGGCTGCATCAATCCAACAACGCCAGGGCTTTGATGGGCCTTCAGTGTGACGATCACGTAGTCCTGTGGGCCTAGGCTGGCAGGGTCATCGGTCGCGTTCGGATGGACCCTGAATTCCTCGCCGTCCTGGAATTTGCACTGAAGCCCGTTCTGCTGCATCGCTTCCAGGTGCGGACCGCGCGCGATGAGGGAGACATCCACGCCGGAGCGCGCGAGCATGCCGCCAAGATGCGCGCCAATGGCACCTGCGCCATAGATCGCAACCTTCATACCGGCGCGACCTTGCCAGGGTTCATGATGTTTTGTGGGTCTAGTGCGCGTTTCAGCTGTTGCATGACCTCATAGGCCTCTTCGCCGACTTCCTTCCGCATGTGGCCAATTTTTGACATGCCGACGCCATGCTCACCACTACAAGACCCGCCCATGGCCAGCGCCCGGTTCACGAGCCGGTCATTGAAGGCTGTTGCGCGCGCCATTTCCTCAGCATTGTCCAGATCAACCATGATGCAGCAATGGAAATTACCGTCGCCCACATGGCCGCAGATTGGCGAATACAGGTCCGATGCGCCGATATCGTCCTTGGTCGCGACGATGCATTCCGCGAGGCGGCTGATGGGTACGACAACATCGGTCGACCAGCCGCTTTTGCCGGGAATATGGGCCAATGCGGCATAATAGGCGTTGTGGCGTGCTTGCCAAAGCTTGGTGCGTTCTTCTGCTTTTGCAGTCCATTGGAATGCGCCGCCGCTATTGTCCATCGCCAAGGCTTCAACGATTTCGGCCTGCTCGGCCACGCCGCTTTCTGTTCCGTGAAATTCAAAAAACAGCGTCGGCTTGGCCTCAAAACCTTCGAGCTTCGAATACTCGATGCAGGCTTGAAGCTGAACGTCATCCACAAGTTCCATACGCGCGACTGGTACGCCCATCTGGATGGTCTGCTGGACAGTTTCAACCGCGCCCGCCAGATCATCGAACTGGCATACGGCGGCAGCGATCTTTTCCGGCACACCATATAAGCGCAGGCGGACTTCAGTGATGATGCCAAGCGTACCTTCACTGCCAACAATCAAGTGGGTCAAGTCATATCCGGCAGAGGTTTTGCGCGCCCTGCCGCCGGTTTTCATCACCCGACCGTCAGCCATCACGACCGTCAGCCCGATCACGTTCTCTTTCATTGTGCCGTAGCGAACGGCGTTGGTGCCGGAAGCGCCCGTTGCCGCCATGCCGCCAAGGCTGGCGTCAGCGCCTGGATCAACCGGGAAGAAATAACCTGTGTCGCGGATATGCTCGTTCAAGGCTTTCCGCGTGACGCCAGCCTGCACCATGCAGTCGCCGTCCTCGCTGCTAACCTCAAGCACTTCATTCATGCCGGAAAGATCAATCGTGATCCCGCCATGCAGGGCCTGCACATGGCCTTCCAAAGATGTGCCTGTGCCCCAAGCGATGACGGGCAGCTCGTGCTCCGCGCATATCTTGACGATCTGGGAAACTTCCTCAGTGGACTCCGCGAAGGCTACGCCATCGGGTGCCGCTATGTGAAAATGGTCTTCACCCTGGCCATGCTGGTCGCGTACGGCCTGTGCGGTGGACATGCGGTCCCCCAACAGGCCCTGAAGTTTTTCCAATGCATCGCTCAGGCGCCGGGAATTGCGGCGGTCATTGGCGGGGGCGGTGTCCGGGGCCATGGAATGTTTCCTCAAAACTGCTTTCGTTGAATTGTAACGCATTTCACGGAAATCGTGCAGGGCGCTTGGCGCGCGTATAGTCTCACCCCAGTATATACAGACCGATCAACAGGGGGCGTGATAGCGATGAAGACGATGAGCACAGGCCAAGCGATTATTGAGCGGGTGTTGGCGCACGGCGTTGATACGGTGTTTGGCCTGCCGGGCGCGCAGACCTATCCCTTATTCGATGCCATGGCCCAAGCCGGTGACCGTGTGCGCTTGATCGGTGCCCGGCATGAGCAAGCGACGGCCTATATGGCCATGGGGTATGCGAAAACCAGCGGGCGTCCAGGCGTCTATACCGTTGTTCCGGGGCCGGGCGTGCTGAACACTACGGCTGCCCTCTGCACTGCCTATGGCACGTCAACGCCGGTCATGTGCATTACCGGTGAAACACCGAAGGATTTTATCGGCAAAGGGCGTGGGCATCTGCATGAATTGCCGGACCAGCGCGGATTGCTCAGAACCTTTATCCGCTGGGCCGACAGGGTAGAAAGTCCGGCGGCGGCTCCGGCCATGGTCGATGAAGCATTCCGGCAGATGCTAGGCGGCAGGCCCGGTCCTGTGGCGCTGGAAGCTGCATGGGATGTGCTGGCCACGCAGGGTGATGTTGCTGACACGCCAGCGCCGGGGCTTCCGGCCAAGCCAGAACCAAACAGCGATGAAATCACGGCCGCTGCAAAGATTCTGGCCGGTGCGAAATCCCCGCTGATCTGGGTTGGCTCTGGCGCGCAGGATGCTGCGGCTGAAGTACTGGCTGTAGCGGAACGGTTGGGCGCGCCCGTTGGGGCATTCCGTGGTGGGCGCGGGATTGTCGCCAGCGACCATCCGCTGGGCCTAGCCTTTGCAGAAGCGAAGTCGATCTGGGCGGAGTCCGATGTTGTGCTGGCGATTGGCAGCCGGATGGAAGGGCCATATATGCGTTGGCAGGGCATGGCCTGGACGCCCCGGCCTGCAACACCAACCCTTGTCCGCATCGATATTGACGGCATGGAGCATGCACGCCTGCCCGCTGATCAATCCGTCACAGCGGATGCAGCGATGGCGCTCCGGGCGCTACTTCCCGCCCTTGATAAGGCAGGTGCGGGGAAAGCCGATAGACTGGATGCCGTACAAGAAGCCAAAGCCCGCACCGGTAAGGATTTTCGCGATAATCTGCAGCCGCAAATGGATTACCTGGACGCGATCCGTACCGTCCTGCCGCGCGATGGCATTTTCGTGGAGGAGCTTTGTCAGGCGGGGTATGTCTCCTATTCAGGATTCCCCGTGTACAGCCCGCGCACATATGTGACGTCTGGATATCAAGGCACACTTGGCTATGGCTTTATGACGGCACTTGGCGCTAAGGCCGCGATGGGCGATACGCCTGTGGTCTCGATTGCGGGGGATGGTGGGTTCTTGTTTGGCGTGCAGGAATTGGCAACGGCAGCGCAGTTTGGCTTAAACGTCGTTTCAATCGTTTTGGATAATGGCGCGTATGGGAATGTCCGCCGCGACCAGATCCGACGTTTCCAAGGCCGGGAGCTTGGCAGCTATTTGGAAAACCCGGACTTCTTGAAAATGGCCGAAAGCTTCGGCGTGATGGGGCTGCGTGCGGAGACACCGGCGGATTTGAAGCCCGCATTGGAGAAAGCGTTCGCTGCGAACGCGCCTGTGTTGATCCATTGCCCGGTAACATTCGGCAGTGAGGCTGATCCCTGGCCATACATCATTGAAGGTCGATAGCACTTGAGCACAGAACGCTTCTACGCTGATCTGCCTGAATTCAGGGAGTTTGCTGAGTTCACGGATTTGGACTCCTATGCACCGCTGCCAGATGACTGGACAGTGCTTGCCTCGGATGTTGTCGGCTCAACGATTGCGATTGAGCAGGGGCGGTATAAGCAAGTAAACATGTCGGGTGCAGCCACGATTATGGCCGTGATCAATGCAGCCGATGGGGTTGACCTGCCCTATGTGTTCGGTGGCGACGGTGCTGTGATCGCCGCCCCGCCAATTGTCGCTGAAGCCTGCAAAACGGCGCTCGCCCGCGCCGCCAGCATGATTGCAGCGATCTATGATCTTGAGCTTCGGGTGGCAGCGTTCTCAGCATCTGATTTGCGGGCTCGGGGTGGCGATATCCTTGTTCGGAAGTTTGGGTTGGGGCCGGGTGCCCGGTTGGCAATGTTCGCAGGCGATGGGCTTGAGCTGGCCGACACGCTGCTCAAAGACGTAGACGAGGGCGCGCAATATCGGATTTCATTGGATGACGAGTCGCCTGATCTGGATGGCCTGACATGCCGGTGGGAGCCGCTGGCACCCAGCCACGGCGTGATGGCGACCATTATGGTCAAAGGATTGGGCTCCGGCGAAAGCAGTGAACTGCGCTACACGCTAGATGAAATTCAGCGCATTTTAGGTGGTGATGCCGCTGAAGCAGCACCGACCAGCAACAGAACATTAAGCTTCCGCTTCCCGCCACGCGGCCTGAAGCTTGAAGCATTGGCTTTCAACGCCTTCACGCCATTCAAAGCGCGATTTTGGCGAATCATTATGGAGAGCTTGGCACAACTCTATGCCGAGTGCTTCCAGAAGCAGGTTGGTCCCTACAATGCGCCGCAATACCGCAAAGAAATGGTCTCGCAGACGGATTTCCGCAAATATGACGGCATGCTGCGAATGGTGCTGGACCTAACATTGGAGCAGGCGGATGCGCTGGAGGCTGTGCTTGAGCAAGAACGCGCTGCGGGCAGGTTAGTCTACGGCTTTCACCGGTCGGACGCCGCGCTGATGACCTGCCTCGTATTTGATCTGACAAGTGCGGAGCACGTACATTTCATTGATGGTGCCGATGGTGGGTTCGCCCTCGCCGCACGTCAATTGAAAGAGCAGATCGCGGGGTAGCCTCTATCAGGGCAGCGCTATTTCAACGTCAACGCCTGCAGGCGCTTGCGCCCAAGTCGTGTCAGCCTCGGTACGGTCATCCCAGCGTAGCATCAGCATTTCAGCGGGCTGATCGAAGCAGACAAACGGATGGTGCCACACATTCGGCGCATAACAGACGCCGACAGTCTCATCCATGATGAAGGCGCGGAGATTTTCGAAATCCGGCCCACCATCCGGAAGCGTTGGGGCTACAGCAACCATCCAGCGGCCACAAGCGATGGGTGCGAATGTTTGGGCGGACGCGTCGTGGCGCTCCAGCGCGGGCACGGCGAAGTCTGCAGTTTGAGGCTTTGCGCGGCTGACCGAGACATTGAGTTCGGCATGGTCGCGGCCATTGAACATTGTTGCCGCGAACTCATGGCGATCACCGTCTAGGTCCCTCAGTGCGAAGCACTCGCCATAGGGGGCAAAGGCATCGGCATCAAATGGTTCGGGGACGATACGGGTTTTGGGCATGGGATGTTGGCTCCTTAAGGTCAGACCGCATCCGGTAAGCGCGGCATGCGGCAATAGGCTGAGAGCGCGCCTGGAGCGGCCCGATTAACAACAATTTCGCCACCATGGGCTTCGGCCAAGCGGGCCGCAAGTGTTAGGTCCAGGCTGGCGCGGGCGGTGCGGGCTGGCGGGAAGCCAACATCCGTGTCCGGCGCATCTGGTTCGAAGGGCGTGTCCGATGCGTCCAAGTTTATAGTGCCAGTAGTGACAGTCAGAATTGCCCAATCGCCATCGCCTTTGGCCGTAACAACCACCGCATCGCCATCACGGGCATACCGTCCTGCGACCATGATTAGCCGTGTGAAAATCTGGCAGAGCCGTTCCGCGTCTGCATCCAGCGTCAAGCCATATTGGACATTTGGCGCGATATTCAGCGGTTGCGGCGCAATCCGCTCAGCCGCATCACTGGCGGCTTTGGCGACAGCGTCTGCGGCAGATGTGGGTGTTCGTTCTAGGGGCGCGCGCCCGGCTTCAATGGCCGCCACATCAATAATGTCATCAACGAGTGCTATGAACGCGCCGCCAGCAGACAATATGTCATCCAGATACTCGCCTTGACGTTCGGAGAGGTCACCCGCAACGCCAGCCCGAAGCAGATCCGCGAACCCGGTGATCGTCGTTAGCGGTGTGCGGAGTTCGTAGGAGATCACATACAGGAATTCATTCTTGAGCCGGTCCGCTTCCTCAAGCGCTTCAGCCCGTCCGCGCAATGCCGTTTCAACGGCATGGGTATCGGAAACATCATACATCGCGGTCAACACACCGCCATCAGCAAGCGGTGCTGTTTCAATTTCTAACGTGCGACCATCATGTGATTGCGCTCGTAGTTTTGCAGGCGCTCTACTCGTTACGGCGGCAATCATTTCCTGGCGCCCAATGTCCCAGGTCGCATCCGTGAGCGACCTACCCGCGATATCTGCGAGTGCGGCCACATGGGGGGCAGCATCCAGGCCGTCATCTTCGGCCCGGAATAAAGCGTTGAATGCACGGTTCGACAGGCGAAGCTTGCCGTCCTCACCGAAGAGCGCGATGCCTTCCTGAAGCGCATCCAGCGTTTGTCGCTGCACACGGTTCAGCGTGTGATAGGAGCGTTCGAGCGCTATTTGATCGCTCACATCTTCATATACATAGATCAGGCCGCCCTGTGGATGGGGCGCTGCGGTTTCCTTCAGCGTCCGGCCATTGGCCAGAAACAGAAACTCATCGCGCGGCTGCATCAGGGACTGGAATTCCGCCGCTCGCTCTGCCTTGAACGCGGCGAAGTCGATCACTTCCGGCAGCATACGAAGCCGGCGAAGGTCATCCAGGAGTTCCGTGATGCCTATGCGCTGCTCAATCCGCGCGGCGTCGAGGCCAAATAGGTCAATGAAGGCTTTGTTGCAGAACGCCAGTTGGCGCCCGCCAGTGAAAACCGCGACGGCTGATCCAACCCGTTCCAGCACTTCTGCATGGGCGGCAACAAGGCGGGCTTGGCCGTCCTGCGCTTCGACCAATGCTGTGACGTCCCGGGCGTCCCCGATCAGGCCGCCGCCAGGCCCTTCGCCGCCAAGCGGTCGTTCCGTTGTTTCGACAAGCTGACGCTTACCGCTGACGACAATCGTGCGGCTTTCAGAAAGTGTTGCATTGGTGCGATGGGCACGGCGGGCGAGGTCCAGGGCCTCTGCACCACCGATTTCCATATTGTCGAGCAAGGCTGCTGCCGGCGTATCGGCACCGACGGCTTCTGCATACGCCTTGTTTGCGTAGATCAGTTCTAGATCATCAGCGCGCCGCCAAACGGGGCTTGGCAGGGCGTCGAGGATTTCAGATAGGAACGCGGCGCGGGCATCCGCCGCCTGGCGGCTCCGCTCCGCGATCGAAGCGGCTGATTTAAACCTGGCAGCTTCAGCTTGAAGCGCGCCCGGCCTCCGGCGATGCCAGAGGATGGCGAACGTCGCCGCGAGGACCAGCGCAAGGCCTGCGATAATCGCCAAAACGACAACCGCGCCGCCTTCCGCCATATTCAGCCCCCCGGCTTTTGTTCCGTTTAAGACCAGCCAGACATCGTCCTAGCAGGTCGTGCTAGTAGCGATAGTAGTCTGGCTTGAACGGCCCGTCATCAGTCACGCCAATATAAGCGGCTTGATCTGCGGTCAGGGTCGTCAATTTGGCACCAAGGCGTTCCAGATGCAGCGCCGCCACCTTTTCGTCCAGGTGCTTCGGCAGCACATAAACTTGGTTCTCGTAGTTGGCGCTGTTGGTCCAAAGCTCAATCTGAGCCAGCACTTGGTTAGAGAAGCTGGCGCTCATCACAAAGCTAGGGTGGCCGGTACCGCAGCCGAGATTCACGAGCCGACCTTCAGCCAGCAGAATGATCCGCTTGCCGTCTGGGAATTCCACCTCGTCAACCTGGGGCTTTACGTTGTGCCATTTCATATTGCGCAACGCGTCTACATGGATTTCGTTATCGAAGTGGCCAATGTTGCAGACAATCGCCCGGTCTTTCATCTCACGCATATGATCGATGGTGATGATGTCTTTGTTGCCTGTCGCCGTCACGAAGATATCCGCGTTGGGGGCGGCTTCTTCCATGGTGGTGACTTCGTAACCGGCCATCAGCGCCTGCAGCGCACAGATCGGGTCAACTTCGGTCACCAGAACGCGCGCACCCTGGCTGCGCAGGCTTTCGGCGGAGCCTTTGCCGACATCGCCATAACCGGCGACAAGCGCGACCTTACCAGCAAGCATCACGTCCGTTGCGCGCTTGATACCGTCAACCAGGCTTTCGCGGCAGCCATAAAGGTTGTCGAACTTCGACTTAGTAACGCTGTCATTTACATTAATAGCGGGGCACATCAGCTTACCGGCTTTCGCCATGTCATAAAGGCGATGCACGCCGGTCGTGGTTTCTTCGGACACGCCGCGGATATCCGCCATCAATTCCGGATATTTCTCATGCACGATGACCGTCAGGTCGCCGCCGTCATCCAGCAGGATGTTTGGGCGCCAGCCATCTGGGCCTTCAATCGTCTGGTCGATGCACCAGAGATATTCTTCTTCGGTTTCACCCTTCCAGGCAAAAACCGGCACGCCAGTAACGGCGATGGCGGCAGCGGCTTGGTCCTGGGTTGAGAAGATGTTGCAGGAGCTCCAACGCACTTCTGCGCCAAGCGCTGTCAGCGTTTCGATCAACACGGCGGTTTGGATCGTCATGTGCAAGCAACCAACGACGCGTGCGCCCTTCAGTGGCTGTGCTTCGCCAAATTCCTGGCGGAGCGCCATCAGGCCCGGCATTTCGGTTTCGGCGATCGCGATCTCTTTGCGGCCCCAATCGGCCAGGCTGATGTCTTTAACCTTGTAGTCGGGCATATCGAGGGATCTCCGAAAATCTGATGTGGGATAAGGGTTTTGAGCGGTGACCGCAGTCAGTCGCAAAATCTATATGCACGATGTAGCATATAGTTTCGCAAAAGCAATGCGCTCACCGCCGGTTTCGAAGAATTACACGCCTGTGAGAGCGGCTTTTTCGGCTTCTGTATAAAACGCGTCCGCATGGATACGTGCCTGATCAAGCCCGGCTGCCTTGAAGATTTCGACGCCCGCCTCGACCATCGGCGGCGGTCCTGCGAGATATGCGCGCGCACCGTCTAAGGGGTCGGCACCAAGCGTTTCGATGTCCGCTTTGAAAGCGTCGGTGACGAACCCGGCGCGACGAGCGCTGCCTGCGTCCGGTTCTGACAGAACAATTTCATAGCTGAAGTTTGGGTGCTGGGCTGCCAAGGCCTTGAGTTCGTCTTCCAGGTAAACATCCGCTTCCGTCCGCGCACCAAACCACAATCGGACGGGTCGGTCCGGCGCATCAGGCTTGGCGAGGGCTGATTGCAGAATTGCCCGGATGGGGGCGAGGCCAGAGCCGCCAGCGATGGCAAAAATAGGGCCGGTTTCCGCTTCTCTCAAAAATGCGTAGCCCATGGGGCCATGCACGGCGACTGGTTCGCCTGCTGCGAGTTGGTCGAATACGAAAGCAGAGACGCCATCATCCCCCATGCGGCGGATGTGGCATTCAAGGCGGGTTGGATTATCTGGCGGGCTGGCAAAGGAATAGTCCCGCGCCGGAAAGCCCGGGAACGCAACGGCGGCGAACTGGCCAGCGGTATAATCCATGGGCTCTGGCAGGGTGACCTGCACGGCGGCGATATCGTGGGTGAGCTTCTCTACCGCAGTGACTTCGCCGACAAGCTGCTTGAGCGGATGGACCAGTGCATCATCATAATTGACGACGGCCAGCGTGCAGTCGGACCGGGGCTCGGCGCGGCAGGCAAGGACGAGACCGCGTGCCGCTTCATCTGCTGTCAGCGCCATAGACGAATGCTCGCGCATATGCGCTTCACCCAGCACCAGCCTGGATTTGCAGGCGCCGCAGTTCCCAGACCTACAGCCAAATGGATAGGGAATATTCTCCTCAACCGCGATCTCGAGGATGGTTTCGTCAGCCTCAACTTCGATCACTTCATCGAAGGTCAGCAGCGTAATAGTGTGGGTCATAAAGCTGTCAGCCTGGAGTTATTTTGCTTGGCGGCGGGTTTCAACATATGTCAGCAAAGCCAATAGCATGCACCCGGCGCTGGCGTAAAAGATAATGCGTGGGTCGGCATTATCCATCACCCACCCAAACGCCACAGGCGTCACGGCATTGCCAAGTGCCAGGCCGCTTGAGGTGAAACCGAACAGCTTGCCCATCTGGCCCTTGGGTGCGATCTGGCGCACCAGCATATCCCTGGCGGGCATAAGGCTACCTTGCAGCCCGCCCGCCACCAGCAACACACCGGTTAGGAGGCCGATCGACATCGGCACGTAGCCAAGGCTGGCGACGAGGCCTGAAATGATGATGATGTTGATCGTGAAGACTGTGCCGGGGCGCCCAGTTTTGTCGGCCAGATATCCGCCCGCCAAATTGCCGACAGATGCCGCCAATAGGTAGCCGGAGAGCGCACCGGCTACAGCCTCCGCCGTCAAATCCCAGATGACCGGCAAAGCCACCACGCTAAAGTTTCGAACCCCGCCAAATGCAATTGCGTAGATGAGCTGGAAGGCAAATAGCATCAGCACTGGCCGAGACAGCAATAAGGCAATTCCGGCGTCAACCGTGCCGCCCTTCGGCGCTGGGGCCTTAGTCGAAGATTGGCTTGAGGGCGCGGCAACAGTTGCTTTTGGCTCTATCCGGCCAGCGATCAAAAACAAATAGGTCGCGAGTGCCATGCCAAATGCGCCAACGGCCAGAAATGTCGTTGTCAGATCGGTCAGGGCGGTTAAGCCGAGCATCACAGCAGGTGCCGCCGCCCATCCCAAATTGCCAGAGATTGCATGGAAGCTGAACGCCCGGCCAATCCGCTTATCATGTACGCGGGCGGACAAAATTGCGTAGTCGGCGGGATGAAAAACCGCGTTTGCCGTTCCGCCAATTGCTGCCAATGGCAACAACATCCAAAAACTGGGTGCCAAGCCATAGAGCGCGACGGACAGCCCGAGCAGGCCAAGCCCTAGCGCCAGAATGCGCGCCGGGCTCAGGCGGTCTATCAAGAAGCCAACAGGCGTTTGCGCAATACTGGTCGCAATCGCAAATGTGCTAACGACGACACCAAGTTCCGTAAAACCTACACCATGCCGCGCTGCCATCATCCCAAAGACAGGCGGCAAGACCAATTGGTAGAAATGGCTCATGAAATGGGCTGACGTCACAAGGGACACAGCCTGGAATTCAGCAAATGATAGCTCTGCGCTTGGCTCTGTGGCGCTTGCGCCAGCGGCGGCGGTCATGGGATCAGCGGCGCTCCGGTGGGCCGATACGGTCGGGGTGTCAGAGCATGGGCGGAAACGGAAGCGGCTGCAATATGGGGTATCTTGGGGCGCTTACAGCCTGTTCTTGAAAGTGCCGGGGTTTATCCAATTTATGCAGTGCCTTGCATGAACCGTACGCCCTAAAAATAGGCTGGCAAGCGGCTGACAGGATCGTTGAAGCCAGCGTTAATCAACAGGGGTGCTACACCGTCTTCAGCCACTGCGCCGTGTATTTGCCCGCGGTTAGCCCATGCCAGCAGGAGCAATGGATGCGAAGCATATTCGCCGAGCCAGACTAAACACTGCGCCTAATCGGGTGGCCGGATTAACCCCTGCTACCCCAAGCCATGCTGCAAATCGCACTGATCTCCTGCTGATCCTTCGCTGCCAGCGGCTGGCCTGCATAGTTTACGCCGCCGTCGCTCCGCACGAACACGCGGCTCACAGGGATCTCGCCCTTGAATAATTTCGGGTTGGCGGGAACGGCGTAGCGGTCCTGCAGGAGGATGCTGATGTCGACACTGGCCGGGCGAGGCGCATTGCCTGGGCGGACGGAGGCACGCCGTACCCGCTGGCCACGGGAATTGACACCTGGTTGATAGGCAACGTTTCCAGCACGCTCTTGGGCTTGAAGCTTCCGGCAGACTTCTTCCGTTAGCATGGCGGCAGTCGCTGGCGGTGCCGTGACGGCACCAGCGACAGCGAGAAGGCAAGCGGCGGGGAGGAGGCGGTTCAGGCGCATAATGTCTGTCCCATGATCTTGGTTGTGTCAGGAAGGTTGGTTCGGGCGACCGCAGAATAGGGATGGGTGGTTAAGGATGCCTTGCGCGAATGGTCGATTGCCGGGAATTACAGGTGATCTTTCCGAAGATGTCGGTTTCGTCGCTGATAGCGGAATTTCACCCAAGTCATTCTCTAAAACCCAGCAATTAAGTTACCGGGAACCGGACTATTGCGATTCTTTACTGCTAAAAAGGTGGTGACAGCCCTACGCATAGCTGCTATGAGCTATCCGCATGGGAAGCGATGAAGCCGCGCGATAGACGCAGCCATCGCTCGGGCCCAGGTTCAGGGAGAGCGTCAGCCGACGTTACGAATTCGGTAGACGGAACCAAAATATAGCAGGACCTTCGGGTCCTGTTTTTTTTTGTGCTGCAGAATGCTTGCCGCGTATAGACCTATCCAACGATTTCCCGGCGCGCGACATCTGCCAGGAATGCTGAGCGGGTCAGACCCAGACGTTTTGCAGCTTCGTCCACAGCTCCCAGTAGACCAGCATCCATTGTGATGTTGGCTTTTACGGTTCGCCCGGAAATTTGCACAAGTGGCACTGCCAACAGAAACGCACCATCAGCGACATCAGCTAGCACTGCTTTGTCGTTGCGTATTTCACTGATTGACCGTGATGTCGGGGCGATTTCGTCCTCCAGGTGCAACGCCAATGCAGAGGCTGCTTCGCGGGCCAGATCATCCTGATCATCTGCGGCTGCAAAGCAGCCAGGGACATCTGGAAAATGCACGCCGTAAGCACTGTCGCCTTCCTGGTGCACAACTGCGAAATAATGCGTCATCCGAACCATCCTTAATCGAGCGGCCAGCCTGCCTGTTTATAGATGTTGCGAACCGTCCCAAGCGGCAGGTCTTTCTTCGGGTGCGGCAGGGTTACAGTCAGGCCATCCTTTTTGAGTTTATGATGCGATCCGCGCACCTTGACGATGATGAACCCATCCGCTTTCAGGCGGGCTAGTAGCCTTCTGCTATTGGTTTCCATCATGGTCGGCGCATTTGGTTATGCGTATATATATGCGCATAAGTGCAATTTAGTCAAACCTGATTGACCGGCAGCTTTATGTAGGAGACGCCGTTGTCCTCTGCTTCCGGCATGTCTCCAGCGCGGATGTTGACTTGGATTGAAGGTAGGATCAGGCGAGGGAGGGAGAGTTCGGCGTCCCGTTCGCGGCGCATGGCGACGAAGGCGTCTTCGTCTGTGCCGTCCTTTACGTGCTTGTTGGCGGCGCGTTGTTCGGCAACCGTGGTTTCCCAAGCGTAGTCGCGTTCACCCGGCGCATAATCGTGCCCAACGAAGATGCGGGTTTCGGGCGGCAGCGACAGAATGCGTTGGACGGATCGATAGAGCTCCCGGGCATCGCCCCCGGGGAAGTCACACCGGGCGGTGCCGAAGTCAGGCATAAATATCGTGTCACCAACGAATACAGCGTCCCCAATGATGTAGGAGACGCAGGCGGGCGTGTGGCCAGGTGTGTGCAGCACGCGGGCCTGCAGGCCGCCGATCTCAAACGTCTCGCCATCAGCCCAGAGGTGATCGAACTGTGCGCCATCTGTGGTGAATTCGGGGCCAAGGTTCAGCAATTTGCCGAAAGAAATCTGCACTTGATCGATGGCGCTGCCGATCGCGATTCTACCGCCGAGCCGCGCTTTGACATGTTTGGCTGCCGACAAATGATCTGCATGCACATGGCTTTCCAGCACCCAATCGACGGTTAGGCCCAGCGCTTCGGCCCGGTCGCAAACCGTGTCAACAAAATCGGTTGAGGTGCGGACGGCGACGATATCGAAGTCCAGCAAAGCATCAACGATTGTCGCCCGCAGGCTATCGGGATCATAGACGATGTAGCAGATCGTCCCGGTTTCCTGGTGCAAAAAGCCCTCAACGATGGGTTTCTGATTACTGTTGGCCATACTGGCGTCCCCCTGCTTGCACTTGTCGCTTGGGCGCGGTTTGATATGCGCTGCATCCAATAAATACCCGCATACAGGAGCTTGCGCCATGGCCGACCCGGTCATCACCTACGAATCCAAAGACAAAATCGCCACAATCACCATCAATCGCCCGGAGAAGATGAACGCGCTCTCCAACCAGTTGGTCGTTGAACTCCGGGACGCCTTCCAGCGCCTGCAAGACAGCGATGACCGCGCTTGTGTGCTGACAGCGGCTGGTGACAAAGCCTTCTCTGTCGGGGCTGATCTGAAAGACCCCCCGCGTGACCCGAACCTTTGGGAATGCATGCCTGGCGTGGGCGTGATGCTGGATAAGCCTGTTGTTGCGGCTGTCCATGGTTATTGCGTCGGAGGGGCATTCTGCCTTGTGGAATTCTCCGATATCGCGGTTGCGGATGAAACGGCGGACTTCTTCTATCCAGAAGCGCAGATTGGCTTTTGCGGCGGCTTGATCGCTGGCCTCGCAGCCCGCATCACCCACAAGCACGCAATGGAATTCATGCTGACAGGCGTGCACTACAAAGCGCAGCGCGCCTATGAAGTTGGCATGGTCAATAAGGTCACGCCGAAGGGTGAGCATCTGGCTGCGGCTTATGAATATGCCCGCATCCTGGCCGATTCCGCCCCGCTGGTCGTGCGCGCACTGAAGCGCTTCACCCGCGATGTGGTGACGGCGCGCGGCCCGTCTGAACTTTCTGCACTGGCGCAACGTGAATTGCTTGCGATCTCCCGGTCTGAGGACCAGCAGGAAGGCGGTCGCGCCTTCCGAGAGAAGCGCACGCCGCAGTTCACTGGTCGATAAGGAGGCTCCCATGACAAGCAACGCTCCTGTATGGCGCTCGATGATGTTCGTGCCAACCATCAATGAGAAGTTCATCGAAAAAGCGCCGGGCGTCGGTGCGGATGCTGTAATCCTTGATCTTGAGGATTCCATCGCTGCGTCCGCTAAGGAAATGGCGCGAGGAGCTGTTGCGAGCGTGGCTAAGCGTTTGGCCGATCAAGGCTTGGACGTCACTGTCCGCATCAATCGCCCTTGGCGCCTGGCCGCCCGGGACATTGAAGCGGCGGTGACGCCTGACGTTACGGCATTGCTGCTGCCGATGACGGATACGGCGGCACATGTAAAAGAGGTCGACGCCGTCGTTACGGAGATTGAGGCCGAGAAAGGCATGACCCCTGGCCACACATTCCTTTTTCCGCTGATCGAAACGGCTGAAGGCCTGCTGAATGCCCGCGAAATCGCCAAAGCCAGCCCGCGCATGATGGCGCTGTCGCTGGGCTCTGAAGATTTCGCACTTTCCATGGGCTCGTCCACTGATACGGATATGTTGCTTGGGCCGAAACAGCATATCGTTGCGTGTGCCAGGGCGGCGGGCGTGGCACCCATGGGCTTCATTGGCTCCATTGCCGAGTTCCGGGATATTGAAAAGCTGGAGAGCATGATGGCGCTTTCCAAGCGTGCTGGGTTCAGGGGCGCTTCGTGCATTCATCCAAACCAGGTGAAGGTTGCCAACGCGACGTTCGGACCAAGCGATGAGGAAGTTGAAGAAGCGCGTGAAGTGATCGAAGCTTATGATAAAGCGCTTGCCGCTGGCGAAGGTGCGATCACCGTGCGCGGTAAAATGGTCGATGTGCCGGTTGCAGACCGGATGCGCGCAGTTGTCGAATTCGCAGACGCCATCGCCGCCCGCCAAGCCCGCTAGACCTGATTGAGGACGCAGTAATGGTTCTGACCGAAGCCCAAAAAACTGACTTCTGGCGTGATGGCTTTCTCGTTGTGGAGAATGCTGTAACGCCGGACCAACTTCAGGCTATGCGCCAGATGATGGCGGATTGGGCGGAGGAAAGCCGGGCGCATACCAAGCCGTATGGCCCACCAACCATTGATGGCCGGCCCCGCTTCGACATGGGCGCGGAACACTCTGCCACGCAGCCCGCACTTCGCCGCATCAATAATCCGTCGGACCTCTACGAGCCATTCCAGGACGCAATGGAAAGATCTGCGATGACGGAAATGGTCAATGAATTGATTGGCCCCAACCTCAAGTTCCACCATTGCAAGATCAATCAGAAGCTTCCGGGCGCTGCGACAGAAGTTCATTACCACCAGGATTTCCCCTTCACGCCGCACACCAATGACGACATCGTCACTGCACTCCTGATGCTGGATGATGTGGACGAAGCAAACGGTTGCCTAAAGGTCGTGCCGGGCAGCCACAAAGGCCCGCTGCATTCCTTATTTGACGGTGACACATTCACTGGCCGCATGGCGGACGACGTGACGGCCAAAATGAAAGCGCGCGATGTGCCGGTTACAGGGAAGGCGGGCTCCGTCTGCTTGATGCACACGCGTCTGGCGCACGGGTCGGACCCCAGCCGGTCGGAAACCCCGCGCGGTTTGTATATCTGCGTTTATACAGCAGCAGACGCGGTTCCCATCGCCCAAAACCCAATGCCGAATAAGAACGAGGGCCGCGTTATCCGGGGCGAGAAACAGCGGAAGGCGCGCTTGTCGCCAGCGCTCGTAGAACTACCGGAACAGCCCAAGTCCGCCTCATTCTTCACGGTACAGGGCCAAGCGTCCGCAACTGGTCAGGGTTGAAGGTAATGGCCCAGCCGCAGCTTTTTTCACCGATGCAAATTCGGGGCATGAGCCTCAAGAACCGCTGCGTCATTGCACCGATGCACCAATATGCTGCCGTCGATGGTTTTGCGCAGGATTGGCACTTGATGAATATCGGCCGTTATGCGGCTGGTGGTGCCGGGCTGGTCTTCGTTGAATCGACAAAGGTTGATCGGCGTGGATGCGGCACGATTGGCGATCTTGGCCTTTGGCAGGACGAGCACATTGCTGGCCACAAGCGCCTGGCGGATCATATCCGTGATAACGGGTCTGTGCCTGCAATTCAGCTTGGGCATTCAGGCCGGAAGGCCAGGCGATTCCGCCCTTGGGAAGGCGGTAAGCCGCTCACCCAGGAAGCGGCGGAGGCTGAGGGTCTGAAAGACTGGGACCAGTGGAAATTGGTCTCGGCATCTGCGCTCGCAACACCGGGCGACCCTGAACCCCATGGCCTCACCAAAGCCGAAGTGCAGGACCTTGTGAAGATGTGGGGCCAAGGTGTCAGGCGCGCGCAGGAGGC
Organism: uncultured Alphaproteobacteria bacterium; assembly: GCA_938083135.1. Lineage (GTDB taxonomy): Bacteria > Pseudomonadota > Alphaproteobacteria > Bin95 > Bin95 > VMCJ01. Next base: position 3,337 of record CALLKY010000074.1, on the reverse strand, counting down.
CGGGTACGAAGCGCTAGAACTGCACGGTGCCCATGGGTATTTGGTGCATCAGTTCCTATCGCCGTCCTCCAATGCGCGGAATGATGAATATGGCGGGACGGAAGCAAATCGCCGCCGTTTTTTGATGGAGATCGTTGAGGAATCGCGTCTCTATTGGCCGGATGACAAGCCGCTATTCCTGCGCCTTTCTGTGCAGGATGACGCCGGGTTTGGCCCCGATGAATCCGTTAATGTCGCGAAGGCCGTTGGCCCGCTTGGCGTCGATGTGATCGATTGTTCATCCGGCGGTATGCGCGGTTCGCCTGTCGTTAGTGCCGGTCCGGTTTCATACGGCTATCAGGTGCCTTACGCTGAGCGTCTGAAGCGCGACGGCGGTGTGTTGAGCATGGCCGTTGGCCTGATCGTTCACGCAGACCAGGCGGAAGCTATTCTGCAGAATGGCCAAGCGGACCTGATCGCGATTGCGCGAGAGGCGATGTACAATCCCAATTGGCCGATGGACGCCGCGATCAAGCTCGGCGCTGATCCCGCATCTGCGTCCGTCCCGCCTGCCGTTTCTTACTGGCTCGAAAAACGGGCCAGTTCTGTCGACATAACGCCGTCCACCTATGGATCAGGCATTGATAAGCTTTCAGCGAATTAGGAACCGAACACCATGAGCGAAGACACACTCGTCCGTTTTGAAAAGCATGGCGCTATTGGCGTTATCACAGTGGATAATCCGCCGGTAAACGCCCTGTCCCCTGGCGTCCCAGAAGGCATCATCGCCTCTGTCGATGCGGGCATTGCGGACCCAGATGTTAAGGCGATGGTGCTGATCGGTGCTGGGCGGAGCTTCATTGCGGGCGCGGATATCCGCCAGTTCGGCAAAGGCCGCCCGCCGCTAAAGCGCAAAACCTATGATGCGTTCGAAGCCTCGCCGAAGCCCATCGTCGCGGCAATCCACGGCTATGCGCTTGGTGGCGGGTTGGAGAATGCGCTTGGGTGCCATTACCGCATCGCAGTCGCCAGCGCCAAAGTCGGGCTGCCGGAAGTGTTGATCGGCCTGCTGCCGGGCGGCGGCGGCACACAACGCCTGCCGCGCCTGATCGGGCCAAAGATCGCGCTTGACCTGATCGTTTCCGGGCGGCATGTGCCGGCTGAAGAAGCGGGCCAGATGGGCATTCTGGATCGGGTGATCCCGGCAGATGGTGATTTGCTTAGTGAAGCCATCAAGTTCGCTGAAGAAATGGCGGATGTGCGCCCGCTGCCGCTGATCCGCAATGATGATTCCAAGCTTGGTGAAGCGACGGCGGGCGGGGATATCTTCGAAGCCAAGAAGAAGCAGATCGCCCGTAAGGCGCGCAATCAGATCGCACCTTATAACAATATCAAAGCCGTGCAGGCCGCCTGCGAACTGCCGTTCGATGAGGGCATTAAGCGCGAGCGGGAGCTGTTTGAAGAACTCGTCAGCTCTGACGAATCCAAGGCGCTGCGCTACGCCTTCTTCGCAGAACGGGAAGCGCAGAAATTGCCGGACGTACCAAAGGGCACGCCTGTCCGTGACATCAAAACCGCTGCCGTTATTGGTGCTGGGACAATGGGTGGCGGTATCGCCATGTGCTTCGCGGATGCAGGCATTCCGGTGAAGGTGCTGGAAGCCTCCCAAGAAGCGCTCGACAAGGGTTTTGAGCGTATTCGCAATAACTACGAAGTCAGCGTGAAGCGCGGCTCGCTCGATGCGGAGGAAATGGAAGCCCGTTTCGCCCGTATGGAGAAGGTCACGAATTATGACGATATCGGCCAATGCGATGTTGTGATCGAAGCGGTCTATGAAGAAATGTCCGTGAAGGAGATTGTGTTTAAAGAACTTGACCGGGTGATGAAGCCAGGCGCTGTCCTGCTCTCCAACACATCCGCGCTGGATATTGACCAGATCGCGGCTGCAACGTCCCGCCCGGAAGAGGTTGGCGGCGCGCATTTCTTCAGCCCGGCCAATGTTATGAAGCTGTTGGAAGTGGTGAAGGGGTCCAAAACCTCCCCCGAAATCACCGCTACGACCATGGCGCTCGGCAAGATTATCGCCAAAGCGCCGGCGGCTTGCGGCAATTGTGATGGCTTCCTGGCCAATCGCAGCCGTGCGCCATTTAACTCAGAAATGGTCATCATGCTCGAAGAAGGCTGCATGCCGGAGCAGGTGGACAAGGTGATGGTTGATTTCGGCTACCCCATGGGGCCGTTCGCAGTGGGCGACCTTGCCGGTCTCGACATTGGTTTCGCGGGCCGTAAGCGCCGGGCGGAAGCAGACCCGAACTACCGCATGCTGCCCATCGCCGACAAATTGGTGGAAATGGGGCGGCTCGGCCAAAAAACCGGTGCGGGCTGGTTCAAGTATGAAAAGGGCGACCGCACCCCGCATCCTGATCCTGAAGTGGCAGACCTGATCCGCACGATGTCCAAAGAAATGGGCAACACGCCGCGTGAATTCACAGAAGACGAAATCCTGAAGCGCCTGCTGTTCTCATCTGTGAATGAGGCCTGCAAGATCCTGGAAGAAAAGATCTCCTACCGCGCGTCAGACGTAGACGTGATGTGGCTCTACGGCTTTGGCTTCCCGCGTTACCACGGCGGCCTGATGTACTGGGCCGACGGCCTAGGCACCCAAGACGTCTACAACCAAATCGCCGCCTGGCACCAACAATACGGCGACCGCTGGGCCCCCTCCGCCCTGCTGCGGAAGCTAGCGGATACAGGCACGGCGTTTAGGGAAGCGCATACGTTGGTGGGGTAAAGGATTGTACGGTTGGCGGCGCTTTGTCCTATAAGCGTCGCCAACTGGCTCGCGGACTATCAACTGGGTCAGGCGATTCGAAGTCCTCGGCATGCAAGACTAGCATGTCTTTCTCCGCCGAAAGCTTTATAGCTGCTTTCTTGTGAAGTCTAAGTGTTTCGACCGTCATCATAAGCAGATGAAGGGAAAAAGAATCGTCTTAAAGGTAGATATGTAACTGTATGAGATGATCTCTTTCATATCGATGATACATTTTAAGTATTACTGTTGCCTAAGGCGAAGCGCATATAGGGTGATTTGATTAAAGGCTATAAGAAGTGGTTGTTGAAATGCCCATACACAAAAACTAATTTTTGGGTTGGCAATCTAGTAAAATAGTTCGTTTGACTTTTTTGCTTGCCGTGAGGATTTTCTTCGCTTTAAATGATAAGGGGCTGGCCTATCTAAGGGTTTCGGTTCAGAGGTTTGCCCACTTGCGTAATACTTTCAAGAGGTTTTCGGTGGGCCTGTGATTGAAGCGCCATTCGCACTCTTTGAGATAGAGGTGAAAGTGCTGGCTAGGGACGC
>CALLKY010000073.1 GCA_938083135.1 uncultured Alphaproteobacteria bacterium | reverse complement strand
TTTCAACCCGGCACGGCCGCCAATCAGTCCTCTGCCAACCAGATTAGCCCTTCGGCAGCCATCAAAAGCAAAAGCCTTGCAGATCAAGCCTTTCCCAACCATGCTTTCCTGGTTGGGACGATCCCACATGGGAAATCCCGGTGAATAGTTTATGATGTCGACCGCGCCTTCAGTGATCAGGAACATGTCCCGGTTATCACTATTGCGCGTGACGACTTCATCGCCCTTGGCATAACGCCGCCATTGGCAGCGCTTTTCAAGGTCAGCGCGCTCATCTTCGGTGAGCGATTCAAGGAGTGTTATGCCGTCCAGTCTGCCCATAAACTGCTATCAGCCCCCACCTAGGCGCACACGGGGTCGCGCGCGCTGGCAATCATTAGATCAAGCCCTCATGCCTGCCCGTATTCCATGGATCATCCACCCGCCCGCAGATCATTCCAAACGCACAGTTAAAGCCAAAATAATCTTAGCACAGTTGTGTCCGTTGATCCTAATTCTGGGGATTCTTCTGCTGCCCGTAAAGGCCTATGCGGAGGCAAAAGACCCATTTTCTGCTGTTGTTCGGGTGAATCGGGAAATTGGCGGGCATTGCACTGGATTCGCCATTGACGCGCGCACGATTCTAACAGCTGCTCATTGCCTGTGGCTCGAACGTCCAAGGAACTGGATACGCCCCACCTCATTGCATGTTCTAGCCGGGTATGACCAGGGGCAGTACCGACAGCATTTGCGGGTAGTTGAGTATCGGGTTCCGGCTGGATATGCGCCAAAGCTTGGCAACCCTGATCGTGCAGCGGATTGGGCAGTGTTGGTGCTTGATCAGGCATTTTCTGGGGCACCTGCACCGTTAGCCGTGAAGCCGCCGCGCCTCAACGCGTCTTTCATTATTGCCGGATTCGCCAGTTCCAGGCTGCATCGGTTGACGCGCCATGTGAACTGCAAGCTGCAGCGGATAGGCCAGCGCGCGTTTCAGCACAGCTGCGCCACCGCAAAGGGCGTATCAGGGGCACCCATCTTGGGCTGGGAAGGGGGTGCGCGGGCCACATACGGTTTGCACGTCGCATCGAGCCGTGTTGCCGGCATCGCGGTGACGTCGGCATCGATCCTGAAGGAATTTCAAACCGCCAGACGACCCTATTAGCGAGACGCTACTGACATTCGCCTGCATCCTTTGCCATACTTGGGCGACAGACTGCGCTTAAAGGATACGCCGATCATGAATGTCGCTTCGCTATTGGTTCGCGCTGCCAGGTCCCGTCCGGATAACCCAGCCCTGTATCAGGGCAAAACGCTGGTTGCGGACTACCGCGAATTTCATAGGCGTGCTTCTGCTGTCGCTGGGTGGCTACGTGGGGATGCGGGCCTGAACACCGGCGATTGTGTCGGCTTCGCTATGACCAACTGCACGGAATTCTTGGAAATTCTTTATGGCAGCTGGATGGCTGGCCTGATTGCGGTGCCGATCAACGCCAAGCTTCACCCGAAAGAATTCGCCTTTATCCTGGAAAACTCAGGCTCACGGCTGTGCTTCGTTACAGAAGACCTGCAGGACGCATTGGAAAGCGTGTTCGATGATTTGCCGGACTGTGAGCAATTGCTGACGGCAGGTTCTGATGCGTACAAGCAGATTGTTACGGGTCCCACTATACCTATGACCCATCGCCAACCGGATGATCCGGCATGGCTGTTTTATACCTCCGGCACCACAGGTCGCCCCAAAGGTGCAACCCTGACGCATCGGAATCTCATGGCTTGCACGATGGCCTATTTCACAGATGTGGATGCCGCCCAGGAAAGTGATCATTGCCTGCATGCCGCCCCGATGTCCCATGGTGGTGGGTGCTACAACATTCCATTCGTTGCTGCATGTGCGGCGCAAGTCGTGCCAGTGAGCGGTAAATTTGACCCGCCAGAGATTTTTGAGCTCCTGCCGCATTTCACTGGAATGTCCTTCTTCGCAGCGCCAACCATGGTTAAGCGCATGGTGGAGCACCCAAGCCAGAAGGCTGCCGATACCAGCAATCTGAAGACCATCATTTATGGCGGCGGGCCGATGTATGTGGAGGATTGTAAGGCGGCAAAAGCGGCGTTCGGCGACGTGCTGGCGCAGATCTATGGCCAAGGCGAAAGCCCGATGACGATCACATGCCTGCCACGGCAGGATGTCGCTGACACCAGTAATCCTCGCTACGAGGCCATGATTGCCTCAACCGGGCGGGCCTTCACGAATGTTGAGGTCATTACGGCGGATGCAGATGATAATCCGCTCCCGCCCGGTGAGATCGGCGAAGTGCTTGTGCGCGGCGATACAGTGATGGCGGGTTACTGGCGCAATCCTGAAGCTACTGCGGATGCTCTCCGCAATGGTTGGCTGCATACGGGCGATGTCGGTGCTATGGATGAATTCGGCTACCTGACGCTAAAGGACCGCTCCAAAGATATGATTATCTCTGGCGGCACGAACATCTATCCGCGTGAGGTAGAGGAGGCGCTGCTAACCCACCCAGGCGTCGCAGAGGTTTCGGTCATCGGTGAGCCAGATGAAGAGTGGGGCGAAAACGTTATCGCCTATGTCGTTTCCAGGGATGGTCATGGGGTCGATGATGCAGCACTCGATGCTCACTGCCGCGATCTCATCGCCCGCTTCAAACGCCCAAAAGGTTATCGTTTCGTGGATGGTCTGCCCAAAAACAACTACGGCAAAGTCCTCAAAACAGACCTTCGTGAGATGCTGGCGGCAGAGAAAGCTGGGTAGACGGGAGTATTTTAGTCGCTCAGATGCCGAAGCGGCGAGGATTTCGCTAATCTGTCGCCGATATCCATCTGTTCATGCAGGATCTCAGCGATGTGGACAGTCCCATCGCCTGGCGTTCTCCAGTAAATTTTGTGCTTGCCGCAAGGGGCGCAACGTCCAATTACGCCATAACCCGATTCAATTGGTCTACCTTGGAGCGTGCCTTTTGTGATTTTTTCGAAGGCTTTATACAGGTCCGCTAAATAGGATTCCGCTTGCATTTCGCCCCATTGGCCAACGCTGTACTGATATATCTCGATTAGCCGCTGCTGGGCCGAGGATGAAAGCAAATAGGTTGGCGGCATTACTCAGGAAGTGTCGCCTGCCGAATGATATCCGCCATTGCTACCTGGCTATAATCTGCATCAGGTAGCGCAAATGCTTTTTGTAGTGCCGCGCGTTTCGCTTCATATGTCGAATATTCTGTCCGCTCTTTGTCTCGGCGGATGAGGTCGCGAACATATTCGCTGGCGTTATCATAATCACCAGTGTCGCTAATTTTAGCCGTCACATGATCTTTTAGAGCGCCGCCAACGCGAACATTCAGGTTCATGGGTTTATTCATAACCGAGCTCCAGATCGCAGCGTACAGAATTGCAAAGATAATTAAAGATATTCTGTACGCTGCGATTGATCAAGGCTGGTTGCTATTTCGCCGCTGTAACCATGATCTCAACAAGAATCTCTGGGCGGGCGAGGCCGGCTTGGATGCAGGCGCGGACGGGTGGATTCTTGGGATCAACCCAATTGTTCCATACGGCATTCATAGCTTTGAAGTTGGCCATGTCGGTGATCCAGAGCTGGGCCGTCAGTAGCTTCGATTTATCTGTGCCGGCTTTGGCCAGATAGCTGTCGATCGTGTCCACGATGCTCTGTGTCTGGCCAGTGATGTCGGCTGTGAAATCTTTGGCGACGAGACCGCACACGTAAACCATGTCGCCATTCACGACACAGCGGCTCATGCGGGGGCCGGGGCCTTCGGTGACGTCGATGCGTTGGATAGCCATAATTGTTTTCTCCTGATTGAATTGAGACCTCAAGCAGGCCACGAATGGAGCGGCAAGTGCAAGTAGGCATGCAGATCGAACATGACGTGATGATCCCGATGCGGGATGGCTCGCTGATGGCGACCGACATCTACCGCCCAGATAACGCAGGCACAGCGCCCTTGCTGCTAGAGCGGACGCCATACGGCAAGCATCTGCCGAGCCGGAGTGAGATCACGGCGGCTGATCCCCTAAAGGCTTTGTCGCGGGCAGATGTGGCCGCGCGGTTCGTCGCCCGTGGATTCGCGGTGGCTTATCAAGACACGCGCGGTCGATACAAATCTGAAGGTGTGTTCGCAAAATACCTGGCAGATGGAGCAGACGGCTTTGACGCTGTTCAGGCGCTCTCAGCGATGCCCGGAATCGATGGCCGTGTTGGCATGTTTGGGCTCTCATATTCCGCCCACACGCAAGTCGCGGCAGCCAGTATGGGGCCGCCTGCACTGCAGGCGCTCGTTGCTGATTCCGGTGGATTTTCAAGCGCCCATCGCTCTGGCGTTCGTCAAGGTGGCGCGTTTGAACTGAAGCAGGCAACTTGGGCGCTGAAGCAAGCACGCCTCAGCCCAGAGGCTGCCGCTGATCCCCTACTGAAAGCGGCTTTGGAGGCGGAGGATGTGCGGGCTTGGTTTACCCGCATGCCATGGCGGCCCGGCGTATCGCCTGTGCGGGAGCATCCGGCCTACGAAAAATACCTGCTGGATCAATGGCAGGCTGGTGCGCTGGATGATGCTTGGAAGCAACCCGGCCTCTATGCTGCGGGATACTATGATCAATTCGCACGTATGGCGCAGATCCATATGTCGAGTTGGTATGACCCTTACCCGCTAACCGCGACCGACAATTATCTTGGCTTGAAGGCAGAGGGTGCCAAGGACCTTGGTCTGGTCCTTGGCCCCTGGACCCATGGCGACCGATCACTGACCTATGCGGGTGATGTTGATTTTGGCGAGGCGGCGACATTGGATGGTCAACTGGCACCCGATTTCATTGATTTTCGTGCGGACTTCTTCGATCGCGTTTTCCATGGGAAAGCAGGGCAGGCGGACAGCGCGCCCGTGAAGGTTTTCATCATGGGTGGTGGTTCCGGCCAGCGAAACAAGGCGGGACGCTTGGTTCATGGCGGTGCATGGCAAGGATTCGCTGATTGGCCGCCGCCTGAAGCCGAAGTGCGTCCATTCTATCTGGCAAGCGATGGGCAGCTTGCGACAGACGTAGCGCCAAGCGCCTCCCGGATCGACTATCGCTTTGATCCGCTAAAGCCTGTCCCGACCATTGGCGGTGCAGTGTCATCCGGTGAGCCAGTGATGCGGGGTGGGGCATTCGATCAGCGCGAAAGTGCGGAGATTTTTGGCTGCGCAGCACCATATTTGCCGCTCTCCAGCCGTCCAGATGTGCTAACATTCGAAATGCCTGTGTTAGAGCAAGACATCACAGTCTGCGGCCCGGTTATCCTCCGCCTTTGGGTATCCTCCGACGCGCTGGATACGGATTTCACGATGAAGCTGATCGATGTGCATCCGCCCAGCGCTGACTATGCCCAGGGATATGCCATGATCGTCACTGACGGCATTCTGCGCATGCGCTACCGGGAGTCTATGTCGGTACCAAAATTGATGACGCCCGGCGATCGTTATGCCGTTGAGATAGAGGCTTTCCCGACGGCCAACCGCTTCCTGAAAGGCCATCGGATCCGGTTGGATGTTTCGTCCTCCAATTTCCCGAAATTCGACGTCAATCCGAATACGGGGGAGGCGGAAGGTCAATCACGGCAGGCGCGGGTCGCGATCAATACCGTTCTGCATGGTGGGGATACGCCGTCGGCATTGTTATTGCCGGTTTTGCCACGCACTGGCACCTAATTCGCATAGAGAGGTCGTCCACGAGTCGCTTTTCGCCGTTCTGTCGTGTATTGCGACAAGTGCGGCGGGGGCGGTCTGAATTTTTGTGTTTTGGAGTTTGAGAATGGTTCGCTTTCTAGGTCTAGCGCTTGCTGCCTTGATGATGATGACAGGACCTGCAAGTGCGCAGAAGTTCCGCCAGGGTGATGCTTCAATGCTTCCGAAAGCGGAGCAGGCGCTACAGCAGATCAATGTCATGCAGGCAGATTTCACGTTTCAGAACGTGGCGCAATTCAATACGGGCCGCATTTACGTAGACCGGCTTGGCGGCAAGATGCGCATGGAATTCGATTCGCCGCTGAACCACCTGATTATCGCGAATGGTGCGCGCGTTGATTTCATCGGCGGCAATGGCACCGTGGTGAATACAGCGACGCAATCCACACCGCTTGGGCTGATTTTTGGCCGCACTGCAAGGCTCAGCGGTGATGTGAAGGTGCTTGAGATCGCGGCAAAGGGCCAGAATGCTTATATTGCCGTTGGCCAGCGCAGCAAGCCGAAGCAGGGCAAAGTCATCCTGCACTTCTTACAGACCAGCCCAACCTGGACGCTGCACGGTTGGGGCTTCATTGATCCTGAAGGTCGCTACACCAAAACCATCCTACAGAACGTCCGCCATGGTGGCGAACTCTCCTGGACGCTGTTTGAGGCACCTGAAACGAACTAACTGTTTCAGCGCTGGCCGCGGCCTTTGCTATAATCTAGCTCTGCCCAGGCGGGTCTGCCGCCCGGCCACGGGTCGCCCCAAAGTTGTTGGCCACCATCAATGGTTAGCGTTTCGCCGGTAATGAATTTTCCTGCCGGCGATGCCAGATAAACGGCACCTTCCGCGATGTCCCATTCATCGCCAGCGCGCAACATGGGGTTCGATTGCTTGAAGCTTTCTGCACCCTCCGCTGGGTAACGGCCAAAGGCGCTGGATTCGCAGCAGCCCGGTGCCAGGCAATTCACACGAATATCATATTGCGCCCATTCAACCGCAACTGTGCGGCTGGCGTAGATCACGCCAGCACGGGCAGCCGTTGTGTGCGCCATTTGCGGCAGGCCACGCCAGATATCAGCAACGATATTGATCATATTGCCCGGCGCGCTGCGGTCCCGCCAACGCTTTGCGGCCGCCTGCATCATGTTCCACGAGCCATTCAGGTTCGTGTCGATAACGGCGCGCCAGCCATTTGGCGATAAATCCAGGGCATCTTGCGGGAACTGTCCACCCGCATTGTTGATCAGAATGTCGATTTTGCCCTCATCAGCGAAAACTTGGTCGAAGAAGGCATCAACAGCTTCGGGTTCCCTGATGGACATGGAATGGATTGAACAAGAGATGCCGCGCGCGTCGAATAAGGTTTTGACCGCGTCTAGCTTCGCTTGATCACGGCCGCAGATAACGATCCGCGCGCCCAGGCGTCCAAACAGCGCGGCCATGGCTTTGCCCAACCCGCTGCCGCCGCCGCTAACGACAACGACCTGCCCTTTGAAAAGATCATCCCGATAAATGGTGGGGCGTTCGAAGAGATCATCGTCAGATGCGCCAAAATTCTGTGGCATGGGGCGGGCTCCAGCTTGCAGCGAATGATGCGCCATCGTATGCCGTGGCAATGACATGGTCCATTGTTGCTAAGGACGCCGCCAGCGGCGCATTCGGGGTCGCCGTCGCATCGAAGGTGCTGGCGGTCGGTGCTATCTGTCCGTGGCTTGAAGCTGACACCGGCGCTCTTTCAACGCAGTCCTATACGAACCCACTTTATGGGCCAGATGTATTAGCGAGATTGGCTGCTGGCGACAGCATCGAAGCAGCCATTGGAGCCGTGACATCCGCCGATGAAGGCCGCGCCTTCCGCCAAGTCCATGGTGTCGATGCGCAGGGCAATGCATTCGCCTATACCGGCGCATCCTGCGTCGATTGGAATGGCCATGTGCTGGGTGAAGGCGTATCTGTTGCTGGAAACATGCTGGTCGGGCGAGCCGTCGTTTCCGAAACAATGAAGGCCTGGATTGATGGCTGGGAAAAACCGTTCGCACGGCGATTAATGGATGCCCTGGCCGCTGGCGAAACTGCAGGCGGTGATAAGCGCGGTAAGCAATCGGCGGCGATCAAAATTGTGAAGGCTGAACAATGGCCGTGGATTGATCTCCGCATTGATGATGCGGCAGAGCCCGTCCGGGAGCTTTCCCGCATGTTGGACACATTCCTAGCGGAGCGGGCACCATACTACGTAACATTGGCGACACGGAATAATCCGGCAGGGGTGTATGACCTTGCCGAACGTGAGGCCTATCAGGCTGGATACAGAAAAGCATTGGGTGAGGAGCGATAGTTTATGCGGGTTGGTATTGTCGGGCTTGGGGCTATGGGAATGGGGGCCGCGCAATCCTGTGTGCGGGCTGGGCTGGAAACGGTCGGCTGTGATCTGTCGGCAGATGCCAGGGCCGCGTTTGAGGCTGCTGGCGGTACGGCTGTCAGCTCCGTCGCGGAGATGGGCCACCTGGACGCCGTGATGATCCTGGTCGTCAACGCGGCCCAAACTGAAGCCGTGCTATTCGGTGAGAATGGCTTAGCGGAGAAACTGCCCAAAGGTGCCGTCGTGCTGGCGGGTGCCACAACAGCGCCTGAATATCCGCCCACTGTTGCGGCTCGGCTCGAAGCGCTTGGGCTGCAGTTCATTGATGCGCCCGTATCCGGCGGTGCGGCCAAGGCCATGGCTGGGTCTATGACGATTATGGCTGCGGGTTCTGGCGCTGCGTTCCAAAAAGGCGGCGCGTTACTCGATGCGATTGCGGAGAAAGTCTACAAGATCGGCGATACCCCGGGGCAGGGTGCGACCATCAAAATGATCAACCAGCTCCTGGCCGGCGTGCATATCGCTGCCATGGCGGAAGCCTTCGCATTGGCGTCCCGCGCCGGGGCGGATTTGGAAACGGTATACGAAGTCATTTCCAACTCTGCAGGCGGCTCCTGGATGTTCCAGAACCGGGGGCAAAGCATTGTTGACGGCGATTATGCGCCGAAAAGTGCTGTTGATATTTTCGTCAAAGACCTTGGCATTGTGCTGGATGCAGGCCGATCCATGACTTTCCCACTACCGCTTTCTGCGGCCGCCCATCAGCAGTTTCTAGCTGCCAGTGCTGGCGGGCTCGGTCGTGAGAATGACAGTGCGGTTGTGAAAGTATTCCAGAAGCTAACCGGCATTGACCTACCGACTACGGAGACTTCCGAATGAGCCCCGTTCTTGGCTGCATCGCAGACGACTTCACCGGTGCCACAGATTTAGCAGGCATGCTCGTCCGCCATGGCATGCGGGCCGTGCAGACCATCGGCGTTCCTGATATTCCAGCCAGCGAGATTGATGCTGACGCCGTGATTGTTGCACTGAAATCCCGAACGATCCCAGCGGATGAAGCCATTGCCCAATCACTAGAAGCGCTGGAATGGCTGCAGGCGGGCGGGTGCCAGCGGTTCTATTTCAAATATTGCTCGACATTTGATTCGACGGACACAGGCAATATCGGCCCGGTCGCAGAGGCACTGCTGGATGCACTCGGCGCCGATCAAGCCATTGCCTGCCCAGCATTTCCAGAGAACGGCCGGACCGTTTTTAAGGGCTATCTCTATGCTGGCGACGTGCTGCTGAATGAAAGCGGCATGCAGGAACATCCACTAACCCCAATGACGGACCCGAACTTGGTGCGTGTCCTCGCCCGCCAATCAACTACGCCGGTTGGCCTGCTGGATTACAAGACGATCCGCAAAGGTGCCGATGCAGCGCGTGCCCATCTCGCAGCATTGGCAGGCGATGGCCGAAGGCTCGTTATTGCTGATGCGACGGATGAGGATGACCTCCGCACGCTTGCTTCGGCGACATCTCACCAAGTGCTTAGCACGGGCGGGTCCGGTCTTGCGGTCGGTATGCCAGCGGCGTTTGCGGCTGCGGGCTTGTTCAAGCAGCAAGGTGCGGCGGCAGACTTGCCAAAAATTGGCGGCAAAGGGGCTATAATCTCCGGGAGTTGCTCCCGCGCAACGAATGAACAGGTGGCGCGGTTTGCGCGGAACCATCCTGTGTTTCAGGTCAACCCACTGCAGCTTGCAGAAGGCAAGGACCTAGCGGCGGAGGCATTGGAATGGGCCAAGGGCCGGATTGAGGACGGCCCGGTGTTGATCTACGCCACAGACAGCCCAGACGCCGTCAAGGCCGCGCAGGAAGCTGTTGGCCGGGAGAAGGCAGGCGCGCTTGTGGAAGACGCACTGGCGACCGTCGCTGCGGGCCTGAGAGACATGGGCGTCTCGCGTATGGTCGTCGCGGGTGGAGAGACATCAGGTGCGGTTGTGCAGAAACTGAAGATCGGCGCGCTCAGGATCGGGCCAGAGATTGATCCAGGTGTGCCGTGGTGCGTTAGCATTGGCGGGAAAGAAATGGCGGTCGCGCTGAAGTCTGGCAACTTTGGCGGCCCAGATTTCTTTGAGAACGCGCTGGCCTCCGCGCCTTAAAACGAGACGTTCACGAACCTGTGTTCAATCAAGTGGTATATTTTGCGACGGATCAGTGATGGACTGCCGTTTGTGTCCTAGGGGGGAAACGCAAACGGGAGAGAACTCTTGCTGAAACGAACCTTCACCACCGCAATCGCGGCGCTCGTGCTGGGCGCATCAAGCGTCGTTGGGGCTGGCAGCGCTAAAGCTGACGGCAAAGACTTGATCGGGCCAATCATTATTGGTGCGGCCATCGGCGGCCTGATTATCGCCGCCACCCATGACGATGGTCATCACGCCCATCGCGCACCGAAACGCCGCCACCATGGCCATAATGGCTACTACAAGCGGAAATCTCACAAGCATGGTCACTACAATCGCGGCCATCGGGGTGGCAGAAACCATGCCTACCGGGGCCATACAGTGCGCCGGGATTATATAAACCCAGGCTCTCATCACCGGAGTGGCTATTCCAGCAATGACCGCCGTCGTGCGCGGGCTCAAGATCAATTGGATCGTCGCCGTGCACGGGCGCAGGATGAACTGGACCGCCGTCGTGCGCGGGCCCAGGATGACCTTGATCGCCGTCGTGAACGCGCTCAAGACGAACTGGATCGCCGCCGCGCCCGCGCCAAAAATGAATTAGACCGCCGCCGCGCGCGTGCGCAGACTGACCGCCGATATAATCGCGTTGATAACCGGCGGAATACTGTGGCTGAACGCCCACGTCGTCAGCGTGGCGATGGTTACACTGCCTGGCGGAACTAGGCTGAAAGCCTAATCGGATAAGCCGGGGCGGGAGCGGAGAATCGCTTCCGCCTCGTTCGCCATTCTCTGCAAAATAGCCGATGCCGGCTCAATGGCGTTGATCATGTCAGCTGCCTCGCCCGCGATGACGGTCGCAACGGACATATCATCTTTTTCACGGGCTGCATCGAATGCAGCTTTTGCTGCCTGAACCTCAGCATCTGTGCTTGGCGGTGCATCACGGAGGCTCTTGAAGAATGGCGTATCCATGGTGCGAATCTGATAGCCATCTGGCCAATCAATTCCGCGCAGTAGATCAAATTCTGACCCCTTAGCCGTATCATCACCGGACCCGGTCGCGAGCCGCTGTTTGCCATTGGCACTTGCAAGCGATTCCTCTGCGGCGACAAAGGCGGAGCCCACTAAGGCACCGGCAGCACCGAGCGCCAAGGCTGCCGCCAATCCGCGCCCGTCTGCAATCCCACCGCCAGCCAGCACGGGTATGGACCCAACGGCATCGACCACGGCTGGCACCAGCGGAAGCGTTGCTCTGGCCGCACCATGTCCGCCGGCTTCAGTCCCCTGGGCCACGATCATATCCGCGCCTGCGTCCGCCACGGCGCGCGCTTGGCCAACGGTCTGGACCTGGGCAATCAACGTGGCACCAGATGACTTTGCTTGGGCGACGAAGGGCGCAATATCAGCGAATGATAGAAATATCGCCTTTGGGCTATGGGCCAGGGCGACATCCAATGCAGCTGGGTTTTTGGCCAGGGCCCAAGTGATGAAGCCAATACCGACCACGGCGTTGCCTGCCTCACCAAATTCATGCTCGATCACAGCCGGGTCCGGATAGCCGCCGCCGATCAAGCCAAGGCCGCCGCCGCCCGTAACTGCCGCGGCCAGTTTGCCGCCAGCGACGCCAGCCATGGGCGCGGAGATAACTGGAATGTCAATTCCAAGCATGCGGGTAAGGGCGGTATCGAACGGCATGGCATTGGGCCTTTCAGGTGAGCGTTTGTTGGGCCATGCTTGGTCCTGCATACCTAAAAACGCAAGAGGAAACAGTGATGAACGCACCCGCAAACCCGCGCTGGAAACATCGCCCCGAAGGCTCAACTTGGGGCGATTGGGGGCCGGATGATCAACTTGGCCGGATGAACCTTTTGACACCGGAACGGGTTCTCCGTGCCGCAAAAGAAATTCAAACGGGTGAACGCTTCTGCCTTTCCTTGCCGCTGGATTATCCGGGCGGAAATGTGCTGAACCCGCGCCGCCTGCCGCCAAAGCTTGAGCCGACGATAGATGCAACAAGCGGTACGCCCCGCTACAATTATCCG
The DNA here is from genome assembly GCA_938083135.1 of uncultured Alphaproteobacteria bacterium. Lineage (GTDB taxonomy): Bacteria > Pseudomonadota > Alphaproteobacteria > Bin95 > Bin95 > VMCJ01. The sequence continues at coordinate 36,559 of CALLKY010000073.1, read as the reverse complement.
CTCCGTATGGATAACCCGGCGCATATTGATGTCGGCTGCGATGACCGCGTGACGATGACGTTGCAGTATTCTTCCCAGTGGGATGCGTTCTGCCATATGGGCCAGCTGTTTGATGCAGATGGCGATGGCGTGCCAGAAATTCGCTACTACAACGGCTTTGAAGGCGGCAAAGACATTATCGGTACCGTTGATTACGCCAAAGATGGCAGCCAAGAACCGCGTGAAGAGGGCATCGGTGCCCGCAAACTTGGCATCGAAACCATGGCAGAGCATGGCGTTGTTGGGCGCGGCAATCTGCTGAACCTGTTCGATGTGATCGGGCGCGAGCGTAAGGTCGTCGGATATGATGTGTTCATGCAGGCGATGGAAGATCAGAAGGTTGCGCCGGAAGAGGGTGACCTGATGTTCCTCTATACCGGGTTCGCGGACGTCATCTTGGAGTGTGGCAAGAACCCGACCCATGAGAAAATGCACCAAACCTGCGCCACACTGGACGGGCGTGACGACAAGCTGCTGAACTGGATCACGGATTCAGGCGTCGTCGCCATGATCGCGGATAATTATGCGGTCGAGCAGTCACCCGCCCGTCCGGCACCTGGCAAGACTTACGCGAACAGCCCACTGCATCAGCACTGCCTGTTTAAACTCGGCGTGCCATTGGGGGAGATGTGGTACCTCACCGAGCTGGCGCACTGGCTGAAAGCCAATAACCGCACGCGCTTCTTCGCGACCTGCCAGCCGCTCCGCCTGCCAGGCGCAGTCGGTAGTCCGGCCAATGCGGTGGCGATGGTCTAGCGGGCGCTTAGTGCCTTGGAAGCGGGCCTTCTTCTTCGATGTCTTGTCCCCGGAAGGCCCGCTTCAAGACGCCTTGTAGCGTCAATCCCTGAACCACGATTGAGAACACGACAGCGATGTAGGTGGCGGCAAGCAGGAGAGGTTTAACCTCAGACTCCGGCAGGGATAACGCGAGTGCTACAGAAATACCGCCCTTGAGACCGCCCCAGATCAATGCTGGGGCGGCACCGGGTGTGAATGCGGTCTGCCGTCGCAGCAATGTCACCACCGTCAGTACGGCGGTGGAGCGGCCAATCAACATGGCGACGATGGCGATCGCGCCGGCGGTCGCTGTCGTCACGTTGAAGCCGATTAATACGGCCTCCATGCCGATCAACAGGAACAGGACTGAGTTCAGCATCTCGTCTGTCAGTTCCCAAAACCGCAGCAGATTATCCCGCGTATGGTCACTCATCGCTTTGTTGACGCCCTGATTGCCGATCAGCAATCCTGCAACAACAACGGCGATTGGCCCGGAGAGATGCAGGGATGAAGCAAGGGCGTAAACACCAGTTGCCAGGGCAAGGGTCATAAGGATTTCGACGACGTGATCATCCGCGCTGCGGAGCGCACGATAGACGATCCAACCCGCAGCAAAGCCAAGCGCAGCGCCGCCAACAGCCTCCAGCGCGAAGGTTTCAGCAGCGAATACCGCAGTCGCCTCTGCGTCGCCGCCTGCGCTATTGGTAATGATGCCGACAATGACGATGAACACCACGACGCCGACGCCATCATTGAACAAGGATTCGCCAGCGATCTTTGCCGCCACGGAAGGCGGTACGGCGATTGATTTGAGGATACCAAGCGTCGCGACTGGATCCGTCGGCGAAATCAATGCGCCAAATGCCAGCGCCCAAATGTAGGGAATAGGCTGGCCGATCAGATCAAAGCCAAAGTAGACAATCGTGCCGACAACGAAGGTCGATAAGACGACGCCGCCTGTGGCGAGAAGGGCGATGGGCCACTTCTGCTTGGCGAGCCGGTCCATATCAACATGGAGCGCGCCTGCGAACAAAAGGAAGCTCAACATGCCGTCCAGCAGTGTGTCCGCGAACTCAAATTCGTTCACGAAGGTTACGGCCTGTTCAGCAAGCTTCAGATGCGGGACTGCCACATCAACAAGCAGAACAATGATTGACCCCGCTAAAGCCGCCAACGCCACGCCAATGGTGTGGGGTAGGCGGAAAAAGCGGTGATTCACGTAGGCCGCAGTAGCGGTGGCGACAAGCAGCAGCGCGATGGCTTCGAACACGCCCATGCTGGCCGCCTCCCAAATCAGGCCAGATTATGCGGCTTCGACGCCTTTTTCGGCCATCAGGTTCTCAAGCTCGCCAGACTCATACATCTCACGAATGATGTCACAGCCGCCAACGAATTCCCCTTTGACGTAAAGCTGTGGGATCGTTGGCCAGTTCGAGAACTGCTTGACGCCTTCACGGATGTCAGCGTCTTCCAGAACGTTCACGCCTTTAAACGGAACGCCCATGTGCGTCAGCACCTGGACAACCGTGGAGGAGAAACCGCATTGCGGAAACACGGGCGTGCCTTTCATAAAAAGTACGACTGGTGTTTCATCAATTTCGCTTTGGATACGGGCGTTTGTATCGGACATTTAATCTGTCTCCTGAATTGAATTAGGCGTTATCTGGTACGGCGGTTTGAAGGGCAAGGGCGTGCAGTTCGCCGCCCATCCGGCCCTTGAGTGCCGCATATACAAGCTGATGCTGCGCCACCCGGGATTTACCCTTGAACGCAACAGAGGTGACGTGGGCAGCATAGTGATCGCCATCGCCAGCGAGGTCGCGGATTTCGACCGTCGCGTCTGGCATCGCTTCTTTGATCAGCGCTTCGATTTCGTGGGCGTTCATCGCCATGGATTTAAGCTCCTTAGCGGCGCGGTTATGCGCCAGCCATATAGTCAGGCAGCCAGCCTTCGTGGGCACTGGCCAAGTCCGATAATGATATGGCCGCTTGGCCGGTGACAGTCAACGCATCCCCACCCGTACTGCCGATGACAGATGCCGAAACGCCCGCTGCTTTTGCGGCTTGCAGGACTGCGTCTGCGTCCTCAACAGCAAGCAGATAGCGCGCCTGATCCTCACCAAACAGCCAAGTGTGGGCGTCCGCACCGGGTTGAACGGCAATTTCAGCGCCGACACCACCTGACAGCGCCATCTTTGCCACAGCGGCGAGGATGCCACCGCCGGAAACATCATGGCAGATATTGCAAAGGTGTTTCGCAAGGATGTCGGCAACGCATTCGCCATTTTTGCGCTCAGTCGAAAGATCGACCGGCGGCGGCGCGCCCTCGTTACGGCCTTCAATCTCTGCCAAATAGCGGGACGCGCCAAGCCAGCCTTCGGTCTGACCGATCAGCACCAGCTTCAATCCGGGCTTGAGCGCGATGGAGGGAGCTTTTGCAACATCGGCCACGAGGCCAATCGCGCCAATAGTTGGCGTTGGCAGAACCCCGACGCCGTTGGTTTCGTTGTAGAGCGAGACATTGCCGGAGACCACTGGGAAATCAAGTGCGCGGCAGGCTTCACCCATGCCCTGAATGCAGCCAACAAACTGGCCCATGATTTCGGGCTTTTCAGGATTTCCAAAATTAAGATTATCTGTAATAGCCAGCGGCTTAGCCCCAGATGCTATGAGATTACGCCAAGCTTCAGTCACGGCCTGCCTGCCGCCCATAATAGGGTCCGCGAAGCAGTAGCGGGGCGCGCAATCGCTTGTCGCAGCAATGCCCTTTGGCCCATCGCCGAGACGGACAACAGCCGCATCACCACCAGGACCACGAATGGTGTCGCCGCGAACGAGGCTGTCATACTGCTCCCAAATCCAACGCCTGGACGCGAGGTTTGGACCACCGATCAGCTTCAGCAGTGCTGCACCGATATCCTGGCTGCGATCTAGCGTCGCCGGGTTGAGTTTGGGGTGAGATGCTGGGATCTCATAAGGCCGGTCATATTCGGGCGATGCTTCAGACAGCGGCTGGATTGGCAGGTCCCCCGCCAGATCGCCATGCCAATAAAGCCGCATCCGCCCTGTATCCGTCAGCGTGCCGACAATAGCGAAGTCCAGGCCCCATTTCTCGAAGATCGCGCTGGCCGTGGCTTCTTCGCCGGGCTTCAGCACCATCAACATGCGTTCCTGGCTCTCGGACAGCATGAGCTCATAAGGTGTCATGCCGTCTTCTCGCATCGGCACTTTGTCGAGCTGGAAGTCGAGGCCAAGACCGCCCTTGCCAGCCATTTCAAAGGCTGAGGACGTAAGGCCAGCCGCCCCCATATCCTGGATGGCGACGATGGCGTCTGTCGCCATCAACTCCAGGCAGGCTTCGATCAGCAGCTTCTCCGCAAACGGATCCCCAACCTGAACTGTAGGACGCTTAGCCTCTGATTCATCGTCGAATTCTGCAGACGCCATGGAGGCGCCATGGATGCCGTCACGGCCCGTTTTGGAGCCGACATAGACAACCGGATTTCCAATGCCAGCGGCGGTCGAATAGAAAATCCTATCAGTTTTGGCGACGCCAATGGTCATCGCGTTGACAAGGATATTGCCATTATAGGCGGCGTCGAATTCGCATTCGCCGCCAACCGTCGGCACGCCGACGCAATTGCCATAACCGCCAATGCCAGCCACGACGCCTGCGACGAGGCTTTTTGTCTTTGGATGGTCTGGCGCGCCAAAGCGCAGTGCATTTAGGTTCGCGATAGGCCGTGCGCCCATGGTGAACACATCCCGAAGGATGCCGCCAACGCCTGTCGCCGCGCCCTGATAGGGCTCGATGAAGGAGGGGTGGTTGTGGCTCTCCATCTTGAAGATAGCAGCCTCACCGTCGCCAATATCGACAACGCCGGCGTTTTCACCGGGGCCACAGATCACCCATGGCGCTTCAGTTGGCAGGGTCTTCAGATGCTTCTTGGAGGATTTATAGGAGCAATGCTCGCTCCACATGGCCGAGAATACGCCGAGTTCAACAAAGTTCGGTGTGCGGCCCATAATGTCCAGAATGCGTTCATACTCATCCGGCGCCAAGCCGTGAGATGCTACAAGTTCTGGCGTGATTTCAATATCTTGCGCGCTCATATTAAGCAGCCTCCAGCAGGCTCTGGAAGAGCGCCAATCCGTCAGTGCCGCCTGCAAGCGGGTCTGTCGCGTTTTCTGGGTGGGGCATCAAGCCCACCACGTTGCGACCATCATTGATGACGCCCGCAATATCCGCTGTGGAGCCGTTGGGGTTCTGACCGGGCGCATATCGGAAGGCTATGCGGTCCTCTGCCTCCAGCACCTGCAGCATATCAGGGGTTACGAAATACCCGCCGTCATGGTGCGCTACAGGCACGGTGAGGGCAGTCTCGCCAGCCTGCATGCCATGCGTAAATGCAGAATCACTGGATGCGCAGACCAGCGTTGTGTTTTTGCAGACAAAGTTCAGTGTTGCGTTGCGCAGCAGAGCGCCGGGCAGCATCCCAGCTTCAATCATGATCTGGAAGCCGTTGCATACCCCCAGGACGGGGGCACCGCGCGCTGCATGGTCGATCACAGCCCGCATAATCGGTGCGCGGGCGGCGATGGCACCAGGGCGAAGATAGTCGCCATAGCTGAAGCCGCCAGGCAGCGCTACGAAATCAACATCTGGCAAAGTCGTGTCCCGGTGCCAGACGAGCTCCGGTTCTTTGCCAAATGCGCGACGGCATGCCAGCGCCATATCGCGCTCACGATTAGAGCCGGGGAAGACGACGATAGCGGCGCGCATCAGCCTTCAATCTCGATCTCGTAATCTTCGATCACGGGATTGGCGAGCAGGCGCTCACACATCGCCTTGACCTGTGCTTTGGCTCCCGCAGCGTCTGAAGCTTCAACGTCCAATTCGATCAGCTTGCCTTGGCGGACATTATCCACGCCAGAAAAGCCTAATGTTCCAAGTGCTTGGCCGATGGCCTTACCTTGGGGGTCCAGAACATCTGGACGGAGGCGGATGGCGACGCGCGCTTTCATTTGTCAGACGTGCTTTCTTCAACTTCGGTAGCGTGAGGGCCGCCCGTTTTCAGGTCGGTGACGTTGGCTTCCTGCAGAATGCCAAGGCGCCGTGCAACTTCACGGTAGCCTTCGACAACACCGCCAAGGTCCTTGCGGAAACGGTCCTTGTCGAAGATTTCGTTGGTTTTGATATCCCATAAACGGCAAGAATCGGGGCTGATTTCATCAGCCAGCACGATCTGTTCGACATCATCGGTAACCAGACGGCCAAACTCGATCTTGAAATCAATCAATTTCATGCCGCCGCCCATGAACAGGCCCGTCATATAATCGTTGATCCGAAGTGCCATGTTGAACATGTCATCTAGATCAGGCGGGCTTGCCCAGCCAAAAGCTGTGATGTGTTCTTCGGTCACTAACGGGTCGCCCAAGGCATCGTCTTTGTAATAATATTCAACGATGGACCGTGGTAGCGGCGTGCCTTCTGCAATGCCTAAGCGCTTTGAGATTGAGCCGGCGGCAACGTTGCGGACGACCACTTCAATCGGAATAATTTCAACCTGGCGAATGAGTTGCTCACGCATGTTAAGGCGTTTGACGAAGTGTGTCGGCACGCCAACTTCAGCCAAACGCAGCATGAGGTATTCTGAAATGCGGTTGTTCAGAACGCCTTTGCCTTCAATGAGCGCATGCTTTTGCGCGTTGAATGCAGTCGCGTCGTCTTTGAAGTACTGAACGAGGGTGCCGGGCTCCGGGCCTTCAAAAAGGACCTTGGCCTTACCTTCGTAAATCCGTCTGCGGCGGGGCATGTCGGTATCCGGAAATATTGAGCGCAATCGGAGCCGCGCGTGGCTCTGATCGCCTGGAACTGTTTTATAGCGGAGCGGGTGACAAGAGTCCCACAGAGCGCCTGTGCAAAACTGGCGACCGGGTGTCGCGGATTCAAGGCATTACGGTCGTAAAGGCCTCACGTTCGGGCCAAACGCGGGCAAAGCGCCAATGGGGCTTCAAGTTCTCCGCATTACGATTCGGCAGCGCCATCACGGAACTAGAGACGGTGCCAAAGCCGTAGTCCGTCTCAACATGGATTGCAGCATTGGGCTCAAATTCGCCGGGTGCCATGTCTTTCGATGCGAGCAGAGCTTCCCATGCTGCCCAGTCACTGGTTTCTGGGTCTGGGATAGGCCTGGCCTCGAACAGTGGCAGATAATGGCGGGCGCGGGGCGAGGCGGCCGTGTCATTCAGGTCATGGGCCGTGAGCACGGATACGCCGGTAGGTGCGGGCGCAACGATGGGCGCACCCCGGCCAAGGCCTTTAATCCAGAAGGCATCTTCGTTGTCTGCGATCACGAGGTTGAAGCTACGGTAGGCACCGGCATCCAGATCGCCAATTGCTTCAGCGGCTTCGCGGGCGTCTGCAAAGTCCAGGGCGTCTAGCACCAGCTCGCCACGGCTCCGCTTGCCGTCGGCTGGCCCAAGTGAGCCGGAGCGGTTGAGGATGGCTGCGACGACGCCATGGTCGTTCATCCCAAGCCAGGTGCCGCCTGCTTCTTGGTCGCGTCCAGCCGTGACGTCCTCCCGGTCCGGCCAGTGGCGGGCCGGCGGGTCCCAGGGGCGGTCAATCCGTTCATCCCGGTTGGCGGCCAGCAAAAGTGGCCAGCGGTGGCCGGGTCGGCGCAGAAGAACGACGGTGCACATAGAAAATGCTCATCTTTCAGAAAAATTTCACCGGCACCGCATCGCGCCCTATCGCGAACTGGCACCCGGTGCCCTATATACGAAACAACCACACCGCTCCCAAGGAGAGATAGAGCATATGTCGAGCTTCGATAATCGCGAGAAGGATTTCGAGAACAAGTTCAAGCATGACCAGGAACTTCAGTTCAAGGTCACGGCGCGACGCAATCGTCTGTTCGGCGAATGGGCTGGTGGGCAAATGGGCTTGTCTGGCGAAGCGCTGACCGCTTATGCCAAAGATGTCGTCATGTCCGACTTTGAAAAGCCCGGCGATGAAGACGTGCTCGAAAAAGTTCAGGGCGACATGAAAGCCGCTGGCACGGACCTGACAAACGAACGCCTGCGTAAGCAGATGGACGAGCTGATGGGTGAAGCCAAAAAGCAGGTCATGGCTGAGTAGAAGCCGTTTACCCCGCAAAAATCAGTTTGCGGGGTAGCGCCTACCTTACTAGCAGCGCCGCTATCTGACTGCGGGCAGACGCCTCGCCTGCCGCAAGAGCCTCCGGCCCACGGGACATCGCTTCGGCGGTTACAAAGTGAATATCTTTGAGGCCAATCGTGGCGAGAATGGCGCGGAGATAGGGTGTTAGGAAATCCGGCTGTGTCGGATTCTCGCCTGTGAAAAACCCACCGGATGCGATGACGACATAAACCGGTCTGTCACGCAGCAGGCCGACTTTGCCTGTTGGTGTGCTCTGAAATGTGCGGCCAAAGCGGACGACCTGATCGATCCAGGCCTTAAGTGCTGCTGGAACTGTAAAGTTGTGCATGGGCGCGCTGATAACCAGGATGTCAGCGGTATCTAGTTCCTCAATCAGTTGTTCCGACTCTTGTAACGCGCCTGCATCGCGGGCGCTTTCAGCCGTGGTATGCGCCATCATTTCAGCGGAAAAAGCAGCATTCGCCAGCGTCGGCGGTGATTGATCAAGACGGCGCGTTGAAATAACCATCCCCGGATTTTGGTCAGATAAACCCGCCAGCAGTATTTCCGCCATTCGCCAGCTATGGGCGGCGTCGCCCTTTGGGCTGCAGGCGATATGGAGGACGTTTGTCATGGCTGTTGCAGCCCGGCTTCTTTAAGGGCTGCGGCCTGGCGCTTGGTGAGCGCGTCAACGTCGAAGTCTTTTGTCAGGTCCCGGAACATTTCGGCCCAGTTGAGCTCAGCTTTGAGGCGCATAAAGACGGAGCCGAGGCCAATAGCGGCGCGGTCCATGAGCACGAATTCGCGCGGAGGGGTGACGCCGCCGATCCGCTTCAATTCCTGATGCACTTTATTTGCGACCTCCGCACCGTAGTGGCCTGTTTCAGCATCTTGGATGCGGCGCACTTTATCTTCAAGCAATGGCGCGTAGATGAAGTTTGCCCAGATGTTCAGGATATCCAATGCCTCGTTGGTCAGGTCCGTGAAGCCCCAGATCGCGTATGCGGCAGCAGCGCGGTCCCTGTCCTCAGTCCTAAGCGCTTCGTAAAGCTCGATCACGCCGAGAACGAAGGTCGGCGGGAAAATGCGGATGCAGCCGAAGTCGAGCAGGTTCATGGAATTGTCATCGGCGACGGAATAATTGCCGAAATGCGGATCACCATGGATCACGCCATATTCATAGAATGGCACATACCATGCGCGGAACATGTTGGCGGCGACCTGATTGCGGACGTCTACCGGCGCGTCATCCAGGTCCGTCAAATTACGGCCAGTCAACCAATTCATGGTGATCAAGCGATTTGTCGAAAGGTCAGGCAAGGAATCCGGCACCTGAACGCCGGGCTCATTTCTGAGCATATGGCGGTAGAGCGCCATGTTTTGTGCTTCGAGGCGGTAATCCAATTCCTCACGCAGCCGTTCAGCGATCTCAAGCTGAATGTTGTCAGGGTTGATGGCTGAATCGTAGCGGCGGTAAACGGCGATGATCAGCTGAAGCTGCTTCAAATCGGCTTCAACTGCCGCCTTCATATCTGGATATTGCAATTTGACAGCAACGTCCTGGCCATCAAGGGTCTTGGCCCGGTGCACTTGGCCAAGCGATGCGGCATGGGCGGCCTTCAGGTCAAATTCTGCGAAGGACTGCCGCCATTCTGGCCCAAGCTCCCCCGCCATCCGCCTGCGCACGAATGGAGGCCCCATGGAGGGGGCGTCTGCCTGTAATTGGCGGAGTTCTTCGGCATATTCTTTCGGTAGTGCATCCGGGATCGTCGCCAGGATTTGCGCGACCTTCATCAGCGGACCTTTCAGGCCGCCCAGCGCTGCCCGCAAATCGCCGGCATGCTTATCCCGGTTAATATTGACGCCAAGATAGCGCTCTCCCGCGACCTTGGCCGCAAGCCCGCCAACTGCTCGTGTTGTGCGCGCAAAGCGGCGGGCGCGGCTGCCAAATCCGTCTTCGTCAGCCATCCATGTCATCCAGTTCGGTCACGAACCCAGCAATCATATCCAGCCCGCGCTTCCAGAAGCCTGGGTCTGTTGCGTTCAGGCCAAAGGGTGCCAGCAATTCGCTGTGATGCTTGGAGCCACCTGCGGACAGCATCTCCAGATAGCGGTCTGCAAAGCCTTCCTCACCTTCCTGGTAAACCGCATAGAGCGCGTTCACCAAGCAATCACCGAACGCGTACGCATACACATAGAAGGGCGAGTGAATGAAGTGAGGTACGTAGGACCAGAACCACTGATAGCCCTCATCAAAGTTCAATGCGGGGCCAAGGCTCTCGCGCTGTGTCTCCATCCAGATTTCGCCAAGCCGTTCAACAGCGATTTCACCCTCGCGGCGTTCGTTGTGAACGGCGCGCTCAAACTCCAGCATGGAGATTTGGCGGACGACCGTGTTCAGCATGTCCTCAGTCTTGCTCGCGAGCAGCGCGCGCCGGGTTTTGGCGTCTGTGGTCTCTCGAAGTAGCTTCTGGAAGGTCAGCATTTCGCCAAAGACGGAGGCTGTTTCAGCGAGCGTTAGTGGCGTTTGCGCCAGAAAATGACCCTGTTCAGCCGCTAGCCGTTGGTGGACCCCATGGCCAAGTTCATGGGCGAGCGTCATCACATCCCGCGTTTTGCCCTGGTAGTTCAGCAGCAGATAGGGATGGGCCGATGGCACTGTTGGATGGGCGAAGGCACCCGGGCTTTTACCGGCTCGGGCGGGCGCATCAATCCAGCCATTGCTGAAGAATGGGCGGGCGACTTCTGCCAATTTCGGGCTGAATTCGCCGTAGGCTTCCAACACCGTTGATTCGGCCTGGGGCCAAGGGATCATGCGGTTGTCGCTGTCGGGCAGGGGGGCGTTGCGGTCATAGTAGTCTAGCTTGTCACTGCCGAACCATTTGGCCTTCAAGGCGTAATAGCGGTGGGATAAATCGGGATAGGCGTCACGGACGGCGGTGATCAGCGCCTCTACGACTTCATCCTCAACCTCATTGGCGAGATTGCGGGATGAGATAGGTTTTGCGTAGCCTCGCCACTTGTCCTCAATGGCTTTGTCTTTGGCGAGCGTATTGGTGATTTGTGCGAACAATCGCTTGTTCGCGCCCAAGGTTGTGCCAATAGATTCGCCCGCCGCCTTGCGTTTCGCGCGGTCTGTTGAGGATAGCATGTTCAACACTTCGGCGCTGGTTAGTTCCTTGCCGTCCATGGGGAAGCGCATTTCCGCCATGGTTTCATCAAACAACCGGTTCCATGCGCCGCTGCCGGTAGAGGATTTCTCCTGCAGCAGCGTCTCCATATCCTCGGAAAGCTGATAGGGCCGCCAGCGTGCCAGTTGGCCCAACCACACACTGTAGGTTCCAAGTGCCGGATCAGCTTGAAGGGCCGCAATCTTGTCCTCGGCCAGACTATTCAGCTCAAGCTCAAAGAACACCAGGTTTGCAGTGATCCCGATCGCCTTTTCCTGGCTGTCCTGCATGAAGCGACCACGATCAGCATCGGTCAGATCGCCAGCATGGCGGAGGCCCGCATAGCTCATGATGCGAGATAGCCGCTCATCAATCGCCTCATAGACCTCAATCGCGCCATGCAGTTCGGTCGCGGTAATCGTCTCAAGCCGGCCTTTCCAACGGGCGCCGAATGCCTCGGCCTCGCTTGTGCTCCATTCGAAATCCTGCGTGATCTTGGGATCATCAGGGCTGGCGTAAAGGGCGCTCAGGTCCCAAACCGGGAGGGGGCCAAGTTTAGGGTCGTTTTCGGTGAAATCGGGGGCGCTCATTTGGGGCTCCATCAGGCAGGCGGTGGATTATCCGGCAGCGCCGGCTTTGATCATGTCTTCAATTGCGTCTGGCGATAAGCCAAGGCTGGTTAATACTTCGCGCGTGTGGGCACCAAGCTCCGGCGCATGGGCGTGCGGGTCCGCCTGCTCAAACAGCGGCGCACCAGGGATTACCGGCATTGGGATTGGCCCCATGGCGGTATGCTCCAACCAGCGCACAGCTTCGCGTGCCTCGACATGGGGATCGGTCAGGATGTCTGGGAAGGCGTTGACGCGGCCTGCCAGAATGTCATGCGCTTCAAAATCCGCCAGCCATTCTGCGGTGCTGCGAAGTTTGATTGCGGGGCGAACAAAGGCTTCGACTTCGGCTGCGTTGGCGGTGCGGGCATCGCTATCGATGAAGCGTGGATCGTCTGCCAATTCATCCCGGCCAAGCAGCTTGCAGAGTGCCCGAAAATGCGTATCCCGGCGGGCGTTCAAGTTCAGGAAGCCGTCTGCTGTTTCGAAAGTACCTACGGGCGCGCCGAAATTGGTGGCGTTCTCGCCCTCCAGATGGTTCTCAATCATTTTGGCGGAGAGGAAAGCCAGCGTGGATTGCATCAGGCTGACATCCAAATGCGCGCCAAGCCCCGTGCGGAGACGGCGATACAACGCAGGTGCCACCGCCTGGAAGCCATAGAGCCCGGTCAGAATATCAATCGCGATCACCTGGATCCGCTGGGGGACGCCCCGATGGTCCTGGTTGACGCTCATCAACCCAGAAAATGCCTGCATTACAGAATCGGTGACCGGCTGCTTTGAATAGGGGCCGTCTTGTCCGTACCCACTGACTGACAGATACACCACGCTCGAATTGGTCTTCGCGACAGTTTCATAATCCAGGCCAAAACGGGCCATCACGCCTGGGCGAAAGCTCTCCAGGACCACATCGGCTTCCGCTGCAAGCTGCTTGGCGGCAGCAAGTCCGGCTTCTGCCTTTAAGTCCAAAGCCACGGATTTCTTGCCACGATTATACACAGCGCCGAACGCGGAAAAGTCGCCATAGCGTTTGCCCAGCTGGCGGCCCCAATCGCCGCCAAGCGGTTCAACCTTGATGACCTCAGCGCCGTGCTGCGCCAACAGCATTCCGCAATGAGGACCCGCGACGCCTTGCGCCATGTCCAGAACTTTAAGGCCAGTGAAGGCAAGGTCGTCGAGCATCGTCTACTCCGTCATGTGATCTGGATATGGGGCGTTCGCGGGCGCAAACAATCTACGACCCACGCTTCTCCCGCCATAGGCCAAGCTTTTGTTGCATGGACCTGTCGGAGAAGCTGAACAGCACGGCTTCGCCATCCAGGCTTTTATGGCTGATCGGTGCCCAGGATGGAGCAACGAAAGTATCGCGCGGGCCCCATTTGAAGGTCTGATCGCCAATCTTGGTCTCGCCCGCACCTTCGACAGCGCAGAACACCGTCGCATCCGTGGCGCGATAGGTCTCGCCGCTAAAGCCTTTGGGCAGCAATTGCATGAAGGCGGCGATGGTATTCATGGCGTGATCGCCAGTTTCCGGGTTCACGTAACGGAGCTTGGCACCATGGCAGGCATCCCAATCCTGGATCCGGCCAAGCGTCGCCAGGGCCTCGCGAGTGCGGGCGAAAGGGTAGTTGAACACGGGGCTGGTATGGCCGCGCTGGTCATGATCCACCGGCAGCAGGCCCTGACCATAGCGCGCGAGGCTATCACCTTCAGGCCGGGTGACGGGTTGCGAGTCATCAGGCCATTGCTCAACGAATGAGGCGTCGAGAAACTGCAGCACCGGGATATCCAAGCCGTCGAGCCAGACCATCGGCGCGTCACCGTCATTGCCGTGGTCGTGCCATGTCCAGGAGGGGGTGATGATGAAATCACCCTCATGCATGGTCGTCCGTTCGCCATTGACGGCCGTATACGCACCTTGGCCCTCCACCACGAACCGGAGTGCTGATTGGGTATGACGATGGGCGGGGGCGACTTCGCCCGGCAGGATCAACTGCAGCCCGGCATAAAGGGAGGTGGTGATCCGCGCCTCCCCCGGCATGCCAGGGTTTTCCATGATGAGCACGCGGCGCTCAGCTTCCTTGGCGGTGATAAGCTCGCCGGACTTCAGCACATCGTCCCTGATATCGTCGTAACGCCAGAATGCAGGCTCACACCTGCTTTTTGGCGTTGGCGTGATCAGGCTGTGCAGGCTTTCCCATAGGGGGGCCAGGTTGCGGGTTTTGATATCCGCATAGAAGGCTTCACGGCTGTTTGGAATTCCTGTCATGGCGTTTCCTTAGGCGCGACGGGGGCGATGGGCGCGCGGCGTCGGATGGTTTCTCGATGCAAGATATACAGGCCTGACGCCGCGATAATCGCAACCCCAAGCCAGATATTTGGCTCCGGCAGGACGCCCCAAATCAAAAAACCCCAAAGGGAGCCCCATAGGAAGTTGGAATAACGGAGCGGTGCGATAGATGCGGCCTCAGCCATGCGCAGCGCCTCAATCATCAGATAGTGTGCTGTTCCCATTAGCAGTCCAGCGGCGGCGATTGGCAGGACCTGCATCCAACTTGGCGTGACCCATACGAAAGGCAGCGTCACCAAGCCAGAAAGGCCAACCATGGTAGTGGAAACCGCCAGGATCGCGACCGTGCCCTCGCGGCCCAAAGACATTTGCCGCTGCACGATATCCCGCCCTGCGCCCAGCAGTGCCGCCGTCAGCGGGAAAAGTGCGGCCCACTGAAACCCAGCCCCACCGGGGTTGATGATGATCATGGCCCCCACAAACCCAACGCCGACCGCACACCAGCGTCGCCAGCCCACAGTTTCGCCCAGTAGCGGCCCCGCCAGCATGGTCAAAAACAATGGCCCGACAGATGCAATCGCAATTGCTTCCGCTAAGGGCAAGGCGGCCAGCCCAAAGAAAAAGCACCAGCTAGAGACAATCAAAAAGCCGCCGCGCAGCCCTTGGCGTGGCCAGTCATGCACCGCAAGCGATCGCACACCGCCCGCCCGCCAAGCAAAGATGATGATCATCACCCAGACAAACAGCGAGCGAATGAACAGGGTCTCCCCCAACGGCAGCCCTTCATTCGCCAATTTCATCAGCGCATCATTGACCGTGATGACGCCAATGCCCGCAGACATCAGCAACATGCCCTTAGCGCCATCAGGTAAGGCCGACCAAGCGGCGCGGATGGGCATGGTTCTAGCCCCGTCCTCGATACGGCGCGACGCCAGGATCTGGGAGCCATAGGCCTTCGGGTGGTGTTCCTGTTTGCCAGAAGACTTCGATGGGGATGCCGCCTCTGGGATACCAAAATCCCGCTATGCGGAGATATTTGGGGGCGGCGACATCGACCACGCGTTTGGCGATGGCGATGGTGCAGTCCTCGTGATAGGCGCCGTGATTGCGGAAGCTGGTGAGGTAGAGCTTCCAGGATTTGCTTTCGATTAGCCATTCATCCGGCGCGTAATCCAATACCAGATGCGCGAAGTCCGGCTGGCCTGTCATCGGGCATAGCGATGTAAATTCTGGGCAGACAAACCGCGCTAGATAGAGCGAGTCCTGGTGTGGATTTGGCACACGCTCCAGCCGCGCTTCTTCAGGCGATTGCGGAATGGGAACGTCGGCACCGAGCATCGTCGGCGCGAGAGGATCGTTCGGCATGGCGGTATGATTGATCCGAAATGGAATTGGCGCAGCGCGCTGGAAACATCCAGTATAGCGGGCAGGATCGTCATTGGGCAGGCGGGGTTTTTGGTAAGGTCAGGGTAAAAGTAGCACCCGCGTCCAAAGCCGTTTGAACGGTGATGGTGCCGCCGTGGATATCAGCCACCCGTTGGCAGATTGATAGCCCAAGCCCGGTGCCCGGGTATTCGTCCCGCAGGTTCAGCCGCCCAAACAATGCGAACGCTTTTTCCGCATGGGCTGGATCGAACCCGATGCCGTTGTCGCGAATGTGCAGACGCCAGTGATCTCTGGCATCTTCGTGCCATATGGAGATGATGGGGCTTCTGCCTGGGGGAGAGAACTTCAGACCGTTGCTCAATAGATTCTGAAACAATTGGCGGAGGCCGATTTCATAGCCATGAACAATGGGCAAATCTGTGAAGTTAACCGTGGCACCGCTGGCTTTGATCGTACTGTCTAAATCCTTCAGGACATCTGAGACGAGAGTGTTCAGGTCAATCCGCTTGAACTCAACAGCGACCCCCAATCTTGAATAATCCAGCAGGTCGCCGATCAGGTGTGCCATCCGTTGCGACCCTTCATGGATGAGGTCCAGCATTTGAGTGCCAGGCTTATCCAACGCTGTTTGGTATTTCTCTCGAAGAACGTCGATCAGGCTTTGGATATTTCTTACGGGCTCGCGCAGGTCATGGGCAGCGATTGAGGTATAGCGCTGAAGTTCACGGGTTTTAGCGTCTAGTTGCGTGATTTGTTCGGCCAGCAACGTTGTGAGCCTTTTCTGGCGGACAGTGAGCAGGGTTGTGAGCGCAATTGCGGCCACTGAGATCACTCGGTTAGCCACAACCATCCAGGTTGTTTCGCTGTTGGCGTGGATTGCGAAACCGAAGACCGTCAATGCGGAGGCAACGATTCCCAGCAAAATGATGTGCCGCACGTGAGCGTTCGCCGCCACAACAACAGAGGTTACGTATAACGCGCCAACCGCAACGCCCAACGGTACGAGCATATCGCAAATGCACACGACAATAGCCGAGGCTGTGGCCAACAAAGCAGACCGGGTCTCTCTGCTTATGTCTCGCTTCGGCATGGTCCTGCCTATGATTAAGGTCTGCTAGTTTAGGGCGATTAAGGTCCGTCGGTCATATCGTTTCAGCTAGTGGGTTCGCGGATCACACGCGCGGCAGTGGTCGACCGGAATCTGTGACGGCGACAGCGACTAAAATTTCATTGGCGCGGGGCGCATCGGCGACGCGGGCTTCGATGGCGCTGAAGTGATTGCGGCTCCATGCGTCATCTTTGTGGCCGAGTGGGACGTCTAGGGTTGCGCCGGGGCCGCCACGCTTCTTGGCGGAAGGGATCAGCGCATCGCCTTTCTCAACCTCAACCCGAAGCGGTTTTCCGAGCCGGGGATGGAGGATTGCAGCAGCATGCTCCAATCCACCGTTCTCACCCACGATAGCACCTTTGCCATAACTTTCCGCAGCACTGGGCGTGATACCTAGGGCCTCAACGCAGCGCCTACCGAGCAATCCGCCAAGTTCTGCGCCAATCTCCATCAATGGTTCTAAGTCAGCGCTATACTGACTGGCGAACGGATTGGCGATCACGGCGATGGCGAGCGCGGTTCGCGTGGGTGGTTCAATCGACTGGCCTTCCTCGCGCAGAACTTCCTCCACGGAGACGATGATTTTTCTGATGTCTGCAGGCATTGGCTTTTCCATTACGCGGTGCGGCGGCAGATTAGGCGGTGTGCCCAGATATCATAGCGACAATTCGACCGCCTGACGCCAAAGATCTTTAACTTGAATTAGTAGTGAACTGATACCAATTGCCCTCTAACAAACGCATTCAGGGGGTTAGACATGGCGGCAGGTGCAGCGACGGCAGACTGCGGTGGGTTGAGTCCGGAAGCAAAGGCGGGGCTGGCGTTAGCGCTAGCGGCCGCGCTCGGTGTATTATTCGAGAATATCGAGGTGCTGCGGCCCTATTATGACCTGTTCCTAGGCGCGCCACTGACAGTCGCTGTCGGTGAAAACGGCATTTCAAAGCCGCTGCTGCTTTGGATCAATGACGGCCTGATGGCGATCTTCTTCTTGCTAGTTGCGCTCGAAATTAAGCGTGAGGCAGTCGAAGGCGCGCTTTCAAGTTGGCGTCAGGCAGCATTGCCGGTCTATGCGGCCGTTGGCGGTATGGCGATCCCGGCGCTGATCTTTGTTGGCATCGTTGGCTACGATACTGAGGAAGCCAAGGGCTGGGCTATCCCGGCAGCGACGGACATCGCGTTCGCGCTCGGCGTGCTCAGCTTATTCGGACGGCGCGTCCCCGTGGCGCTGAAGACATTCCTTTTGGCGCTTGCTGTGGTCGATGACCTTGGCGCCATCGTGATTATCGCACTGTTTTACACCAGCAATCTGTCAATCGCGGCCCTGTCGATGGCGTTTCTGACAGGTGCTGGCCTTCTGGCACTTAACTTCAAAGGGGTGCGCAAGGCGACGCCCTATGTCTTGCTTGGGATCATCTTATGGATATGCGTGCTGAAGTCCGGCGTGCATGCGACGCTCGCTGGTGTGGCGATCGGTTTTGCGATGCCGCTTCAGGCCGGCCCGGACGGAAAGTCACTTGCGAAATCGGCGGAGCATGGCCTGCATGGCTGGGTCGCCTGGCTCGTCATGCCATTATTCGCCTTTGCAAACGCAGGTGTGCCGCTAGAAGGTTTGAGCATAGAATTGCTGATGCAGCCACTCTCGCTGGCGATCATGCTGGGTCTGTTTATCGGTAAGCAGATCGGTGTGTTCGGCTTCGCCTACGCTGCGATCAAGCTGAAGATGGCGGACCCGCCGTTGGGTGCTACGACGATGCAGCTCTATGGCGTCAGCCTGCTTGCGGGCATCGGCTTCACCATGTCCTTGTTCATCGGCGCGCTTGCCTATGTCGACCCAGAACACCAGACATTGGTGCGGATCGGCGTCATCTCTGGCTCAATCCTATCCGGTGTGTTAGGCGCGATGATCCTTGCTTTTGCTGGGCGGGCATCCACAGGCAAAATCAGTGCAGAGGGCATTGGCGAGGAGGGGGCTTCGCGCTAGTTTCCTTGTATGCCTGAAGGACACACATCTCCACTCCTCGCCAATATCCCGCGTTTCGAGCGGCCACCGCTTTCGATTGACGATGCGGTGCCGTTCAAAATCTCCAGTGGCTTTGCGCCTGCTGGAGATCAACCTGCGGCCATCCGCGAATTGGTGGATGGATTGGCCGGGAAGGAGCAGGATCAGGTGCTGCTGGGCGTTACCGGGTCGGGCAAGACATTTACGGTCGCACACTGCATTCAGGAGCTACAGCGGCCGTCGCTTGTGCTCGCGCCGAACAAGACGTTAGCGGCGCAGCTTTATGCGGAAATGAGCAGTTTCTTTCCGGATAATGCGGTCGAGTATTTTGTCTCCTACTACGACTATTACCAGCCGGAAGCCTATGTTCCACGCACAGACACCTATGTGGAAAAGGAAGCATCCGTAAACGAAGAAATTGACCGGATGCGCCATGCAGCCACGCGCGCATTACTGGAACGACGGGACGTCATTATCGTCGCCAGCGTGTCGTGCATTTACGGCATTGGCGCGGTTGAGACCTATTCCGGCATGGCGGCGGAGATTAAGGTTGGTCAATCGTTTGATCGGCAGGTGCTGTTACGCAAGTTCGTGGAACTGCAATACCGCCGCAATGAGGCTGCCTTTTTCCGAGGCGCGTTCCGGGCGCGGGGTGACACGGTTGAATTATTCCCGGCGCACCAAGAAGACCGCGCCTGGCGATTCTCCTTCTTCGGCGATGAGCTTGAAGCGATCCACGAATTTGATCCGCTGACTGGCGAACGCACTGGCGAGTTCCAAAAGGTTCGCGTGTATCCGAACAGTCACTATGTGACGCCAAAACCAACGCTGGATCAGGCCGTCAAAGGCATTCGCAAGGAACTGGCGGAACGGCTGGAGGAGTTGACGCGCGAAGGCAAGTTGCTGGAAGCCCAACGCCTGGAGCAGCGGACGACCTTTGACATGGAGATGATGACCTCCACCGGCTCCTGTGCCGGGATTGAGAACTATTCCCGCTACCTGACAGGCCGCCCACCTGGCTCACCCCCGCCAACGCTGTTCGAGTACCTGCCAGAAGATGCGATGCTGTTCGTGGACGAAAGTCACGTCACGGTGCCGCAGGTCGGCGGCATGTACAAAGGGGACTTCGCGCGGAAATCGACGCTATCTGGGTTCGGATTCCGCCTGCCTAGCTGCGTTGATAATCGCCCCCTGAAGTTTGAGGAATGGGAGGCGATGCGGCCGCAAACGGTCCATGTCTCCGCCACGCCAGGGCCATGGGAGCTTGAGAAGACGCAGGGTGTCGTGGTTGAGCAGGTTGTCCGGCCAACGGGGCTGATTGATCCGCCGACGATCATTCGCCCAACCGGAAATCAGGTCGATGACCTGATGGACGAGTGCCATCAGTGCGCCGCCAAAGGCCAGCGTGTCCTGGTCACGACGCTGACGAAGCGCATGGCCGAAGACCTGACGGAATACATGCATGAGGCGGGCTTGCGGGTGCGCTACATGCATTCTGACGTGGAGACGCTGGAGCGGATTGAAATTATCCGTGATCTGCGGCTTGGTGTGTTCGATGTGTTGATCGGCATTAACCTGCTGCGTGAAGGGTTGGATATCCCGGAATGCGCGCTGGTCTGCATTCTGGATGCGGATAAGGAAGGCTATCTGCGGTCCACAACGTCATTGATCCAGACGATTGGGCGGGCGGCGCGGAACTTGGAAGGCCGGGTCATTCTTTATGCAGATCGCATTACGGACAGCATGAAGCGCGCGCTCGACGAAACCGACCGCCGTCGTGAACGGCAGATTGCCTATAACGAAGCCCATGGCATCACGCCGGAGAGCGTCAAGAAAGACATCGCGGACATCCTGCACTCGGTCTATGCACGGGATTCGTTGACGGTCTCGACGGGCCTGCATGAAGACGGTCCGCTTACCGGCAATAACCTGAAAATGACCATCGATGACCTTGAGAAGCAGATGCGCGCTGCCGCTGCTGACCTGGAATTCGAGGAAGCCGGGCGCTTGCGGGATGAAATCAAACGCCTCCAAGCCTTGGATCTCGGCCTAGAAGGCGGCGACGGCGGCAGCCTTCGCTCCCGCTCCGCCATCGGTGGTGCCAAGCCTGCGAAGCGCCCAGACCGACGCCCCAAAGGCGCGGACGCCGCCATGGACAACGCAACGGGTGCCGCTGGCGCTCGCAAGAAAGCTGCCAAAGGCGGGAACAAGCGGCCTCGGCGGCGGTAGAAGAAGAGATGGAATATGCGGATAGTCGGATGTGCTTTAGCCCTCACTTTTTCACTTGGTGTTACAAACGCTCAAGCTGCTGAGTGCCCAAATTGGGAACTTGGCACGGCAATTGGCCTCGCTAAGAGCTGCGGCATGCTCAAAGCGTCCGAAGACCAATTGCGTTCTTCGATTTCAGTCATGGCTAACGCATTAAAATGGGAATGTTCCCCGTCAGAACTGGGTAATATGAGAGGGGCGATTTCAGACGGTATGAACTACGATAGATACGATAATCATTTTGAACTATGTGGAAGCATGGATCATTTGAAGGGCTTTTTTAAGAAGCTTGATACCTTGGCAGGTACGCTGAGCAAGTAATCGCGTCACCGTTAGCCTGACGGGCCTGAAAAATCACTCAAGGTGCCTGCAATCAGTTCCGTTCACCATTCCGGCCGCCAACGCCTTGGGCCGTCTGGATGCCGCCTAGATGTTTGAAGCGAACACGCAGGAAGACGCTGTCGTCGCGTCCGCCGCCATCTGCCTGGCTGGCGAAATCGCTGGTAAAGGCGAGGTCTACGGCGAAACATTCATCCTCATAAGCGACGCTGGCGGACCAGAGCAGTGGTTCATTGCTGTCCAGGTCACGATGATGGCTGCCTGAAACACTCCAATTATCGGCGAACTTCAGCTTGAACCCACCTTTGATCTGTTCCCGGGCGGCTATGAACTGCGGGCCTTGGTTGACGTCGTCAATCCGGATGTACTCGGCATTAACGCGCAGCCAGTCCGGCCCCGCGCCGATGGAAACTTCCTGGCGGCGAATATCGAAATTGTCTTTCGCAAACCGTGCGCGCCAATTGAGGTCCAGATACTCCGCTGGTGACACGGTTGCTGCGGCCACAACATCGGACGAGCGGCCTGTCATATCCGTTGCGGCGGCAAATGTACCCGGCTCACGTGCAAGGCTTTGGCCGACAAAGGCTTCCGCCCGTCCGCCGCTAAACAACAAGCCCGTAACGCGGACGCCATAGTCCACCCGTTGGCCGTCGTCGATTAGATCGCGGCCTGGAAACCGGTCCCGTGCGTAGAAATTGCTTTCGTCGAATTCGACGGTTTGGGCGTCCTCATTAGGAATGTTGCGTGTGCGGGCGTTGTCCGGCCCTGCAACAGCCTGAACGCGAGGCTCAACCACGACTGAGCCCCAATTATGCTGTTGGATCAGCGGGAACCGCCAGTCTGCGGTTGCTGTCGGATGTGCCCGGGCAATGAACTCGTCTCGGCCCGTAACACCATTTACATCGGCGACATTATAGACATCGCCGCGAAGATTGGCCGTAACCTCAATCTGTTGCCCGCCCGGCGTCGTAAAGGGCGCGCGCCAGCCGACATTGGCAGAGGCACTTTGGCTGTCCGTGCCTGTGTTCCGGGTCAGGGCGCGGGCGTCGCCCTCTGCATAGGCATATCCAAGGCGCCCTTGTTCGCCAATATAAGAGCCGCGCACTGTTGGCAGCGCAGTCGGTGTTGTATTCTGGGCGGCGTTTTCGCGCAGATCCTGAGCCGCAAATCCGCCGACCACGACATATGAGGCTCCGTAAAAGCCTTCCATATTGATCGTGGAGCGCAAGGTATCAGAATCATCAATATTGAAGGTCTCGAGATAGCTGTCATCGCTCGCAATCGCCCCTGCGAGCGTTAGCCGCCAATTGTCATCAAGCGCAAACTGTCCATCCAAAAAGCCATGACCGCGGATCGCGTCGTTCTTTTTAGTGCCAGAGTTCGTGGTGCGCTCCAGCACACCAAAGCTGGCGTCCACGTTGATGACACCATTGCGGAAAAGCTGCCGGTATTCTGCTGCAGCTACTGGCGCTGTTTTTGGTGTGATCAGCGGCTTGAAGGTTAGGTCTTTGTTGGGCGCGATGGACCAATAGTAAGGAACCTGCGCCACCGCATCGAACTCGCCACCAAAGAAAAGATCAGGTGCCAGGAAGCCAGTTCGGCGCTTTACGGTGGGGTCAGGGTGGCTGAAATACGGGGTGTAGAAAACGGGGAGGCCAGCGATATCAAGCGTCACATCCTCGTAAATCAGGTCTTTTGCTTTTTCGTCATGCTCGACCTTGCGTGCGCGGAGACGCCATAGCGGTGCGCGGTCCGGGTCTTCCGCACAGGCCTTGCAGGGCGTGAAGGCTGCGTCTCTCAGAACCGTCCGGTCGCCAGAAATACGATCCGCCGTTGATCCAACCAGCCTTGAGCCATCCGATAGACGAATGCGTAGCTGATTGGCGATTGCCCGTTTTAGCTGGTCAGTTAGCTCAACACGGTCCGCGTGCAGTGTCTCGCCGCCTGGC
Source organism: uncultured Alphaproteobacteria bacterium (assembly GCA_938083135.1). Lineage (GTDB taxonomy): Bacteria > Pseudomonadota > Alphaproteobacteria > Bin95 > Bin95 > VMCJ01. The sequence goes on along the minus strand of CALLKY010000073.1, from coordinate 13,461 downwards.
TCAATCAGTGTGACGGATCCGGTCGCGACAATTCTATCCGCCGCGACCTCATAGGTGATCTGATCTGCCGACAAAGCCCGTGCGCCCTGGACGATTGTGACATCGCCAATGGCGGTAATGGTTTCACCATCGCTGGCATAGGTCATCTGTTCGGCTGCGATCAGCGCTGGGGCGGACTGATCAGGAGCGTCTGAGAACTGAAATGGGGATTGGGCATAGGCAGGCGCTACGGCGAAAGCCGCTGCACAGACCAACCCTTGAATTCCCCGAATAAGCATTGTCAGACCACGCCTTTGTTTCGGTCAACGCCCGACGGCGTAACCCTGCATCAGGCGTGGATTGGCGGCGGCTTTCAGAAGGTCGCCATCCTTTGCGCAGGCACTGATGCGGCCCTGGGTCCACGGCCCGCCGACTTCGACCTTGTGGCCTTTATCAGCCAGCGCGTTAACGGTTGCTTGCGGATAGCGGCCTTCCAGCACCAATCGACCGGGCTCAGCCTGCCGTGGGAAGAAGGATGATGGGAAATGGTGGCTCTGGAATGTCGGCGCATCAATCGCTTCCTGCAAGTTCATTCCATGCAGGATGTGGCGCAGGAAGAAGATGACCGTCCATTGGTCCTGGCCATCGCCGCCGGGTGTGCCAAACGGCATATAGGCCTCACCCTCGCGGAGTGCGAATGAAGGTGACAGTGTTGTGCGGGGCCGCTTGCCGGGTGCCAAGCTGCCGGGCAGGCCTTCTTTCAGCCAGAACATCTGCGCGCGCGTGCCAAGGCAGCAGCCAAGCGCCGGGATCGCAGGCGAGGATTGCAGCCACCCGCCTGATGGTGTCGCGGAGACCATGTTGCCGTCTTTGTCGATCACGTCGATATGGCAGGTGTCGCCATCGACGGGGCCAGAGGTCATGCCGGTTGTGGCTTGATCCCCTTCCAACTTATCCATCGTTGGCTCGCCAACGCCGGGGCCAAAAATTCGTTGGGCCGACCCTACGCCAATTTCTGAGGAGAATCCGGCGATTTCGCCCGGTCTAAGCTCCATAGACGCCACATTCGGATCAATGAGCGCACGACGGCGGTTGTTGTAACCGCGCGAGAGCAATTCGCCCATCGGCACGTCTACAAAGTTCGGGTCGCCATAGAATGCTTCCCGGTCGGCATAGGCGAGCTTGGCGGCTTCAACAACGATGTGAATGAAGTCTGGACCCATCGGATCCATTGCGCCGATATCTGTGCCATTCAGCAGGGCGAGCTGTTGAAGGAATACTGGGCCTTGGCTCCATGGGCCGGGCTTCGCGATGGTGTAGTCGCCGAAGTTATAGGTCAGCGCGTCTTCATAATGGGCCTGCCACGCAGCTAGGTCGCTGCCCGTCAGCAGGCCGCTATGGCGCTTGCCAGATACGTCCATGGCTTCTGTGTTGCGGGAAAAATTATCGATAGCCTCGGCAACGAATCCTTCGCGCAAAGCCCGGCGTGCAGCGTTGATTGCGGCGTCACGGCCGCCAGATGCAGCGGCACCTTCCGCCACAAGGCCTTCGTAGAATGCCGCTTGGTCCGGGTTCCGCCACAACCGACCGGGCTTTGGCGCTTCACCATGATCCAGCCAGATGGCGGCAGATGTTGTCCATTCGTCACGGAAGAGCTCGGCGACTGAATCAATTGTACGCGTCATATGCTCGACCACGGGGAAACCACCGCCTGCGAGATCAATCGCGGGGCGGAGCGCTTCCTCTAATGTGATTGTGCCGTGATCCTGGAGCATCAGCAGCCAAGCGTCAGTCGCACCTGGAACGCACGGGGCGAGCAGGCCGGATCCCGGAATGACATCAAGGCCGCGGGAGGTATAGGCCTCAATCGTAGCGGCTTCCGGGGCAGGGCCTTGGCCACACACGACACGAACTTTCTGTTCTTTAGCCGACCAAGTAAGCGCCGGCATGTCGCCTAGTGGGCCATTTAGGTGCGGTTCGACGACCTGCAACACAAAGCCGCCCGTGACGGCGGCGTCAAAGGCATTGCCGCCTTTCTCCAGCACCGCCATCGCATGTTGGCTGGCGAGCCAATGGGTCGAGCCGACAACGCCGAAGACGCCGTGAATTTCTGGCCGTGTGGTAAAGCTCATGGGCTTTCCTTATCGCTTTTCGTATTGGGTCTTGCCGAACATAATCTCGCGTTGCTTAGCATCCATTGGACCCTTGCGGCGACGGTCTGATAGCAGCGTGCATCCGCGCGCGACGGCGGGCCGGGCGTAGATCGCATCAAACCAGCGCTTCAGGTTCGGGTGCGCATCCATATCCTGGCCTTGGGCTTTCCACGGTCTGATCCATGGATAAGTCGCCATATCGGCGATGGTGTAGTCATTTCCCGCAAGGTACTCAGTCTCGCCCAGCTTCTTGTCGAGGACATTGTAAAGGCGGGTCGCTTCATTGACGAACCGGTCGATCGCATAGGGAAGCTTCTCGACCGCGTAATTCCGGAAGTGATGCACCTGGCCAAGTGTTGGCCCGATATGCCCCATCTGCGTCATCACCCACTGCATGCAGGCGTAACGGCCCGGGCCATCTGCAGGTAGAAACTGACCGGTTTTTTCGCCGAGATACATCAAAATGGCACCAGATTCAGCTAAGGCCAGTGATGTACCGCCTGGACCATCATGGTCAACGATCGCGGGCATTTTGTTGTTCGGGCCGATCTTCAGAAAATCTGGTGCGAACTGTTCGCCCTCACCAATATTGACCGGGATCACATTATAAGGCGTGCCGGTTTCCTCCAGCATGATGTGCACCTTGTGGCCGTTCGGCGTTGGCCACGTATACAGGTCAATCACAGCTGAATTCTCCAGTTCGAAGCGCGTCTTGCGGGTGAAGCAGATAGTCTAGCCTGAAATCCGAGCGACTGGAATTAGGGGGCAGCGCGTAACGCCAGAACCGCATTCAGTCCACCGAACGCAAAGCTATTCGACACAGCAGATTTGACCTGCCGTTCACGCGCTTTGTTGGGCACATAGTCCAGGTCACATTCAGGGTCTGCTTCGGTGAAATTGATGGTCGGCGGCACAATCCCACTGTTCATCGCGCCAAGCGTGGCAATTAGTTCCAGCGCGCCGGCGGCACCCAGGGCATGGCCGTGCATGGCCTTGGTGGAGGATACAAGCAGTTTGTCCGCGGCATCGCCAAACACGGTGCGGATGGCTTTGGTTTCTGTTGGATCATTAGCCGGCGTCCCAGTGCCGTGGGCGTTGATATAGTCCACCTCATCCGGGTTCATACCAGCAGCGTTCAGCGCGGTTTTGATCGTTCGCGCGGCACCTTCCATGGACGGCTGCACCATGTCCACGGCGTCTGCGGACATGCCGAAGCCTGCAAGTTCAGCGTAAATATGGGCACCGCGCGCCTTTGCGCGCTCCATGTCCTCCAGCACGACCATGCCGGAGCCTTCGCCTAGGATCATGCCTTTGCGGTCAGCGCTGAATGGGCGACATACGTCTGGCGAGATGACGCGCAATGCCTCCCAGGCTCGAATGCCGCCATAGGTGATCGCCGCTTCAGCCCCACCGGCAAGCGCGGCATCAACCTCGCCGCGCTGTACCATGCCTGCTGCCAAACCAATGGCGTGGTTCGATGAGGAGCATGCGCTGGAAACGGCAAATGACGGGCCAGTAATGCCCATTGCTAAACTGACCAAGCTGGCAGGGCCATTGGCCATCAGGCGCGGAATGGAGAAGGGGTGAATGCGTTGCTGGTTTTCGCGGTAAAGCCGCACATAGCTTTCATCGAGGGTGACAGCGCCGCCAACGCCGGTGCCAATGATAATCGCAGCATTGTCCCGGGGCATATCGCCTGAATCGTCCACTGCTTGCTTGGCAGCATAAACGGCGAATTGTGAGAATCGGTCAGACAGGCCCAGAAGCTTGCGATCCAGCGCCTTTGCGCCATCCCAGCCTTTAACTTCCGCTACCATGCGTGCTGTTAGCTTGTCGCCTTCGGGAATTGTGGTTGGGGCAACGCCGGTCTCGCCATCGCGTGTGGCGTTCCAGAAGCTTTCTACATCGTGGCCGAGGGATGAAACCAGGCCAAGACCTGTGATGGCGACACGTCGCATGATCCGAAAAGGTCCGTTTACGCGCCAGCTTTGGCGTCGGCGATAACCTTCGCTACAGCGTCGGTCACTTCGCCCACAGTCTCAATCTCAAGCCCAATATCTCCGTCGCCGATTGAAATGCCAAATTCTTCTTCAATGGCGAAAATGACCTGCACCATATCAACAGAGGAAATACCGACATCATCCAGGCGGGCCTCGTTCGTTAGCGCGGCCCGGTCAACGGCGCATTCCTCTGCGAGGATATCTTTCACTCGGTCTTTAATATCGGACATAGGCATTAGGCCACGCTCGCGCAGCCGCCCCATTTTGCGGCATGAAAAACAGACCCCCTCTTTTACGCGTCGGTGCGGCACCGCGTCTAGTGTCTTAACGTCGGGCCAAGAAGAATTGGTCGCGCAGCGGATGGGCATGGCATAGGCTGTTGGACCTATTTTTGGTGTGAGACGTGCAGATCATGAAAATAACCGCTGTTGAATCCATTCGCCTGGAAGAATTCCCAAACCTCCTGTGGGTCGAAATCCACACGGACGAAGGCCTGACTGGCCTTGGTGAGGCTTTTTACGGTCCGGAAGCAGCCGAAGCGCATCTGCATGAGATCGTCGCACCCTATCTTCTGGGGAAGGACCCTAGGCTCGTCGATAAGCACTCCAAGGCCATGGTGGGTTATATCGGCTTTGCCTCATCGGGTGCTGAAACACGGGCGGCATCTGCGGCTGATATCGCGCTTTGGGATATTTGGGGGCAAGCGACGAATCAACCGATCCACGCCCTGCTTGGCGGTGCCACATGGGATTCGGTCCGTGCCTACAACACATGCGCCGGGTACCAATATGTGCGATCAGCCAAACAACAAAGCACCAAGAGCTTTGGCCTGCCGGGTGGCGGGGCGGAAGGGCCATACGAGGACTTGGACGGATTTCTAAATCGTGCGGATGAGGTGGCTGAATCACTGCTGGAAATGGGCATCGACGGCATGAAAATCTGGCCGTTTGACTATGCGGCAGAGAAAACGGGTGGCCAGTATATTTCGCCGGGAGACCTTAAAACGGCGCTGCAGCCCTTTGAGAAAATCCGTAAAGCCGTCGGCGATAAGATGGATATTATGGTCGAGCTGCACTCGATGTGGGGCCTGACAGCAGCCAAGCGCATCGCCCGCGCGTTGGAAGACTATGAGCCATTCTGGTTTGAAGACCCGATTAAAATGGACAATCTAAAGGCCGTCGCTGATTTCGCCCGCTCCACACGTATTCCTGTTACAGCAAGTGAGACCTTGGGCTATCGCGGCCCGTTCCGTGACCTGTTCGAGCGGGAAGCCGTTGGCATTTGTATGTTCGACTTGTCCTGGTGCGGCGGCATCACGGAGGCCAAGAAGATTTGCACGATGGCAGAGGCTTATAGCCTGCCCGTGGCACCCCATGACTGCACGGGGCCAGTCCTGCTAACAGCCTCTGTACATCTCGCGCAGAACGCCACGAATACGTTGGTGCAGGAAGTCGTAAGGGCGTTCTATTACGGTTGGTATGACGAAATCGTCACCGCGCTGCCGCCGCTCGAAAACGGCCGCATCCGGGCACCCGAAGGTGCCGGGCTAGGGCTGAAGTTGCTGCCGGACGTGAAAAAGCGTGCCGATGCGCATACACGGATTTCGAAGGTCTAGTCTTGGACGGGTTGGAAGCTGGCTTTACCCCGCCACGATCTGCCATGTGGTCTTGCGGCCCTCAGCTTCTGCTTTGACTGCGCGGCCCATGGCTTTCGCCCGGACAGCCAGAAGGGACAGATGCGCCGTGCGGGCGTCAGGTGCAGCGCCGGAAAGCGCTTGGTTGACCTCATCCTTCAATTCCGCACGGTCGCCTTCGCCCATTGCGGCCAGGGTTGGTGCATCTGGTGCGCCGCCAGCCAATATTGTGACAACACCACCGCGCGGCAGGCATTCGGCCGCTGCCATAGCGATCCCAAATAGCAGGCGGGCATTGTCCAGGCTGAGCGCATAGTCTGCCTGTGCCAAACTGCCGGACCGCGCGAAACTCAGGCGCTTCGTCGCGAGTGCGCCTTCCAGCAGCGCTTCCATATCTTTGCCGGACCAATTGTCTTGCCCGCCGCCGGAACCGAACGCTGCGCGGAAAAATGCGAGCCGTCCCCAGGCCTGCTTGGCGCTTTCTTTGACCATGGACATGATGTCCTCGGACTCGGTTGCGGTTTCGCTTTCTTCCGCCAATTCCACGCCATTATGGACTGCGCCCATCGGGCCAATTAGGTCATGGCAGAGGCGGGCGGTAATGGCTTCGCTCAACGCTGTTTCGCTGTATTCAGACATTGTCGCTTCGTGGCTCCTGGTTGGAATTGCGGACCGCGCGGGCGCGCGCCTTTGCGAGGTCCTCTGGTGTATTAATGTTGTCGAACATCGGCGCAAGCTCTGGCATGGCGATTTTTGTGCCACCAATCATCTTTGCGAAATGCGCAATGGACTTATCTTCGCCAGCCGCAGCCTGTCGGGCGTCAGCTGCCAAGCGTGTTGCCCAGAATGATGCCAGCCACTGTGGGCGCGCAGTCTCGGCGATCAGGAGCGGGCTTCCCGGTGCCTTTTCGATGAGTCGCAGATACGGCGCTTCATCCAGGAACGGTGTGTCAACTGGCATGACCGCAAGCCACTCAAACGCTTCCCCGGCGGCCCAACTCAAGCCAGCAGCGATCCCGGCAAGCGGCCCTCCGCCTGGGGAAACGTCCTTCAAAACTGGATAGCCATGCATTTCAGGGCCTGTTGGATCAGGCCCGCCGGAAATCGCTATGGCGTCTGCGAACTGGCCCAAAATGCCGGTGGCGCGCAGAAGCAGCGTTTGGTCGCCGATCTGGATTTGCGCCTTATCCACACCGCCCAACCGGACGGCTCCACCGCCCGCAAGAACGAGTCCAGCGCATTGTATTTGCCCATTATCGCTCATTGTTTCATCCTATGCGCCCTTGCTTCTGAAGGCTCGCTGCCTGATATCTTATAGACGTGTTCTGAAAGGCAGATGTAAACGCCATGACGATAGAAACTAGCCCTGCACAATCCAGCCCGGCGAATATGCTGGCGCAGACGGATCCGGTGATTGATCCATTCGGCCGCGCGATCACATATCTGCGTGTGTCCGTGACAGACCGGTGCGACTTCCGCTGCGTTTATTGCATGTCCGAAAACATGAGCTTTCTGCCAAAGAAAGATCTGTTGACGCTTGAGGAACTTGAGCGCCTCTGCCGGGCCTTCGTGAAGATGGGCGTGCGCAAGCTGCGCCTAACCGGTGGTGAGCCGCTGGTGCGCCGCAATGTCATGCAGCTCATCAACAATCTGGGTGGCCTGATCGATAGCGGCCATCTGGATGAACTCACGCTGACCACGAATGGCAGCCAGTTGGGTCGGTTTGCGGACCAGCTCTATGCTGCTGGCGTCCGGCGCGTGAATGTATCCATCGACACGCTAGATAGCGTCAAGTTCAAGGAAATCACCCGCTGGGGTCGGTTGGAGCAGGTGCTTGCTGGCGTTGAAGCGGCGAAGAAGGCTGGCCTTAAGGTTAAGATCAACGCTGTAGCGCTTAAGGGTGTCAACGATGAAGAAATCGACCAGATGCTGGCTTGGTGCGGGGCAGAGGGCTTTGACCTCACGCTGATCGAAGTCATGCCGATGGGGGATATCGGCGGTGAAGAGCGATTGGATCAATACCTCCCGCTCACCCTCGTCCGCTCGCGCCTCGCCAAAAACTGGACACTAGAAGAGAGCAATCATTCGACCGGTGGCCCGGCGCGCTATTTCGATGTGAAAGAAACTGGCCAGCGTATCGGCTTCATCACGCCACTGACCCATAATTTCTGCGAGTCTTGCAATCGTGTGCGCCTGACCTGCACTGGCACGCTGTATATGTGCCTTGGCCAGGAAGATGCAGCGGACCTGCGTGAGCCGCTCCGTATCTCTCCCGACAATGCAGTCGTTGAGCAGGCGATCCGTGATGCGATTGCGCACAAACCAAAAGGCCATGATTTCGTGATTGACCGACGGCAGGGGGCTCAATCAGTTGGGCGCCATATGAGCGTGACTGGCGGATAACGAGCATGCCTGGGGGGGATCAAAAGCTCGCGTTTGTGGCCTCGTCTGCGCCATCCGCGCAACGCAGCTTGTCAGAGATTAAAAGCCGCTATGACAGCGTGCCGCCAGCCGAGGCTGATGTGATCGTGGCCCTTGGCGGCGATGGCTTCATGCTGGAAACGCTGCATGAGCACCATGTAAACAGCAAGCCGATTTTCGGCATGCATCGCGGCACCGTCGGCTTCTTGATGAATGCCTTTAGCGTTGATGATCTGCCTGATCGAATTGCGGCATCAAAAGCGGTCGATCTAAATCCGCTGAAAATGACAGCAACGATCTATGACGGCACGACGGTTGAAGCCTTGGCGATCAACGAAGTGTCGCTGCTACGCGAGACCCGCCAGAGTGCGAAAATCAGGATCCTTGTAGACGGCGTAGAGCGGCTTTCTGAGCTGATCTGTGATGGGGTCCTGGTGGCGACGCCTGCGGGCAGTACAGCCTATAATCTCTCCGCTCATGGCCCGGTCGTACCGCTGGGCGCTGGCGCCCTTTGCCTGACACCAATCAGCGCCTTCCGCCCGCGTCGCTGGCGTGGTGCCTTGTTGCCGCACGGATCACATGTGGTGTTCGAAGTATTGGAAGCTGAAAAGCGCCCGGTCCTTGCCGTCGCGGACTACACAGAAGCGCGCGATGTCACCCGCGTCGAAATTCGCGAAGATTTGAGCCAGACCTTCACACTGATGTTTGATCCAGACCATGATCTGGAAGAACGGGTGCTGAAAGAGCAGTTCCAAAGCTAATGGCGGATGGCGGCCTGGCGACCCGCAGCCTCATGACTCGTAGCCTTGAGAACCGCTGGGTCCGCCTGGCCCTTACAATCGCCATAGGTCTTGCAGGCGGTTGGCTGTTCACGCGCCTTGGAACCCCTTTGCCATGGATGCTTGGTGCCCTTGCAGCGACCATGATCTGCTCAATGGCGGGCCTACCGCTGCAGGTCCCGCAGCTATTCCGGCGATTATGGATCATCGTGCTTGGCATCATGCTGGGCAGCGCCTTTACCGCTGAAACCTTTGACCACCTCCTACACTGGGGTGGCAGCTTTCTTGGCATGATCCTGGTGGTCACGGTTGGGACAATGCTGGCGGCTTGGTTCTATCGGCAGGTAGGCCGCTTCGATAAACACACGGCGCTCTTCTGTGCGTCACCGGGCGGCCTTGGCGAGATGATGATCCTGGGGCCAGCGCTGGGCGGTGATGAGCGGACGATTGTGCTGTGCCATGCGACCCGCATCGTCATGGTAATGGCGCTCATCCCGCCAGCATATGCACTGATTGAAGGCTATATCCCGCCGCCAGATTTAGGCGCTGGTCGCTCTATCCTGGGTGCCGATATGGGCGATCTGGCACTGCTGATCGTCACTGGGTTCATTGGCGCATTTATCGCCAAACTACTGCGCCTTCCAGCTTGGCAGATGTTCGGCTCTATGACGGCCAGTGCGCTCATCCATGCCGGTGGCATGACAGACGCAAAGCCACCGATTGAACTGGTCGCTTTTGCGCAAGCTGTAATCGGCAGCGGGGCAGGGGCTAGGTTTGCAGGTGTGAAACCACGCGAGCTGCTGAAACCGATGGTCCTGGGTGCAATTGCGACGGTCGGCCTTTTGGTGCTGGCGGCGGGCGCAGCCTATGTCGTTGCTGTGGCGTTAGACCTGGATTTCCGCGCCGTTCACCTCTCATATTCGCCCGGCGGTTTCGCGGAGATGAGCCTGATTGCCCTCACATTGGGGATCGAAGCGCCGTTCGTTGCCGTGCATCACATGGGCCGTATCTTCATGGTGGTGATGATGGCGGGCGTGGTTGGCCGGTATCTCAAGCGTAAATCTGGTGTGCCTGAGGACTGATTCTATGGCTTAAGCGCGCCCCGCCGCATGGACAACGGCCCCCGATCACCCTATATCCCGCGCCATGCAGGATACGCGTGACCCCATGATGACGCCGTTTGTGAAAATGCACGGCCTAGGCAATGACTTTGTCGTTATTGATGCGCGGACGCGCGCCTTCCGTCCCGATGAAGCGTTGGCGGCAGCGATTGCGGACCGGAAGCGCGGCATCGGCTTTGATCAAATGCTCGTCATCCGCCCACCAGAAGACCCGCGCGCCGACGCGTTCATGTCCATCTACAACGCCGATGGCGGTGAGGTGGAAGCATGCGGTAACGGCACGCGCTGTATCGCTAAGCGCGTTATGGCAGAAACTGGCAATGACCGTGCAATCATTGAAACCATCGTTGGCCTGCTGGATGCCCATGCCGCACCGGATGGTCTCGTCGCTGTTGATATGGGCAAGGTGAAAACTGAATGGCAAGATATTCCTGTCGCTGAAGCCTGCGATACGTTGCACATGCCACTGGAACTTGGGCCGCTCAGCGATCCTGTCGGCGGCAATGTCGGCAATCCACACGCGACATTCTTTGTGGATGATTTGGACGCGGTTGATCTGGCGACACTCGGACCCGCACTTGAGACCCACGCATTCTTCCCTGAGCGCGCCAATATTGGTGTGGCACAGGTGATGAGCAGCAGCCATGCGCGACTGCGCGTATGGGAACGCGGCGCTGGCGAAACGCGGGCTTGCGGTACTGGGGCTTGCGCAGCGGCTGTCGCTTGTATCCGGCGCGAGCTGACGGACCGTGACGTCACGATTGAACTGCTCGGTGGACCGCTGGAAATGACGTGGCACCCTGACGGTCACATCATCATGACCGGTCCTGCGACCAGTTCTTATGTTGGCGCGTTCGATGCTGCTGAATTGATGCGGCGATGACCGATACATCGGCAGAAACGCCCGCAACGGAGGTTCTAACCTTTGGCTGCCGCCTGAACGCCTATGAATCCGAGGCGATCCGTGAGCATGCCGCATCTGGCGGGCTCGAAAACGTTATCATCGTGAATACCTGTGCTGTAACGGCAGAGGCCGAGCGGCAAGCCCGCCAGGCGATCCGCCGGGCGAAGCGCCAACGGCCCGATGCGCGCGTTGTTGTAACGGGCTGTGCCGCGCAAATTGACCCCGCACCTTGGGCAGGGATGCCTGAAGTCGATCAAGTCGTTGGCAATCTGGAAAAGCTGGAGGCCGATCGCTGGACTCCTGTTGGATTGGACGCGGACCGCATCGTTGTTGGTGATGTCATGCGCGCGCGGGAGACGGCGGAACATCTAATTTCTGGCTTCGGCGGCAAGGCGCGGGCGTTCGTTGAAATTCAGCAGGGCTGCGACCATCGTTGCACCTTCTGCATCATCCCTTATGGCCGTGGAAACAGCCGGAGCGCGCCCATCGGAGTCATTGCTCGGCAGGTGCAGGCGCTGGTGGATGCAGGCGTTGCAGAAGTCGCGTTCACAGGGGTCGATATCACATCCTACGGCAGTGATCTGCCGGGAACGCCTACGCTTGGCCAGATGACCCGTAGAGTGCTGGCCGCCGTGCCGGGCCTGCAGCGCCTGCGCTTATCATCAATTGACCCGGCGGAGGTAGATGAAGACCTACTGGCGTTGATTGCGGATGACCCACGGATCGCGCCACACCTGCATCTATCCCTCCAGGCCGGGTCGGATATGATCCTAAAGCGCATGAAGCGCCGCCATCTGACGGCTGATGCATTGAGCCTTGTGGAGCGGGTGCGGGCGATCAATCCGAATGTTGTATTTGGCGCGGACCTAATCGCTGGGTTCCCGACAGAAACGGACGCCATGTTCCAGGACACAATGGAGCATGTGCGTGCGCTCGGCCTTACCTGGTTGCATATATTCCCGTATTCGCCCCGCCCTGGCACGCCAGCGGCCCGGATGCCGCAAGTGGCGAAGCCTGTGATCAAGGCCCGTGCGGCGGCGCTGCGTGCGCTTGGGGGCGAGCATGCGTCTGCCTTTCTGGCAGGGCAGGTCGGGCAAGTGCTGCAGCCCATCATGGAAACTGAAACACGCGGTCGCACGGCGCAGTTCGCGGAAATTGATGTGGCTGAACCGCAGTCCATTGGCGCGATGCCGCTTGTGCGGGTGACCAACGTCAAAGATGGCCGCCTTCAGGGCGCTGTCGCCAGGAGTGCAGCCGCATGAGCTGGTTTGCTAAACTCAAGCTGGGTCTCTCGCGCACGTCCGACAAGCTAACGACTGGCGTTGCCAGCGTTTTCACAGACAGGCGGCTGGATGAAGCGGCACTTGAGGAACTTGAAGACCTGCTGATCATGGCGGATCTTGGCCCGGGTGCGGCGGCAGAGCTTGCCGGTAATTTGGGCAAGTCCAAATTTGGTAAAAACGTCACAGCTGAAGAGGTGCGTGAAGCGCTGGCGGAGGATATCGCCGGGATGCTAGCACCGGTCGCTGTCCCACTTGAAATCGACACGACCAAGCGTCCTTTCATCATCCTCACCATAGGCGTGAACGGTGCGGGCAAGACCACGACCATCGGCAAACTGGCCCATAGCCTTAAAGCTGATGGCAAGAGTGTGATGATCGCAGCGGGCGATACATTCCGCGCAGCCGCAATTGAGCAGCTGCAGGAATGGGGCAAGCGCGCAAATGTGCCGGTGGTTGCTTCCGAAAGCGGCGGTGATGCGGCTGGCCTTGCATTTGAAGCCGTGCAGCGGGCGCAGGCAGAGAACATTGACGTGCTGCTGATCGATACGGCTGGGCGCCTTCACAATAAATCCAACCTCATGGATGAATTGCGTAAAATCGTGCGGGTTATTCAGAAATTGGACCCCACAGCACCCCACGAAACTCTACTGATCCTGGATGCAACGACAGGCCAGAATGCCCACGCTCAAGTCAAGACATTCAAGGAAATGGCGAACGTCACTGGCCTTGCGTTGACCAAGCTAGACGGCACTGCCAAAGGCGGTGTCATCGTCGCATTGGCACGGGATTACGACGTACCGCTTCGCCTGGTTGGCGTTGGCGAGCAGGCAGACGACATGCGGTCTTTCGACCCGAAAGACTTCGCCCGGGGGCTGATGGGGCTTTAGGGATTGCAGTTCGGCGGCTTGGGATATCGAGCCGCTAGCTTCCCCCCTCACCCTGCCCTCTCCCCCCGCTGGGGGGCGAGGGTTCAACCAGAAACAACGCGGCCTCTGTGAGGGTCTCCTCGCCCCCAGCGAGGGAGAGGGATCAGGGTGAGGGGGGAAGCTAGAGCGGATTTGGATCATTCCGGTTCATAGCCGCATGCAGTGAAGAAGCTTCGGGCATCCTTTGTCGTTATAGCGTCGATAGCGTCTCGAATGGCGTTCCAGAGGCGATGGACAGTGCGGGCGGAGGCTTTTCTGAGAA
>CALLKY010000072.1 GCA_938083135.1 uncultured Alphaproteobacteria bacterium | reverse complement strand
CGACTTTCGATTTGAAGGCGGAAGTGTGATTGCGACGAGGGCGTCGGGGCATAGTGATTCTCCTGTGATGGGCAAAGCATGCCGGTTACAGGCTGAAAATCCACTTATCCCCGTTGTTCAAATTTCCCGAGCCACTTCTAACCTCACGAAATCCATCCGCAGCCCGTCATGAATAACGGCGCACAAAGCAACTCCATCAGGCACCTCGTCCGACATAACAAGCCGCTGAAATTCATCCACGGATACGTCTGCAGGTTTGAGGGAAGCGATTGATCCGTCCATATTCACCCCTCCGGCAAGATGCCCAATAATAGTCGGCAAATTGCCGGAACTCAAGTATTGCGGCGGCGGGACCAGAGGATGTTCAGGTAGCTGGCGGCTAGGATGAGCGCGCCGCCGGCCAAGGTGAATGGGTCCAGGCCTTCCGAATAGATCAGCAATCCCGCAATCGCCATTGCGGGAAGCTGTAGAAAGTTGATCGGCATGACGACGCTGGCATCCGCCATGGTCAATGATTTGGTCATGCAGTAATGGGCCGAAAGACCACAAACCCCCACCAGCAAGAGCCAGGGGCAAGCCGCCCATACAGGCGTTTCAATTTGGCCGCCCATCAGTGCCAACGCGATAAATGACTGGATCGCCATCATGAAGAATACGACGCGCAATGGCGGCTCTGTCGCTGTCATCGCTTTCACCATGGTGATCGAGACTGCGTAACAAAACGCGCCGAACAGCGTCACACCTGCCGCCAGTTCAATTGGAATAACGCCTGGGCGGAGCACCATCATGACGCCAAGGAACCCACAGCCGATAACCATGGCCCGCGGCCAGGTTAATCGCTCTCCAAGGAAGGCGACGGCGAGCGCCACCCCTAAAACTGGTGTCGTTGACGTCAGCGCCGTTACATCGGCCATCGCCAGATGCGCTATGCCGTAAAACCAACCGAACTGGCCGCAGAAATGGATGACATTCCGGGTCAAATGCGCGAATGGTCGCCGGGTCGTGACGTTTGTCAGCCCGCCTGCAATCAACGCAATCGGCAGGATCAGAACGACGCCAATGGCGCTGCGGAAAAACAGGACTTCATAAGCATCATATTCAAAGGCACCTTGCAGCTCCCGCCCCGCAACCTGCATGAAAGCAAAGCTGGCGACAGTCGCAAGCATCCAGAGAGCGCCCGCTACGGGACGGTTGATAGTGGGGGATGTTGGGGCGGCCATTTACGAGGCCTGTTTGAGAAGTTCGGCGGTTAAGCGCGGTTGAGTTTGGTTCTTGTCCGCAAGCTTCCCCTCTCTTCCTGCCCTCTCCCCCCTGTGGGGGGCGAGGGTTTTAGTTGTAGAGAGGTGGAATCTGTGAGGATCCCCTCGCCCCCCACAGGGGAGGGAGGGAACAGGGTGAGAGGGGCGCCCGCAGGACACAGGCCGATGGCGCCGCGCCAACCGACTACTCCAACACGCGCGCGAACCGTGCTGCCCGCTGCCCGCCCTTAGAACGATGGTTTGGCATAATCAGCACGCAGTTCGCATAAGGCGTGACGATGGTCGCGTCGCCATCCTCAGCCACTGGCGTTCCAGCTTTCTCGAACTGCTCACACCCTACAAAGCTTTCAACGAAACGGAAATCATTGCTGATAGCAGTAACACCGTGCGTCACTTCCATAACGCGCTGTGTGGGTTTGTCTTTCCGGTGGAAATGCTCAGCCGCCTCATCAGCCGTCATGATGCCGGTTGCCACCAGGAAATGCAGCGCTGTATCGCGCGCGACTTCGCCGGTGGCTTTTGCCCAATGTTCCCCGCATTCGACCAGCATGGCCGTCTTGTCGGTCTCCGTGTCGTCAAACGGAGTGTATTCAATAATGCGCTTGCCGGGCGCGTAGACGGGGCCTGCCGCCACGTCTGCCGGATAGCCTGTCTTGCGCGCCATGGCGATATGCTTGTCCAGATGGTTGATCAGCATCAGCGGCGGGGAGAAGGACGTCATGGAGTGGATATCCAGCAGGTCGTCCACATCATCAAATACCGGCCGCAGTTCCCGCCCGCGCACCAGTTCTGCCGTCATGTCATCACTGTCCAGGCGTTCTTCCGTCCACATCCGGTTGAAGTCTTCGTCCACAAACCGGGAGGCATAGGGATCCGTCGGGTCAAACCGCTCGAAGGCCTGCACATTCACAAAGCCGAAGCTGAGCTTGCCCGTTTTGGGTCGCAGATTGAGGCCGAATAGGTAATCCAGCGCAATCGCACCGCAAATTTCATTGCCGTGGGTCAGCGCCGTGATCATTACGTGACGGCCTGGCTGGCCACTATCCCAGGTATGCACGTAATCGACACCCGTCCCACCATCGCGGTATTTACGGAGATCAGGCGCTTCAAGTTCGACGACAGGGGCTGCCATGGCAATGGCTCCACTCAGGATTCTGGATCTGGGGATTCAAGGCTGGTCGTAATTATGCGCCTTTGGCACTGCCCGGCTCAAGCCTCTCCAAATACACGGGTGAAGATTGTGTCCACGTGCGCCATCTGGCGTTCTGGATCGAAGGCAGCGTCCAAGGTTGCTTCCGGCACGCGGTCCGCCACTGCAGGGTCCGCCTTCAGCAGGGTGAGGAAGTCCCCGCCCTTTTCCCAAACCTGCATGGCGTTGGACTGAACAATCCGATAGGCATCCTCGCGGGATACGCCCGCTTGCGTCAGCGCCAATAGCACGTGTTGCGAATAGGCCAGACCGCCCAAGCGGTTCAAATTGGCAAGCATGCGATCTGGATAGATCAGCAGCTTTTCGACCATGCCCGCCATGCGGTTCAGTGCGAAATCCAACGTGACAGTGGAATCCGGCGCGATCATCCGCTCAACAGAGGAATGAGAGATATCCCGCTCATGCCAAAGTGCGACATTCTCCATCGCTGGCGTTACAGCGGCGCGGACGATACGGGCAAGGCCGGTCAGGTTTTCAGACAGCACCGGGTTCCGCTTATGCGGCATGGCGGAGGAGCCTTTTTGGCCCTGGTGGAAGAATTCCTCGGCCTCCAGCACTTCCGTGCGCTGCAAATGGCGCACCTCAACCGAAAATCGCTCAATGCCGCTGGCGATAACGCCCAGCACTGCAAAGAACATCGCATGGCGGTCCCGCGGGATCACTTGGGTGGAGACGGTTTCGGGCTCCAAGCCCATCGCCTTCGCCACATGTTCCTCAACGCGCGGATCGATAGATGCGAACGTGCCGACGGGGCCTGAAATTGCGCAGGTTGCAATTTCGGCCCGGGCAGCCAGCAGCCGCTCCCGATTGCGGGCGAACTCGGCATAGTGGCCGGCCAGCTTGATGCCAAACGTCGTCGGCTCTGCGTGGATACCATGGCTACGGCCAATGGTGAGCGAACGCTTATGTTCGAACGCCCGCTTTTTCAGTGCCGCCAGCACCCGATCAACATCTGCTAACAGAATATCGCTGGCACGCATCAGCTGCACGGAAAGGCAGGTGTCGAGCACGTCAGAGGACGTCATGCCTTGGTGCACGAATCGCGCTTCGGGGCCGACATACTCGGATAGGTTTGTCAGGAATGCGATGACGTCATGGCGCGTCTCGGCTTCAATCGTATCAATCCGCGCAACTTCAAAATTCCCACGTTCCCATACAGCCTTGGCCGCCTCCTTCGGCACGACGCCAAGCTCCGCCTGCGCATCCATCGCATGCGCTTCAATCTCAAACCAAATCCGAAACTTCTGCTCCGGCTCCCAAATATCAACCATTTCCTGGCGGGCATAACGGGGAATCATGGGCGTGGGCTTTCTCTTGGAGGTGGTGCGAACGTAGCGTCAGAGCGTCATAGCAGGAGGGGAACGGCCAGGGCTACGCTGGAAAATGTCGCGGCGAGACACGAATGGTCACTCGCGGCCGATTTTGTTGAAAAAGGGTAATTGATTTGGGTCCTTCGAGCTGATTCAATCTCCTGAATGTAGGGAGGAATTGGTGATGATGGGTGAGCGTCAAGGTCTCCAAAGCAGTCTGTTTTACGCGTTCAGCCTTGAAGATCATGTACCGGCAGATCACCTGCTTCGTCAGATGGATCAGTTCGTGGACCTCGATGAGATCCGTCGTCATCTGGCGCCCTATTACAGCCGGATTGGACGGCCTTCTATTGCGCCTGAGCTGATGATCCGGATGCTGATCATCGGATACAGCCATGGGATTAGGTCCGAGCGAAGATTGTGCCAAGAAGTGCATCTGAACCTTGCTTATCGTTGGTTCTGCGGGCTCGATCTGAGCGATCCTGTCCCAGATCACTCCACCTTTTCCAAGAACAGGCACGGTCGCTTTCGTGATTGCGATCTCTTCCGCACCCTTTTCGAAAGCGTTCTGACGCGGTGCATTCGTGAAGGCCTCGTTGGGGGAGAAGCTTTCGGCGTGGACGCATCCTTGATCAAGGCTGACGCCAATCGCGAAGATGGGATTGAG
>CALLKY010000071.1 GCA_938083135.1 uncultured Alphaproteobacteria bacterium | reverse complement strand
GAAGCCGCAAAGGCCCCGTTTCCGCTTCACCCGTCGCGTCCGTTGCCAAACTTCCACCCTGCAAAATCTAACTCATTAATACGGAAAGATTATCACGCCTCGCGGCACCGCCAAGCTAAATCTCATATGGGAAATGTGGGTCGACAGTTTTTTAAAGGCGAACATCAGGTTGTTCGCTGGCATATTGCGGCGCTCTAAGACCGCAAGATCATAGCGCGCGGCGATATTGGCGACGTCATCTGCATCCTTGTAGCCAATATCTTGGTCCTGCTGGCGCAGGCTGGCGTGAAAACTTGCGTCGCTTTCAGATGCGAATTTGCCCTCGCGGAGGAATGGACCATAGACAAAGAACCGACCGCCCGGCGCTAACAGACGGCTAACGCCCAAGAACACTGCTTCCGCCGCGGTGTCTGATATGAGATGCAGCAGGTTCACCAGGATCACCACATTGATACTTCCGGCAGCCAGGGGCCATTCCGGCTGCTCGACATTCAATGGGATTGCCGGGGCCATATTGCTAGCTCCATTGCGAGCTCTAGCGGCTTCCGCCCATGCGTCAATACTGGCGAGGCGTTCTGGCACGACATCTGTCGGCTGCCATTGCACGTTCGGAAATGCGGCTGCGAACGCAGCACAATGTTGCCCTGTGCCACTGGCGATCTCGACGGCATGACCGGCTTGCGGCATGTAGTCCGTGAGTACCGCCAGTATCGGCTCAAGGTTTCTGGCGGCGGCGGGGGCATTCAGTCTACCGTCAGCCTCTGGCGGGGTTGTCTTGATCGTGCCGGTGTAAATCGGGCGCATTCCGATTACTTGCCCTTGAAGACGGGCGGGCGCTTTTCGGCGAAGGCGCGCATGGCCTCTTTTGAGTCCTCGTATTGTCCAAGTTCGCCGGTCATCCCTTGCTCAAAGCGATAGCCGTCTCGCAGGCTCATCTCCTCAATCGTATTGAGTGAATGCTTGGCGAGCTTCATGGCGATTGGGCTCTTGGATGCGATATCCCGGGCCATATCCATAGCGGCGTCCATAAGGTCTTCCGGGGCTGTAACAGCTTCGATGATGCCAAGGCGATATAACTCAGACGCTGGCACGCGGTAGCCGGTGAACATCATCCGCCGTGTGAGAGAATGCCCGAATAGCCGCATGGCATGTCGCCCGCCGCCAAGCAGGCCAACATTGATTTCTGGAAGCCCGAGCGAACCTTTTTCCGACGCAATCAAGATGTCACAAGACGCAGCCACCGCCAGGCCAGCGCCAAGGGCAGGGCCGTTCAGTGCACAGATGACAGGCTTCTTGCATTCCATAATGCAGTGGAAGCTTTCCCTGGATGTGCGGCTATTTTGCCAGTGGTCACCTGGCTGGGCGACGCGTCCCACCCGGGATTTAATGTCTGCCCCCGCGCAAAACACTTTGCCCTGGCCCGTTAGCACGGCAACGCGCACATCATCCATGTCGCTGATCCGGTCAAAGACCAACATCATTTCCTGCCGGAACTGCGGGCTCATGGCGTTCACTGGCGGATTATCGATTGTGACGCGAGCAATGTGGTCAGCGATTTCGCATTTGATGATGGTCGTTTCCATGGCGCATGCCCCTTGGCGTTTTGGTTAGTTTCGTTACGCTACCGCACCAAAGAGCGGCCCGAAAGTGAGGTTGCTTCAGCAAGAATCATATCAGGTGGGGAAATTTGGCATGGCATATGACTACATTATCGTCGGCGCTGGTTCTGCCGGATGCGTCCTGGCGAACCGCCTTTCCATGAACCCAAACACTAAGGTTCTGCTGCTGGAGGCAGGCGGCGAAGACAAGAGCATGTGGATCACAGTCCCGGTCGGTTTTCAAAAGCTGCTGAACCATCCGAAGTTCAATTGGAACTTTGAGACAGAGGCAGATGAGAACGTGAAGGGCCGCCGAATACCGATTCCCCGTGGCAAAGTGATCGGCGGATCATCCTCGATCAACGGCATGCTCTATGTCCGGGGCAACCCGATTGATTTCAACACCTGGGCGCAGCTTGGTAATCGCGGCTGGGGCTATGATGACGTGCTGGATTATTTCAAAAAGGCGGAGACGTTCGAGCGCGGCGGTGATGATGTCCGCGGCGGCGAAGGCCCGCTCTATGTTTCAGACATGGTTGAACGACATGAAATGGTCGACGCCTTCGTGCAGGCTGGTGTTGAAGTCGGGTATCCCGATAACCCGGACTATAACGGTAAGGATCAAGCCGGGTTTGGTTACTACCAGACCACTATGAAGGATGGTCGACGGTACAGCGCGGCTGCCGCATATCTGCACCCCGTCCGCAGCCGGCCGAACTTGGATGTGCAGTCTAACGCCCGCGCTCACCGGGTCATACTTGAGGGCAAGCGCGCAGTCGGCGTCATCTACGAGCAAGACGGCGCGATGCGTGAAGCGAAGGCGGATGGCGAAGTCATTCTGTCCGCCGGCGCGGTCCAATCCCCGCAATTGCTGGAGCTTTCTGGTGTTGGCTGCCCGGACGTGTTGAGCGCCCAGGGCATTAATGTAGCCCACGACCTGCCCGGCGTCGGCGAAAACTATAGGGACCATTACGCCGCGCGCTTTGCTTGGCGCGTTAATCAGCGCATTACGTTGAACGAGCAGACGCGCGGGCTAGGGCTGGTCAAAGGCGTACTGCAATACGCGTTCAACCGCACAGGCATCCTGACGTGGACCGCCGGTGTTGGCCATGGCTTCGTGAAAAGCCGGCCAGAACTGGATACCCCTGATTGCCAGTTCTTCTTCGCCCATGGCAGCTTCGATGCCATCACCCGGAAGTTCCATAAAGACCCTGGCATGACCATCGGCGTGTACCAGTGCCGGCCAGAGAGCAAAGGCTCCATCCATATCCAATCCGCAAACCCGGAAGCAGCACCAACGATTCGCCAGAACTTCCTGGATGACCCGATTGATCAGGCAGCGATTATTGGCGGGATGCGCGTTGCCCGACAGGTCGGGGAAGCAAGCGCACTCGGTAAATACCGCG
Source organism: uncultured Alphaproteobacteria bacterium (assembly GCA_938083135.1). GTDB lineage: Bacteria > Pseudomonadota > Alphaproteobacteria > Bin95 > Bin95 > VMCJ01. The sequence goes on along the minus strand of CALLKY010000071.1, from coordinate 59,246 downwards.
AAGAGGAACTCTATCCAGGCATAGCGATGCAATCGGACGAAGAATTGCTCGAATACGCCCGCGCCACTGGCGCCACCACGTATCACGTCATGGGAACGGCCAAGATGGGCACAAAGGATGATCCCATGGCCGTTACGGATGATCGCCTGCGGGTGCGCGGCATTGAAGGACTTCGGGTGATAGACGCATCCGTCATGCCAACCATGCCTTCTGGTAATATCAACGCACCGGTGATCATGGTCGCCGAAAAGGGTGCGGATATGGTGCTGGCGGATGCCCGCGCCTGAGCAAGAACACGATCCGCAGAGGGGCTCGACCAAGCGGCGATTACAGGCCACGCTGTCCATGAATCCAGAACCGGCCCACGTGCCGCGCTAACGTAAAAAGGAAGAAATATGCGACCGAATAAAATCAAAGAAATGTGGGCTGCTGGTCAATCTGCATCCCTCGGCTGGCTCTCAATCTCTCATAGCTTCACAGCGGAGATGATGGCGCGCCAAGGCTTCGATGCGCTCTGTGTTGATCTACAGCACGGCATGTCTGAGATAAACGATGTACTGCCAATGTTGCAGGCAATCTCGCAGACAGACACCGTGCCGTTTGTGCGTGTTGCCTGGAATGACCCGGCAGCCATCATGAAAGCACTGGATGTCGGCGCTTATGGCATTATCGTGCCACTGGTGAACAATGCGGAAGAAGCCGCAAAAGCGGTTGCTGCTTGCCGCTATGCCCCTGTCGGCATGCGCTCTTCTGGCCCGATCCGTGCGGCGCATTATGGTGGTGCCAATTACTTCGAGGAAGCGAATGACCAGATCATCGTGATGGCGATGATTGAGACCAAAGAAGGCCTCGAAAACCTGGATGCGATCTGCGCCACGCCAGGTCTCGACGCCGTTTATATTGGTCCGGCTGATCTGTCCTACGCGCTTGGTCTGCCGCCCCAGGCAGACAATCCTAACCCGCTGCACATGGAAACCTGTAACAAAATCCGCGATACCGCGCACAAGCGCGGTATCAAAGCCGTTATGCATTGTGCAGGTGCCGAATTTGCTGCTGGAGCCATCAAGCGCGGGTTTGACATGGTTATGCTGACCTCAGACCTCGCCTGCATGATCGCAGGGGCGAAGGACCAATTGGCTAAGCTCAAAGCCGGTACGTCCTAGGTTGAAATGCGGGGAGGCGGGCCAGATTTGGTCAAGCCTCCCCATACTGCTCTGCCAATACCTATGGATAAAATTGGATTGCCCAAACGGGTCGCTACCCGCTAAATTTGCGGGGAAATTAGATGTTCGGAGAAACGGCCATGCGCTTCACAGAAGCCCAAATTCAGCAATACGAAACTGAGGGATATGTCTTCCCCATTGACGTGCTGGATGCTGATGAAGTGGCACGGCACCGGGCGAGCTTGGAGGCCGTTGAAGCCCAAAACGGCGGCAAACTGTTGCCAACGCAGCGCCCGAAATCCCACCTTCTGTTTAAATGGCTGGATGATCTCATCCGCGACCCACGTGTTCTGGACCCGATAGAGCAATTAATCGGGCCGAATATCCTCTGCTGGAATACCATCTTTTGGATTAAAGACGCAGGGTCAGAAAGCTTCGTTTCCTGGCATCAGGATAACCGCTATTGGGGCCTTTCAAGCGATAAAGTCATCACAGCCTGGTTGGCGCTTTCCCCAGCCCAGGTCGAAAATGGCTGTATGCGCGTTATGCCGGGCACCCATAAGGGCGATGTGCTAAACCACGAAGACCGCTATGACGATGACAATATGCTGACCCGCGGCCAAGAAATCACGGAAGGCGTCGATGATGCCCGCGCCGTACATATGCCGCTGCAGCCCGGCCAGATGTCGATCCATAATTACCGCGCCGCCCACGCAAGCGGCCCGAACACCGGCACCGACCGCCGCATTGGCGTCTCCATGCACTTCATGCCGGTAGAGACCGAGCAAGTTGTCGGCGAATGGGATTCAGCAGCTCTCGTACGCGGCCAAGACCCCCACAGAGCCTTCGAGCACACGCCACGGCCCACCCGAGACCTGGACCCCGCCGTATTCGCATTCCACGCCAAAGCCGCGGAAGCCATCAACAACATCCTCTATGAGGGGGCTGCAACGAATACGGCCAAGCTTTGATAGGCCTGTAGGCATAACTACGCCGTCTCTGGCTTTGCTATGCTGTCAGTTGCGGTGCGGGCAATCAGTACTTTCGCGCACCTGCTTCCGAGGCTGCGCGCGGAACCAAAGCCTTAACTAGGTTTTTCATATCTAAGGTGCCAACCGGTGCGCCGTCGCGCATCACGAGATAGGTGTGAGATGTATCGCCGCCAGATGTGCTGATAAGGCTTTCAAGAGTATCATCAAAGTCAACCTCGCCATGGGCATTACTGGGCGCGTTGGTTCCATCCAAGGTCGTCATGATCGATCGCACACGCAGCACACGGGCGCGATTTATATCGCTAACGAAGTCTTCGATATATGTATCGTTAGGATTGAGCAGGATGTGCTGCGGCTCGCCTTGTTGGATGATCTGGCCGTCTTTAAGAATGACCAAGTGGTCAGCCAATTTTAGGGCCTCATCAAGGTCGTGAGTGATGAAGACTATGGTCTTTTGTAGCTCTGTCTGCAGTTCAAGCAACAGGTCCTGCATGTCCGTGCGGATCAAAGGATCGAGTGCGGAGAATGCCTCATCCATTAGCATAATCGGCGCATTTGATGTTAGCGCCCGGGCAATGCCGACGCGCTGTTGCATGCCGCCTGAAAGTTGGTGCGGATAATGTTTGTCGAAGCCCTCTAAGCCCACTCGGCTCAGCCACTTGTGCGCCTCAAGCAGATATTCGCGCTGTGCAACGCCACGTACTTTCAGTGTCGTTCCGGCGTTCTCAGCCACTGTGCGATGGGGCAAGAGCGCAAACTTCTGGAATACCATCGACATCACTTCGCGGCGCATGGTGCGAAGCTGTGCTTCATCATACGCCAGCACGTTGTCCCCATCGACTTCAATCCGACCCTGCGTCGGCTCAATCAACCGGTTCAAGTGCCGGATCAAGGTGGATTTTCCAGACCCCGAAAGGCCCATAATGACGGTGATCTCGCTTTCGCGCATATCCACATTAATATCGCTCAAGCCAAGCACATGGCTGTATTGTTCAAGCAAATCTGCTTTGCTGGCGCCGTTCAGCACATGCTCCAGAGCCGTCTGTGGGTCCGCCCCGAAGACTTTGTAGAGGTCTCGGATCGAAATTTTCACTGAGTTGGTCAACGCGCTGCCTGCCTTAATTTTTCTGTGCAGCATTGATGCGGTTCAACGCAGCCTTCGTGACGCGGTCGAGAATGATCGCGAGTAGAACAATACCGAGACCGGAAACCAGACCAACCCCAAGCTCCAAGTTCCGAATTCCGCGCAGCACCAGCACGCCGAGGCCGGGTGCTGAGACAAGCGATGCGATGACCACCATCGCCAAGCTCATCATGATCGTTTGGTTCACACCGGCCATAATATTGGGCAACGCCAATGGTATTTGTACCCCGAACAGCTTCTGGCGGTCTGTCATGCCGAAGGAATCGGAGGCTTCAATAACCTCTTCATCCACAAGCCTGATGCCCAGATCTGTCAAGCGGATCACGGGAACGATCGCGTAGAGAATGATCGCGATGCCATACAGTTTCGGCTCTGTTACTGAGAACAGAAAGATCAGCGGAATCAAATACACAAAGGCCGGCAGCGTTTGGAGCATATCCAAGACCGGTATAGTGAGCCTTTGCAGCGTATTGCTGCGGGACATGGCGATGCCTATCGGCACGCCCATCAGCACACATAAAAACGCGCAGACAAAGATGATCGCGAGCGTCTGCATTGCATAGTCGTAGTGATCAATCAGAGCCAAAAAGCCCAGGCACGCGACCACAAGTCCAACCATCCGAAACGACCTGGACGCCAGAAAGACAACCAGCATTAGGATGGGAAACATGAGCCACCACGGCGTCACGTCAAATGTATAAAGTGCAAATTCCAATATCCAGCTGAGTGGCTGGGTGATTGGGTCAAGAACAAACTGAAGCGGATTCTTGACCGCCAGAAAAGCGTTTTCGACGCCCTTCGTTAAGTCTCTTGATTGTGCAACGCGTCCGCAGGCATCGTTGAGCGCATCCAGCGATGGGAACGGCAGGTCCCAAATTGATGCTTCTTTGGGACCATTCGCCTTGGCGAGCAGATCGGCCATGGAAAGCGGGCCATCGCCCGTTTTACCGGCATCGCACCAAGCGCGCAGGCCAAGATTATCAAATAGAAAATCATAGGTAGCCATGTGATACCCGTTCGTCCATCAATGCGGATAAAAGTATCCGTTAGGCAGCAAGTTTGCGTACCTGTTCGCGAGAATACGCCGGGCAGACACGTAGGCCTGCCCGGCTTTCCCGTTACTTGATGAAGGCGGACAGTTTTGCCCGTGCATCGTCATTCACCCATGCCGACCACACATCAGACTGGGTCGTCAGGAAGTAAACAGCGGCTTCTTCTGCAGACGCGCTGTTCTTCTCCTGCCAAGCCAAGAGGCTGCTGAGCAGGCCAATTTCGAAGCTGACTTTACCCATCAGCGCAGCGACTTCAGGCTCACGTTTGGCAAGTGCGGCGGTCGCAACCGTCAGCACGGGCGCTGGGGGGAAGTCAGAAACGGCAGGCTTCGCGTTCTCTTTTTCCTGATTCCCTTTATGGGCGGCCATGTCGATATTGCCGATAGTGACTTTCGTCATTTTGTACTTACCGAGAACCGCAGTCGGGCCCCAGTAATAGCCGAACCATGGCTCTTTGTTCTCGTATGCCGCAGCGATGGATGTCGCCAGGGTTTCGCCAGAACCGTGATCGAAAATATCGACCGTACCGCGCATATCCAGCGCCTTAATCAGGTTGTCGTTAACAATGCGGCACCCCCAGCCATCGGGGCAGTTATTGAAGCGCCCACCGACCAGCTTTGGATTGGCAAGAATGCCTTTGACGGTGGTCAGTTCAGGGTGCGCTTCGGCGAGATAAGTTGGAATCCACCAGCCTTCAACGCCGCCTGGATCAAACACGTCTGCGAGTCGTGTAACTTTGCCTTCAGCTTCAAGCTTGGCATATACGGCACCTGTGGAGTTCAGCCACAATTCAGTAACGATGTCCGGCTCGCCATTTTCTGCCAGTGAGGCCACAGATGTCGTGGTTGCTGATGGAACTTTCTCTACGGAGCAGCCATAGCCTTGTTCCATCAAAAACTTGGAAACCTCAGTAATAATCTGGGACGATGCCCAGTTCATTTCGGTGATTGATACTTCACCGCAATCGGCATGTGCTGCGCTTGGAAAGCTTAAAGCAATACTCGAAGCAACGCCAACCAATCCAGCAAGAATGCTCTTGCGCATATTTTTCTCCCTGTTGATGCACGCGCCAAAGCTTTTCGGCTACTTACCGACACTAGGCTCGTGTCATTTTATGATGGTTTTTTCACCTTACGGCGCATCACCGGTTTTTACAAGGTCCGGCCTAGGAATTTGATCAACCAAGGCAAGCTTTTGAACTCGCCGCGGGGTCAATCTCTGCCTGGCCATCATGTTATTATGAGCCTGCTGCAAGTGCTTCGACTGAAGCCCAGAGCGCATCATCAATCGTGACCGGATCTCTGTTCTTGCTGGTCGAGCCTGGTATGCGAACTGGCAGGTCATCAATGATTTCACTCGCCACGCGGTCGACACTTTCGGCAAGCATCCCGGCATGTGCGGTGGGGTCGATCAGAATGTAAAACTGGCCGAGATCATGGGGTGGTCCTTCCGCCGCTTTCAACCCTTTCACATCCAGTGAATTGACGGACCCCGTCAATCCGGCAGCTAGGAATTCAACCAGAAGGCCGAGCGCCCAACCCTTGTATCCTGCGGCACTCGCCAAGGACCCTTGCAGCGCACTTTCTGGATCAGTCGTCGGTTGGCCATCGCCATCAACCGCCCATCCCAATGGGATGTCCTCACCGGCAGCTTTCGCCATTGTAATTTTGCCAAGTGCCACAGCAGATGTTGCGAAATCGGCATGCATCGCGGGCCCGTCCGTCCCTGGCAAAGTGAAAGCGATTGGATTTGTCCCAAGCACCCGCTTCTTGCCGCCCTGGCCGGCCACGATGGCCGAAGCATTCGTGAACCCGATACCGATTAACCCGGCTGCAGCAATCTGTTCAGTGAAGAATCCAAGCGATGTGCACGTGTGAGAATGGGCAATTGACAGTGTTGCTACACCGCAGCTTTTTGCAGCCTCAATGGCTTTCGGCAATCCACGCTCGAATGCCGGCTGCGCAAAGCCGAGCCCCGCATCAACATTAACAGTGCCTGGGCGTGGTGTCGTGACAAGCGGTTCAACGGTTCCGTTGACCCTGCCAGATGCCAGTTGCACGCAGTAACTCTCCAAATAATAGAGCCCGCAGATCACATTGCCGGTCTGTTCAGCCCGCGCCACGGCCCGCGCCACAGTGCGTGCCTGCCAGGCGCCAGCACCATATGCCACCAGGGCCTCTTTGCTCTTGCGCTCAATGTCCGCGACTGAAACCTGCATTGCACTTCTCTTTCTGATCTGCCCGGTTCACCAATATCTTTGCCTTGTAGTGTCGCCTAGTGCGGCAAAGCAGTCTATGCGCCTGGACCACTTAGGCGAACTGTCCTCCGGTGAGTTTTTGGTTCGCTTATGTTAGCGATTCATCATTGACTAGATCGACGGCCAGTACCTAACCATACCGATCAGACATAATAAGCCATGTCCCAGAATGCGATCACCATGATACGAGAATTTGAGAGGACGTAGGCGGTGGCGCTCGAAAGTTCTGACGATCTCTCGGCGTTTGCTAACGCAAAAGCCTGCCGATCGAATGATAGCGCGGGCGTGTGTCCGCCTTTTCCTGCGGAAAAGGCGTTGGTGGAGCTGAGGGGATTCGAACCCCTGACCTCTGCATTGCGAACGCAGCGCTCTCCCAACTGAGCTACAGCCCCACAATCGTAAGCGGGCATTGGCGCATTGGGGTGCGGAGCCTACGAAGATGGGTGCTGATAATGGGGGGCGGGGGGTAAGTCAAGCGGGACGATTTGGCGCCTAGCTATTTGGGCTGAAAGGGCTGGACAAAACTGGGGTGGGGGACGATATTCAGCGGTGAACGGTTGGCGGCGGGCGGGTCCCTCGCCAACTCGGTCAGGTCCGGAAGGAAGCAGCCGTAACGAGTTTCAGCCCGGGTCGCTCGCCAGCCGTTCGCTATCATGTCTCATGAGATGGGCTGCCTCACGCCATGGCCGATGCAGAACAACCGGTCGACGCGCAGCCATACCGGGTTTTAGCGCGGAAATATCGCCCGCAGACCTTCGATGACCTGATCGGCCAGGAGGCGATGGTCCGCACGCTGACGAATGCGTTCGAGCGGGACAGGATCGCCCAGGCTTATCTGCTTTCCGGGGTGCGTGGCATTGGCAAAACCACGACCGCTCGCATCATCGCCCGTGCGCTCAATTGCGAAGGCCCGGATGGCGACGGCGGGCCGACGATCCAGCCATGCGGTGTTTGCCGGCAGTGCCGCGACATCATCGAGGACCGCCATGTCGACGTGGTTGAGATGGATGCTGCCTCCAATAATAGTGTCGACAATATCCGTGAGATCACTGAGGCGTCCCGCTACCGGCCAGCGTCTGCGCGCTACAAGGTCTATATTCTTGATGAAGCGCATATGCTCTCTAACGCGGCCTTTAATGCGCTGCTGAAAACGCTGGAAGAACCGCCGCCGCACCTTAAATTCATCTTCGCCACAACGGAATCCCGCAAGCTTCCGGTGACGGTATTGTCCCGTTGCCAGCGCTTTGATCTGCGCCGGGTGCCGCCGGATAGGCTGGCAGCGCATTTTGGTTCTATTGCTGAAAAAGAGGGTGCGCGGGTTGAGGAAGAAGCGCTGGCGATGATCGCGCGGGCGGCTGATGGGTCTGTCCGTGACGGTCTTTCGCTGCTGGACCAGGGCATTGCGCTGGCTGAAGCCGATGGTCTTGTCACGGCAGACCAGGTGCGCGGCATGCTCGGGCTGTCAGACCGGTTGGCGGCGTATGATCTGTTCGAGGCGGCGATGGGCGGAGATGCCAAGGCGGCACTTGATCAATTCAGTGAAATGCTGGCCATTGGCGCAGATCCAGCGGCGGCACTACAGGACCTGATGGAAGCGGCGTATTGGACGACGCGGCTTGGGGTCGATCCCGCTGGTGCGGACTTTGCGGCCTCGTCTGCTGCAGAGCGCGAGCGAGCGGCTGGACTGGCGAAACGGCTCAATCTCCCGGCGCTGTCCCGGGCTTGGCAGCTGCTCTCCAAAGGCCATGCCGAGACGTTGAGCGCGCCGAACCCAAGGCTTTCGGCGGAAATGACGCTGATCCGATTGGCCTATGCTGCTAATATGCCAACCCCGGATGACCTTATTCGCCGGATTGATAATGAAGCGCAGCGGAACAGTGCGAGCGGTGGGTCTGCGCCGCAAGCCGCACCTGCTGCACCGGCCCCAAATGCCACTGCGACGCGCAGCACCGCAGCCGCTGATGCATCGGGCCCGGTCGCAGTGGAGGCCGCGCAGTCGGTTGATATTGGCGGCGGCCAGGCCGCTCGTGCGATGGCTTCGGCTGATCCAGCGCCTGTCGTTGAAGCTGCACGGCCCGAAGCAGAGGCAACGCCAGCGCCGGTTTTGGAACCAACCCAGGAACCCGCGCCAGAACCGCCCAAAGGTGCTGAATCCCCGGGTGCCTTTCCAGACTTTGAGAGTCTCCTGGCGCATCTGAGCCAAGTCGGTGCTGCCCGTGGCTTATCGCTGATCCGGCGGCTCAGGCTTGTAGAATACGCCGCTGGGCGGATCGTCTATGAGGACCAAGCGGACCTGCCGGAGAACTATGCACGCCGCCTTCGGGAGGAGCTGGGCAAAGCGACGGACCGGGTATGGTCTGTTGAATCCAGCACTGAGGCTGGCCAACCGAGCCAGGTCGACGCCGAAGCCTCTGCAGATGCGATGCTAAGAGCGCACCCGCTTGTCATTGCTGCACTCGCGACATTCCCGGGTGCGCAACTGACAGTCGGTCGGCCACAGCTTGAAGCGCCGGAGCCAGAACCACTGTCCAATGCAGACATGCCCAATCCACCCATATCGGCGGATGGCGAAATAGGATACGACAACCCCGACGTCGTCTATGACGATGATATTAACTTTGGTGATTGGGAGCTGGACGATTGAGAGGCCTTGGCAATTTGATGAAGCAGGCCCAGGAGATGCAGGCCAAAATGGCCGATCTCCAGGAAGGCCTGGCGGACTATGAAGCGATGGGCGAATCTGGCGCTGGTCTGGTGAAAGCGACCGTCACGGGGAAGGGCGTGCTGAAAAGCCTGTCCATTTCTCCAGAGGCCATGGACCCGGCAGATCCGACGCTGCTGGAGGATTTGGTCATTGCCGCAGTGAACGACGCCAAAGGTAAGGCGGAAGAGTATTCCCAGGCGGAAATGCAGAAGCTGACCGGCGGCCTATCGCTGCCGGATGGCATCAAGCTGCCGTTCTGACACGCTTTTGAAGCTAGCCTGACCCATGCCCGCCCCCGCTGTAGAGCGGCTGATTCAGCATCTTTCGCGCTTGCCTGGGCTTGGTCCACGGTCGGCGCGGCGAGCTGCGTTGCATCTTATTCAGCGCCCTGAAGCTGCATTGACGCCGCTTTTACGGTCGTTGGCAGAGGTTGAGCGGACAGTCCGCACTTGCGGCCATTGCGGCAATATTGACGCCCGCGACCCTTGCGATATTTGCCGCGATCCAGAGCGGGATAGCGCCATGATTTGCGTGGTCGAGCGCGTCGGCGATCTTTGGGCGTTTGAGCGGGCAGGGACCTTCCGGGGCAGGTATCATGTGCTGGGCGGTGTGCTTTCAGCCCTTGATGGTGTCAGGCCAGAAGACCTCAGCATCGACCCGCTTGTTGCGCGCGTGCGGACGGAAGAGGTGGCAGAGGTCGTTGTTGCTACGAACGCCACTTTGGATGGGCAGACAACGGCGCATTATTTGGCAGAGCGCCTAGCGGATACTGGTGCAAAGGTCACCCGGTTGGCCCATGGCATGCCTGTTGGTGGTGAGCTTGATTATCTGGATGACGGCACGCTTTCGACGGCGCTCAGGCTTAGGCGTCCGCTCGACGGTTAGCCGGATCCCATCATTCCGCAGCAGCCGCGCGAACACTTGCTGGCAGAGTGACTTGGAAGACTGCGCCAGCGCCTTCCGGACCATCAAGCAGAACCAGATCACCGCTGAATTGGCGAATGATTTCGCGGCTGATTGGCAGGCCAAGGCCAGCGCCGCTGGTTTCCGGTTGGGCACCACGTACGAACTTCTCGAAGACGCGTTCACGGTCGCGTTCGGGAATGCCGGGGCCGCAATCTCGAATCGTCATGCGATAATGGCCATCTGCGAAACTGCTGTTTATCTCAATAGCCTCACCCTTCGTTGCCCCGTACTTAATAGCGTTGTTGATCAAGTTGACGAAGACTTGGACAAGCCGGTCAGCCTCTGCCTCTGCTACGGCACCCGGGGCGTTCAGGCTTAAAGCCAACTGAACGCCTGCCTCAGATGCGATGCCTTCAGACACGGCAGCGGCGCGACCCAGTGCTTTATCAATGTTAACCGCAGAGAGGGGCCATTCTACCCGGCCCGTTTCCATTTGGGATAATTCAAGGATTTGGTCGAGCAGGCGGGTCAACCGGATGCTTTCATCATGGATGATGGACAGAAAACGGTCGGAGCGCGGGCCATCAATATCCGCATTTTCAAGCAGTATTTCTGAGAATGACCGGATTGATGTCATGGGCGTGCGAAGTTCGTGGGAGACCTGGTTCAGGAAATCATCCTTGCGGGCGTCCAGTTCTTTCAGCAGCCGGTTGGCCTCACGGAGTTCCCGTGCAGTCGCTTCAAGCTGAAGGGATTTTTCTTCGACCTGCTGGCTATATTCAATGGCTTGAGCGGCCTCATCCGCCACCTTGGTAAGTTCAGCCAGACTGATGCTTTCACCAACGGCAATCTGGGAGATCATGGTGCGAGCGGATGCGGCACCAATCGAGCCGGCGAGGCGGCGCTCCAGATGGTCGATAAAGGCGTCGGTCGCGACCGGCATATCGCCATCTAAGCCCTGCTGGCGTGCGAACCCAGCAAACATCCGCTGTGCTTCATTCGGCCCCATAATGCGTTGGGCCAGGACAAAAAGGTCCGTCACGGTGACAGAGCGCTGGATGTAGCGATGCGAGTTGGAGCCCGGCATGCGAAATACGTCGACAAAGAGCGCGCCCTGCAATCGTTCCAGGGGCCGTTGGTCGGCCAGTAGCGAAATACTGACGAACAGCAGAATATTTGCTGTGAAGCTCCAGAACAGCGCATGGGTCAGTGGGTCAAGCCCGGTCAAACCGAACAGCGCGTAGGGCCGTAGGATGCCAATGCCCCATGGCCCATCTGCCAATGCGCTGGCTGTGAATATGACGTCTGGGCCGAAGCTTGGCAGGAAAAGCGTGTAGGCCCAGATTGTGAATCCGGCGATGAGGCCTGCCAGCGCACCGCGCCCGTTCGCCATGCGCCAGAACACACCGCCAATCATGCTGGGTGCTGCTTGTGCGACGCCAGCGAAGGCAATGAGCCCAATGGAGGCAAGGCCTTCAGACCCACTGCTCAGCCGAAAATACAAGAAGCCCAGCATCAAAATAGCGACGATGCTGATGCGGCGGCTGCGCAGCAGCATGCGGCGGATATCACCGGACTGCGCCCGCTCGGCCCAAGGCGTTTTTAGCATTAGCGGCATGACGATATGGTTTGAAATCATGATCGCCAGCGCGATGCTGGAGACGATGACCATGGAAGTCGCCGATGAAAATCCGCCAAGGAATGCAAGGAGTGCGAGGCCATGCTGATCAGCCGCCATGGGCAATGTCAGCACGAATAGGTCCGGGTCAGCGCCAGCGGGCAGGAAGGAAAGGCCTGCAATCGCAATCGGCAGAATGAAAATGCTGATCAGGAAAAGATATAGCGGAAACAGCCAGGACGCCGTCGCTACCTGCCGTTCATCAACGTTTTCGACGACGGTGACGTGGAACTGGCGGGGCAGGCAGATAATGGCGACGCTGGATAGCAGGATTAGCGTGATCCAACGGGTTGCAAAGTCATCACGGGGTGTCAGCAGATCTGGCGGCATGCGCTCGAAGATGGTAGCCGGGCCATCCGCCATGCCAAAAACCACGAATACGCCAACGGCAATCAATGCTGTCAGCTTTACAATGGCTTCCAGTGCGATGGCGGCGACGACGCCATGGTGTCGTTCATTGGTATCCGTGTTGCGCGCGCCGAACAGCAATGTGAATGCAGCCATGCCAGCAGCGACCCAGAACGCCGCTTCGAAGGTGGGGGGTGCCGCAACCCCGCCCGCAGCGGTCGCGACGCCGGGATCCGCGCCAGCGACGATGACCTGAAAGCTCGTGGCGACGGCCTTTAGCTGCAGGGCGATATAAGGCGTCGCAGCGACCACTGAAATCAGCGTGACGACAACAGCGATGGCGGAGCTTTTGCCGTAGCGGGACGAAATCATATCCGCGATGGATGTGATGTTGTTGGCCCGGGCAATCCGAACCAGCTTGCTGAGAAGGTGCAGCCAGCCGACAAAAACTAGTGTCGGCCCCAGATAGATCGTAACGAATTCCAACCCGTTTCGCGCGGCAGACCCAACGGCGCCATAGAACGTCCAGGATGTGCAATAGACGGAGATAGCAAACGTGTAGACCAGTGGCGATTCAAGCCACCCTGGTTTGCCAGAGCGTGCCTTCCTGTCGCCCAGATAGGCGGTGACGAACAGGACCGCGACATAGCCGACGCAGATTGCCGAAAGAACGTTAGCGGAAAGCATGGTCGGCGCGCTTCAACCGCTTTGCCAGGAGTGCTGCGCAGATGATGAGGCCAAGCCAAATGCCGAAAATGTAGATAACCACCAATGGCGCGCCGAGCACGGTGGCATCAGCCGCGAACACGCGAATAAAGAGAGGCGTTAATAGGAAAAACCCAATGAGAGGCAACGCCGCCGCCCGGCTGCGGTCCCGCCGCTCAGACTGTTGGATAAGGACGCGGTCAGCTTGATCTGATGTACTGGTTTGGGCGTCTGTCGCATTCATGCGCCGAGCCGTCTTAATGTCGCGAGCACATCTTGGTTGGAAAATGGTTTGGCGATGAATGCGTCCGCGCCCATTTCAATCGCGGTTTCCCGATCACGGGTTTGTCCGCGCGCGGTCAGAATAATGATCGGAAGATCCTTATGCCTGGGGTCGTTACGCGCTTCACGCAGGACATCAAATCCGCTCTGTTTTGGCATCATGACATCCAACACAGCCAAGTCAGGCGTCGTGTTGGCTAATACCGTCAATGCGGCTTCGCCATCGGCGGCTGCGGTTACGGCATAGCCTTCGCGCTCTAGCAGGAAGGTTAGCAGCTCAACGATATGCGGCTCATCTTCTGCAATGAGGACAGTTTTGGTCATCGGGTCAGACCTCCTCTACTGAGCCGCCCCGTCTTACGCGCGGGTGCTTTGCTCTTGCTGCCTAGGATTGCCGCTTAGGAGGCATGTTGTCTACGCTTTTCCGGTGATTTCGGCCAAAATGGGCGCAGCCGCCCGGTATGCACAGTCCCCACGTGGGCAGAGTTCGCAGGTAATTCCCGCCGCGACAGAGGGGACGTGGCCTGTGTCTTCGCCAGAAAATGTGCCGGCGTGAATGGCAGGTGTCGCCAGCATATAGGCCCGGCGGGGTGGCGCGGCATCAGCGCTCTTGCCGGGAGCGGACATTGCAATAGCGATTGTCCAAAGCCGCTCTCCTGTTGGCATTTCGATGATTTGCTCGCGGGCGCGTTCCGTCCCATTAAATGCACTGTGGATCGCCCAAAGTGCGCATCCGGCGCCGAACCTGGGCATAGCGACGTCTGTGGTTCGCCTGCGGTCTAGCCGCGCGCCAGATGGATTGACGGCAAGCATCGCAAAAGCTGGGGCGCCGCCATGTTGCAGGGTGGTTAAACGGCGAGCGGCGGCGGCAACATCAACATCATAAGATGCTGCAAGCATCGCGATATCGAAGCGCCATGCGACTGCATCCGCCAAGAATGCGCCATAGGGCATGAGCAGCGCATCGGCTGCGTATTGCACGAATGCCGCCCGCAAGTCCGTTGCCGCTGGTGATCCTATGGCCAGAGGCGGGGCATCGGATGGGCCGTCCGGTGTCAATTCACCTGACAATTCCGTCTCAACTTGGTTAGCAAGCACCCGTTCCAGCAGCTTCAGCGCAAGGAAGGCCCGGTTCGTGGCAGCAGGGGCAGCGCGGGGCAGAGAAAGCGTGCTGGGCGAAGGCTGGCTTGGCACCATTGCAGTCCCGGTGCTGTCAATCTTTAAGCCGAGCGATTTCCAATGGCCGGCCAGAGCTTGGTCAATAATTGCACCCGTTGCCTCTGCATCAATGTGCAATCGCGCGCGCAGGTGCGTTACGGCGTCCTCCAGCGCGGGCAGGCGGTTCTGGCGTCGGGCGAAGGCGTCTTCAATCACATCAAGACTGGTGACGGGCCGAAGATGGGTATTGGTCGGATCAAAGACCGCAGCCAAGGTGCCGCTGGCATCTGTCAGGGCGCTCGATTGCTCTTCAATGATTGCATGAAATCGTTGGAGCTGTTCAGGCGGCAAATCTTGGACGCTGGTCAGGATTTCAGCTGTAGATCGAACAGCGGCAATATTGGTCAGCATCTGATGGACGGCGTTGGCGATGACAGGGTCATGGGCCAAACGGTCGGTCAGGGCGACAGTCTGTGAGGCCTGCTCGCGGTAAGCGGCGACGGCGCGCGCTGTCAGCCTGGCCCATTCGGGGTAATGGCCGACAAGTTCGGCTGCATCTGCTGGTGTCAGCGCTGCGCTGCCAAGGGCAGGATCAGCGGCAGCGAGGCTGAGGGCGTCGGTGAGCTGTTGTTCTGCGGCACCACTGAGGGCGGAGATATCTATATCTAGGGCTTCGGCCAGCGCAATTTGGAGCCGCCCTGCGACGGGGCGCTTGTTGTTCTCGATTAGATTCAGATACGAGGTTGAGATGCCTGCGCGTTCGGCCAGTGCCGCTTGAGTCAATTCAAGCGCGGTTCTTCGCGCCCGCACACGCGGACCGATCAATCTCTGCCGCACTGCACTAACCATGATAATTCTGCGCCTTAGCTGTATTTCTGTAAAGAAATTTACAGTACAGCAATGAATAATATATTCAAATTCACAAAAATATTAATAAATATCAGTATCTTATTGTGGATTGTCACAAATTCCGCGACCCTAGAAACAGGCAAATAAGCCAGCGGGGGGCGTGATGCGTCCCGTGCGTTTAATCAACGAAACGTTTTGGGAAACGTTCTGGGAGGGACCCTTCACATGGCCAATTTTACAAAAGTAAGCCGACGCAGCTTGCTGCGGGGCGCAGCTGCTGCAACGACCGCACTCGCGGCGCCGACAATCTTCACCAGCAAAGCCTGGGCTGCCGGTTACACCAACGAGCCCAAAGGCTCCACGGTCACGCTTGGTTTCAACGTGCCACAGACCGGCGCGTATGCCGACGAAGGCGCGGACGAACTGCGCGCTTATCAGCTGGCTGTTGAGCACATCAATGGCGAAGGCGACGGCGGCATGCTGAACACCTTCTCCTCCAAGGCGCTAACCGGCGCTGGCGTAAACGGCAAGAAGGTCGTGTTCGTCACTGGTGACACCCAGACCAAGTCTGACGCTGCTCGTGCATCTGCTAAGCGCATGATCGAAAAAGACGGCGCTGTCATGATCACCGGCGGGTCTTCCTCCGGCGTTGCGATTGCTGTCCAGGGCCTTTGCCAGGACGCAGGCGTGATCTTCATGGCTGGCCTCACCCACTCCAACGACACCACGGGTAAGGATAAGCGCGCTAACGGCTTCCGTCACTTCTTCAACACGGAGATGACGGGCGCTGCACTTGCGCCAGTGCTGAAAAATAACTTCGGCACGGAGCGGAACGCCTACCACCTCACGGCTGATTACACGTGGGGCTGGTCACAGGAAGGCTCCATTAAGAAGTACACCGAGCAGCTTGGCTGGAACACAGCCGCCGCCGTTCGCACGCCCTTGGGCGCTGGTGACTTCTCCCAGTACATTACGCCTGTGTTGAACTCCGGCGCTGATACGCTGGTATTGAACCACTATGGCCGCGACATGGTGAACTCCCTGACCCAGGCAGTTCAGTTCGGTCTTCGTGACAAGCAGGTGAATGGCAAAGACTTCGCCATTGTTGTTCCGCTCTACTCCCGCCTGATGGCGCAGGGTGCTGGCGAGAACGTCAAAGGGATCTTTGGCTCCACCAACTGGCATTGGTCTTTGCAGGACGAAGGCTCCAAGGCCTTCGTTAAGTCCTTTGGCCAGAAGTATGGCTTCCCACCATCACAGGCGGCGCACACCACCTACTGCCAGGCGCTGCTCTATGCAGATGCTGCACAGCGGGCCGGTACGTTCCGTCCGTCCGGCGTTGGCAAATCATTGGAAGGCTTCAAGTTCGATGGCCTTGGCAATGGTCCAACGGAATACCGCGCCGAAGATCACCAGTGCTTCAAAGACGTGTTGGTCGTGAAGGGCAAGGAAAACCCATCCTCCAAGTTCGACGTTCTCGAAGTCGTCGAAGTTACGCCGCGCGCGCAGGTCGAATATCCGGCCTCCTTGCTAGGTGGTGAGCTTGGTCCTTACAACGACGGCGCATAACTCTTCGTTGCTGTGATTGACGGCCCCGGTCGCTCCCATATTGGAGCGACCGGGTTTGCTCTGAGCGCCGAGGGTTTTACCGGTGCAATTGACGGCCTATCGCACGGCCAATCCCGCGGGGGGAAATACGATGGATGCTATACTGCTGCAGATTTTGAACGGCCTGGACAAAGGTGGCGCCTATGCGTTGATTGCCTTGGGTCTCACGATCATTTTCGGCACGCTTGGCGTCGTCAATTTTGCTCATGGTGCGCTGTTTATGATGGGTGCATTTTGCGCCGTCAGCATCAAGGCGTTGTTTACTTTAGAGAAAGTCGTGCTCGATCCGACCAAGCTCACCGCTTGGGGCACGCCGATGGAAATTCGCACGCCTTACATTGAAAGTTGGTTTGGTGACGTTGGCGTCTGGATGATCGACTATTCAGTGCCATTATCCATATTACTCGCCATCCCCGTAATGCTGTTTATTGGCGTCGCGATGGAGCGGGGCCTTATCCGCTATTTTTATAAACGCCCACATGCTGAACAGATTTTGGTGACGTTTGGCCTGGCCATCGTCATTCAGGAATTGGTGAAGAGCCAGTTCGGCGCTAACCCAATCCCGCAACCTGCGCCAGATACAGCAAAGGGCATGCTTGATTTTGGCGTCATGATTGGTTTTGACGCGGGCAATGTCGTGTATCCGGCCTGGCGGCTGATCTACTTCTTATTCTCCACACTTGTGATCGCTGGCGTATTCGCCTTTCTGCAGTTCACCACCTTCGGCATGGTTGTCCGTGCGGGGATGGCAGACCGGGAGACAGTGGGGCTGCTGGGGATAGACATCGACCGCAAGTTCACGATTGTCTTCGGCCTGGCGGCGGTCGTCGCGGGCCTTGCCGGGGTTATGTACACGCCGATCCTTAGCCCGGATTACCACATGGGCATGGACTTTCTGGTGCTGAGTTTCGTTGTCGTTGTTGTGGGCGGCATGGGATCGCTCGGCGGCGCAGTTGTTGCGGGCTTCCTGCTTGGAATCCTGCAAAGTTTAGCCTCTATGGAGGAAGTGAAGCAGATCCTGCCCGGGATCGACCAAATCATCATCTACCTGATCGCTGTTGTCGTGCTGCTCGCGAGGCCCCGTGGCCTTATGGGCCGCAAAGGCATGATGGAGGGCTGATCTGATGGTTGCGATAATCAAAAAACAAAGCGATCTGGTGTTGCTTCTATGCTTCGCAGCAGCGGTCCTTGCAGGCCCTGTTATTCTGCAGCCCTTCGGTGCTGGTTATCCTGATTTGCTGCAGAAGTTTGCGATCTTCGGCATCTTCGCCATTGGCTTTAACATCCTGTTTGGGCTGACGGGGTATCTCTCCTTTGGCCATGCAGCCTTTTTGGGCATCGGCTCCTATACGGCTGTGTGGACGTTCAAGCTGCTCAGCATGAACCCGCTGCCAGCGGTTCTCTTGGCGACGCTGCTGGGTGGATTGTTTGCAGCATTGATCGGTTTCATTTCGCTCCGCCGGACGGGTATTTACTTCTCGATCCTAACCCTGGCTTTCGCGCAGATGAGCTACAATCTGGCTTATTCTGTGCTGACACCAATCACGAATGGCGAAACGGGCCTGCAACTTCGCCAAGCTGATCCCAGGGTGTTGGATGTCGCGTTCGGGCGGGATTATGGCGCGGTTCTGCCATCGTCTGATTTGTTTGGCATCGACATGACGGGCTATCCGGGTTTCTATTTCTGCGCAGCAGTGTTGATCCTTTGCTTTTATATCTCGATGCGCATTTTCCGCTCACCGTTCGGCATGATGTTGCGGGCCGTGAAGTCGAACCAGAACCGCATGAACTACACGGGCCTGAACACGCGCCCCTATGCGTTGGCGGCCTTCGTGATTTCCGGAATGTATGCTGGCCTTGCTGGTGGACTGCTCGCTGTGACGGACCCGCTGGCGGGCGCAGAGCGCATGCAATGGACAGCGTCCGGTGAAGTCGTGCTGATGACGATCCTTGGCGGCACTGGCACCTTGCTTGGTCCTGTGATCGGCGCTGGTGCCATCAAGTACTTTGAAAATATCTTTTCCGCCTTCAACGAGAACATATTGCTCAACACATTCAGTTTCCTGCCGGAAACACTGCAGCATGCCGTTGTGTCAGTCGCTTCACTCTTTGTGGGTGAAGGCTGGCATTTGACGCTGGGCGCGCTCTTTATGGTGATCGTGATCTTCTTGCCGGGCGGCCTGATGGAAGGCGTGCGCCGGTTCGGCGTGCTGTTTAAACGCAAGGCCGACAGTGATGGGCCTACAGAAACGCAACCGGCGTCGGCGGAATAGGGGCGGGACCATGGCAAGCATTCTTTCCGTTCAGAACGTCAACAAACGCTTCGGCGGCCTTAAGGCGCTGGATGAGGTCAACCTGGAAATCGAACCGGGCACCGTGCACGCGATCATCGGCCCGAACGGTGCAGGCAAGTCAACCTTGCTGAACTGCTTTGTTGGCCGGTTAACGCCCGATGTTGGCACCGTCACGTTTGAGGACCATTCGCTGATTGGGCTGGCACCGCACGAAATCAACCAGCTCGGCGTTAGTCGCGTGTTTCAGACACCGGAGATTTTCGGTGATCTTACATTGCTTGAGAACGTCATGATCCCGTATTTCGCCAAACGTGATGGCGCATTCTCGCTGAATGCCTGGAAGCCGATGGCGGGCCAGAATGATGTCCGCGGCAAGGCTGAGGAAATGCTCGCCGACGTTGGCCTGGGCGAGAAACATGCAATGGTCGCCAACAGCCTATCGCGCGGTGATAAACGCCGCCTGGAATTGGCAATGTGCCTTGTGCAACAGCCTAAGTTACTGCTGCTGGATGAGCCGACCGCTGGCATGGCGCGGGCGGACACGAACAACACCATTGATCTGCTGAAAACCATTGCATCCCGTGGCATCACTATGGTCGTGATTGAACATGATATGCATGTAGTGTTTTCGCTTGCGGACAAAATCAGCGTGCTGGCGCAAGGTCATGTGATTGCGGAAGGCGCGCCGAATGACATAAAAGGCGATCCCCGCGTTCAGGAAGCCTATCTTGGAGGGGCGGAAATATGAGCAATCTTGACGCGCCGAAGGTAAAGCCGACCCAGGGCCACGGCTCTGCTCCTGCATTCTTTTCCTGCCGGAACATGCACGCCTATTATGGTGAGAGTTACATTGTTCAGGGCGTTGGTTTCGACATCCGCGAGGGTGAGATCGTGGCACTGCTTGGCCGCAATGGTGCTGGCAAAACCTCAACCCTTCGCACAATTGCACGCGCTGGATCACCCGAATTGCATAAGGGCGAAATTTGGCTGGATCGCCAACCCTTGCATGACATGAAGGCGCATCAGGCAGCACAAGCAGGCATCGGTCTTGTACCCGAAGACCGCCGCATCATTCAGGGCCTGACGGTCGAAGAAAACCTACAGCTTGCCCAAATCGCACCGCCCATCGGCTGGTCCATTGAGCGCCTGTACGAGCATTTCCCGCGCCTCGCGGAGCGCCGTAAGCAGGATGCTGTCACGATGTCTGGCGGTGAGCAACAGATGCTAGCCGTCGCCCGCGCGCTCGCACGGGATGTAAAATTGCTGCTACTGGATGAGCCTTACGAAGGCTTGGCACCAGTGATCGTGCAGGAAATCGAAAAGATCCTGATTCAGATTAAGGCGCTTGGCATGACGACAATCATCGTCGAACAAAACGCCATTGCCGCCCTGCGCTTAGCTGACCGCGCCATCATCCTAGACATGGGCGCAGTCGCCTTCGACGGCACGGCCAATGAGGTCCTGGAAAACGAAGACCTCCGCCAGCAATACTTGGCGATCTAGCGGCAAATCCGTTCAAATGCGGGGGCGCTGTTGATATAGCCAGATGACAGCAAGGATGATTTTAGGCGGGTGAAACCGTCAGCGGTCATCGTTGGGTCGCTTGGCCATAGGTCGAGGCGTTGGTAGCGGGTGATTGCGGTTGCCAGGAGAGCTTCATCGAAATCTGGAAACCAGGGTTTGATGATTGCGGCAAGTTTCGCTGGATCAGATCCACGGACATAGGCTAGTGCACGGCGAAGACCATCTGTTAGGCGAGCGACGCTTTCGGGGCGGCTCTCCATGAATGTGCGGTTGGCGTAAAAGCTTGTAAACGCTAACGGGCCGCGCTTCGCACCTGCAGATACGACCGCGCCAAGACCGTCTCGTTCCGCCAGTGACCCCCAGGGTTCAAACGCCAGCACATAGTCTGCATCGCCGGATTGGAGGCGGCGGAAGGCGTCATCTGGGTCTACGCCGTCTTCGCGGATGATTGCCGCTGGGTCTAGGCCCATTCGGCGCACATCTTCCTGCAACAGCATCCAAGGCGTTGGCGCGTGTGTTGCAACAAGGAGGCGGCGGCCGGCAAGTTTCGCCGGAGTAAAGCCAGGATCAGGCGCAGGTGCGATCACTAGAAATGGATCGCGGCTAACAGCAAGGCCGAAGCAGAGCAAATCCGCCCCTTCTGGATCCTTGTCGTAGGCCGCCATAACACGCATAGGCCCGCCCCATGCCAGATCAACGCGGCCGGAAGCGGCACCTGCAGCGGTTTCCTCGCCAGATGGAGAGAGTGTGGCTTCTAATTTAACGTTGGCAGCCTCAAATAAACCCTCAGCGATGCCGACATAGAAAGGCGTGTAGACCAAGCCGCGTAGGTTTTCGTAGGCCTTAACGTGATCCATGATACAATCCCCGCATTGGCGCCGCGCCCAGTTGGCCCCATATTGGCACACTATGAAGCATGGATAAGGAGCCGGACAATGGCAGCCAAGGTCGAAGTATATTCAAGCATGTGGTGCCCATTCTGCTTCCGCGCGAAGAAGCTATTGAAGGAAAAGGGCGTCGAATTCACGGAAATTGATGTGGACGGCAAGCCCGCCGTTCGCGATGCGATGCGCGACCGGGCGGATGGCAGGCACACTGTGCCGCAGATCTTCATTAATGATGTTGGCGTAGGCGGGTCTGACGAACTGGCGGCCCTTGATCGATCCGGCAAGCTGGATGGGATGCTTTCAGGCGCATCCGCATGAGTGATGTTTTCACGGCTGCATGTGTCCAGAACACAGCTGAACGCGATGTTGCGCCAACCATGGCAACGCTCAGCGACCTGATCCGCCGGGCGCGCGATGCTGGCGGCGATCTCATCATGACGCCAGAAGTATGCGCAATGCTGGAACCGCGCCGCAAACTGGCCGCAACAAAGGTCGAGCTGGAAGAGAGCAACGCTGCACTGGCCATGTTCAAGGATCTGGCGAAGGAAACTGGTGCTTGGATCCTGGTCGGTTCCATGGCCGTGAAGCTCAGCGATGGGGACCGATTCGCCAATCGCTCTTTCTTGGTAACGCCTGAGGGTGATGTCACGGCCAAATACGACAAGATCCACATGTTCGATGTAGATGTGGCCGAGGGCGAGAGCTATCGGGAATCAAAAGGCTACCGGCCCGGCGATCATGCAACGCTGGCCGCGACGCCTTGGGGCGCGCTTGGCATGACCGTCTGCTACGACATGCGCTTCCCGTATCTCTATCGGGAACTTGCAAAAGCGGGCGCTGATTTCTTGGCCGCACCGTCCGCATTCACTGTGCCGACGGGCCGGGCGCACTGGCACGTGCTGCTCCGGGCGCGGGCGATTGAAAACGGCTGCTTTATGTTTGCGCCTGCACAAGTGGGTGAACATGCAGAGGGGCGAAAGTCCTACGGCCACTCCTTGATTGTCGATCCTTGGGGCGAAGTTCTGGCAGACGGCGGCGAGGACGTTGGCTTCGTTACGGCGAAGATCGATGTTTCCAAAGTGGCAGAAGCCCGCGCCAAAGTTCCGTCTCTCTTTAATGACAGAGAATATGCCTCTCCCGTGGCCATAAGGCGGGCGCAACAGGTGGCGGCAGAAGATTAATCAATGAATCATAGGTTTATCACCGTATTCCGTTAACCATACCGCAAGAGCACGGGCTGTATTCCTAAGGCTGAAACTTAGCCGAAGGGTATGTTGCGTCCATGGATTTGCGTTGGCCAATTTTAGGTGGAACGGTGCTGGCTGCTGCTGGCGCAGGCGCAGGTGTATGGGAGCTTGAGGGCGCGATTGGTCCTGCAGCGGCTGCTGGCGTTGGTGTAGCCGCACTTGGCGGCGTCGCATTGGAGATGGCGCTCCGTCGCAAAGACATTGTCGGTCTGCGGGGCGAACTCACGCAGGTTCGCCGTACGTTAGATCAGGCTAACACAGATTTGGCACTCGCCAAAGATGGTATGATCGCCGTGCACCAAGCCCTTGCAGATGGCGGCGGTGCCAAGCGGCAAATCAAGGCGATGGTCGATGAAATGGCCGTCATGCAGCGCCAGTTCGGGCAATTGCAGGCAGCGAATGTTCGCGGGCAGCGGGTGACGCCATTCCCGAAGCGCCCAGCGGTGCCAGATATGTCGCCCGCAGAGGTTCTTGATAAAGTACGTGATGCACTGGCGGAGGGGCGGATTGACCTGTTCTTGCAGCCAGTCGTGACGCTACCGCAACGCCAGCGTCGTTATTATGAGTGCTTCAGTCGTGTGCCAGATGGTGCCAACGGATTGCTGCCCGCAGACTCATATGTTGCAGCGGCGGAGGAGGCGGGCTTAATTGCGCCGATTGATAATCTCCTGCTGTTCCGGGCGGTCCAGCTTGTACGCAGGGCGCGGGCGCGTAATGCGCATGTGGGTTTCTTCTGCAATGTATCCCGTCACACGCTTAAAGACCGTGATTTCCTCGCCGACTTTATCGAATTCCTAGAAGAGGATCCTGAACTTGCGCCCAGCCTGATTTTTGAGATTTCTCAAGGTGATTGGGATCCGGGCGATGCGGAACTTCAACGCTATATGGAAGGCCTAACTGCAATTGGCGTTCGGTTCAGCATGGATCGTGTTGAGGACTTTGAGGTCGATGGTGCTTTGCTGCGTCGGCGCGGGTTCCGATTTGTTAAGGGGGCGGCTTCGGCTTTCCTGTTGGAGAATGGCCCGGATGCACACCGGATGAAGCGCAGGCTGGCGCTTGATGGCATTGAACTCATTGTCGAAAAAGTCGAGACCGAGCGTGAGCTTGTTGAGCTGCTGGAGTTCGATGTGGCGCTGGGCCAGGGCTATTTGTTCGGTGAGCCGAAGGTCGCTCCAGAGGCGGATGCGGCGTGATTTTATAAAAAAGATGAAGTTTTCAGCGGGATTGACTTACTGCGTCCCGCCTTGCGAAACTCTCAGGAGATCGAGGCAGCAAGCATTGTCTCGGCGAATAAACCCTGGGAGGAAACTTTATGAGATTAGCAGTTGCGGCTACCGCGGGCGCTATGGCTGCCGCCCTCGCGGCGCCAAGCATGGCGGAATTGCCGAAGAAGGTCATGTTGACGGCTTATGGCGTCGGCACATCCGGTTACAGCCAGGCAGTCGCCTTGGGCGCTGCCCTGAAGAACCAAGCTGGCGTGACGATGCGTGTCCTGCCGGGCAAGAACGATCTGTCCCGTCTAGCGCCTGTGCGCTCCGGCAAAGCAGATTTCTCGTTCAACGGTCTCGGTACCTTTATGAGCCAGGAAGCGGCATTCGTGTTTGCCAAGCGCTCCTGGGGTCCACAAAAGACCCGTGTTCTTGCCTTTAACTTCGGCGATAACTGCCTGATCCCGTACGTTGCTGGCGATCTTGGCGTGAAAACCGCCTATGATCTCAAAGGCAAGCGCGTAGCCGTGATTAAGGCTGCCCCTGCGTTGAACTATAATGTTTACACGTATCTGCGGTTTGCTGGCCTGACGTGGGACGATGTTCAGCGGGTTGAATTCGGCGGAAGCCGCGCTGCTCAGGAAGCGATTGCGAACGGCAAAGCCGATATCGCATTCACATCCACCATCTCCAACTATCCGCGCAAGCAGGAAGCGACGCCACGTGGTCTTTCTTGGCCCGCAACGCCGCATAGTGATGAAGCAGGTTGGGCGCGTTTCTTCGAAGCTGGTCCTTACTACATCAAGAAGCTCTGCACCGATGGTGTTGGCCTCTCCAAGGACAAGCCACTTGAAGGCGCTCTGTACCCGTACCCAGTCTTCATGTCCTATCCGAACATCTCTGACGACGTTGCTTACTCCATGACGAAGACGTTGTTCGAAAGCTACGATTCCATGAAAGATGCGGCGCCTGGCATGAAGGGCTGGAACATCGACAACCAGAAGCTTTCCTGGGTTGTTCCAATCCACAACGGTGCGATCCGCTACTACAAGGAAATCGGCAAGTGGACGGCTGCTGACCAAGAGAACACGGACAATATGCTCCGTCGTCAGGACGTTGTTGCCGCTGCTTGGAAAACCACAAGTGCGACCCATAAAGACAATGACGACGCAACTTTCTACGCTGCATGGAAGAGCAACCGTGCAGAAGCTTTGAAAGCTGCCGGTTTCGCTCCTGTCTGGACCGAATGGCCAGACCCGAAGTGATCTGACGATATACGCATCTCCGTCGCCTTGCAGTTTCGGCCGTGAGGCGGCGGCCAGCGTAATTCGATAGTTGATACGGCTCAGGACCCTGGATGCGGAAACGTGTTTGGGGTCCCCCGTTATACCCTACAGCAGTAGTTAGACTGACCGCGCCAGAAGTGCGCAAGACAAGGATTGTTTTCATGGCTGATACGAACGAAAGCCAAGGTTTTTCGGATGAGGTGCATCGCCGCCTTGAACAGGTCGAGCAAGAGCAAGAACTCGCCCGTTACCGGACGCTAACGCCGTTTTGGTCATTCCTATTTACATGCTCAATCATCTTCATCGTCGTCCTTGCGACGAACCAGATTTTTAATACCGGCTTCTTCCTTGATGATATCTCCGCAGGTCTCAAAGCCATTGGCTTGATTGATCAGGAATGGAACAAATTCATCATCATCGACACGCGCTATTACTATATTTTGCTCGCGGCACTTGGGCCGATGGTTTTCATCCTTTTCCCAACCTATGCCTCGCAGGACAGATCGAAAGTCCCCTTTTATGATGTGATTTTGGGCGTCGGCGTGGTCGCCTTGATGCTCTACTTCGTATTCATGGCGCAGAAGATTTTGGACGAAGCTTGGGAATATGATGCGCCTCGCGACACGCAGATTATCTGCTTGGTCGCCTGGGCTTATGCCATTGAAATTGGACGACGCACCGGCGGTTGGTCAATCTTCTTCGTGACGTCGCTGGCATCCTCTTATTTGCTCTGGGCGGACGCGTCCTGGCTGCCGAATGCACTTTCTGGCGCTACGTTTACACTGCTGGAATCAGCGGCACTGTTGATCCTGAGTGAGGAAGGCCTGCTAGGCATTCCGATGCGCGCCTTCGCATATCTCGTGTTTGGCTTCCTGATCTTCGGCGTTGCGCTGCAGTTCACAGGTGCTGGCGCATTCTTCATTAACTTCGCTTTTGCACTGCTTGGGCATGTGCGGGGCGGGCCGGCGAAGGTGGCGATTTTCGCCTCCGGTCTCATGGGCTCCATGAGCGGTAGTGTTGTGACCAACGTGTTGACGACTGGCACACTCTCAATTCCAGCTATGAAGCGCGTCGGGTTCAAACCTGCCTATGCGGGCGGTGTTGAGGCCTGCGCTTCAACGGGCGGCACGCTGATGCCACCAATCATGGGTGCCACCGCGTTCATCATGGCTGAGTTCCTGAACTTGCCATATTACGAAATCGCTTTGGCTGCTGCTGTGCCTTCAATTCTCTATTATTTCGGTCTGTTCATGCAGATTGACGCGAACGCGCAAAAGCATGACATGAAAGGCATCCCACGTGAGGAGCTGCCGAAGGTTTTGGATACCATCAAAGAAGGCTGGTATTATATCTTCTCCTTCGTGCTGCTGGTCTACATGCTGCTTGCGCTGCACCGGGAACAGGAAGCGCCGTTCTATGCAACGGTCGTGCTTCTGGTCATCAACCAACTCTTCTCGAAGAAGCATCGTTGGGACAGGGCTAAGTTGCGGCAGTTCATTCTCGCCATGGGCCTGTTGCTGGCCGAACTTGGCGGCCTGTTGGCATCCATTGGCCTCGTCATCGGCGCGCTATCGTTCACCGGTATGGCTGGCGGCTTCACCAATGAGCTCGTGCATATCGCAGGCAGCAACACGCTGATCCTGTTGATGATGGGCGCGCTGACAAGCTTCATCCTGGGCATCGGCCTAACGGTGACAGCGGCCTACATGTTCCTCGCGATCATCCTTGCCCCGGCCTTGGTCGATACTGGCATGGACCCGATGGCGGTGCATCTGTTCATGCTGTACTGGGCGATGATTTCCTTCATCACACCGCCGGTTGCGATTGGCGCATTCGCGGCGTCCAAGCTCTCCGGCTCGCCCCCAATGCAGACTGGGTTTGAAGCTATGAAGATCGGCGTGGTGATCTACTTCGTGCCGTTCTTCTTCGTTTATAACCCGGCGCTTATTGGCCAGGGCCCAATTGGTGAGGTGATCCTCTCATTCGTGATGGCGATCATTGGCATCGTGTTTATCGCAAGCGCGATCCAGGGGGCGATCATGTACCTTGGCGATCTGGGGGGCGGCCTTGTGGGTCTTTTGGGCCGGGCGATATTGTTCTTCGGTGGCATTTGCATTGCCGCACCGGATGGGTTCGCCGACTTCCACCTTGCCGAACTAACAATGGTTGGCGTTGTGTGTGTCGCGGCCGGATTGGGGCTCGGCAAGCTTGGCTCTAAGAAGCCAGGCCTCGCCTGACACCGTATTTCTGAGAGGCTGGAATCATGAGTGAAACGGACGCGGTATCCCGCGTAGATCGCACCCAGGAGGGGGCGGTCGCCGTTCTCACCGTGAACAACGTAAAGCGCCGTAACGCGTTTTCACCTGAAATACGGGCAGAACTCGTTGCCCACCTGAACGATATCGAGGCTGACGACGCGACCCGTGCCATCGTGATTACCGGTGCGGGTGGCACATTTTCTGCCGGCGGCGATCTCTCCACCATGCAGGATATGACGGCATTCGAAGGCCGGAATCGTATCCGTGCAGGCCGCCAAACTGTTGAAACCATGGCGCGCGGCGAGAAGCCAATTGTTGCGGCGGTCGAAGGGTTTGCCTTCGGGGCAGGGCTTAGCCTGGCGCTCCTGGCGGACTGGATTGTCGCGGCGGATGACGCAAAGTTCTGCGCCTCCTTCGGCAAGGTTGGCCTGATGGGCGATATGGGCTTGTTCTGGACACTGCCACAGCGGGTCAAAGCTGGAAAAGCCAAACGCATGTTGATGTTGGCAGACGTGGTTGCCGCTGATGAAGCGCTGGAGATTGGCTTGGTTGAAGCCGTTGCCCCCAAGAGCCAGGCGCTATCGGCAGCACTCCAGAAGGCCCAGGCGTTTGCTGAGGCCGCTCCATTGCCGAACCGCTTGACGCGGGAAGCGCTCGCACATTTCCCGGCGGGGCTGGATGATATGTTGGCCTATGAGTCCCAAGGCCAGGGCATTCTTTTCACCAGTGCAGATACGACAGAGGGCCTGAACGCTTTCTTCGAGAAGCGCAAACCCGTATTTCAGGGGAATTAGGCGATGAGTGACGCCGCGCCCAAAACGCTTGTCGAGGATCATGGTTCGGTCCGTATCCTCACAATCAACAATGTTAAACAGCGCAATGCGTTGACCATGGATGTGAAAGCCGTATTTGGTCCAGCACTGGCTGAGGCAGAGCGCGACCCGAACGTGCGCGCCATCGTTATCACTGGGGCAGGGGGCACGTTCTCCGCCGGTGGGGATGTCACACTGTTCGGTGATATGACACCCGCCAAGGGCCGCCATGTGGTCTACCGCCAGCGGGAATTTCTGCACACGATGATCCGGGGCGAAACGCCGATCATTGCAGCAGTCGAAGGCTTTGCTTACGGCGCTGGGTTCGGCGTCGCTATGGCCGCGGATCATATTGTGGCAGCAGAGGATGCAAAATTCTGCGCCGCATTCAACAAGATCGGCCTGATGCCTGACGGCGGCTTGCTGTACACCCTGCCGCAGCGCGTCGGCATGGGGCGGGCTAAGGAAATGCTGATGCTGGCCAGCGTAACAGACGGTGTTGAGGCCAAGCGCCTTGGCATGGTCGATGTGCTGGCACCATCGGGCAGCGCATTGGATGCGGCGCTGGCGAAGGCAGAGAAGTTTGCCGCCGCCGCACCGCTTGCCATCGGTGCCATCAAAGGCGCATTTGCGCGCTGGCCGTTTGACCTTGAAAGCGTGTTCGCGATGGAGATTGATGCACAACAGGCGCTTATGGGCACTGCAGACGCGACGGAGGCCAGGCGCGCTTTCTTCGCCAAGCAGAAACCAGTCTTCAAGGGAGCCTGAACCATGAGCGATTACAATCCAGGCGCTACCCTAGAGAAAGACGGTGCCATCGCCATCCTCACCATGGATGACGTGAAGAAGCGGAATGCGCTGTCTCAAGCCGTCGTGTCGGATATGGAGCGCCATGTAGCAGATATCATGGCGGACGATGCGATCCGTGCTGTGGTTCTGACCGGTGCGAACGGAACCTTCTGTGCCGGTGGTGATATTTCCGGCTTTGACGACATGGATATGCCGCTGCGGCGCCGGATGCCGCGCCTGCAGGGGCTCGCAGCAAAGATTGCGCATTCAGAAAAACCAGTGGTCTCTGCCATCGAAGGCGGCGCGTTTGGTGGCGGGCTGTCCGTGGCTCTATTGGCGGATCAAGTGATATCGGCGGATAACGCGCGCTTTTGCGCCTCCTTCGCCAAGATTGGCCTGATGCCCGATGTCGGGTTGCTCGCGACACTAACGGCCCGCGTCGGCATTGGCCGCGCCAAAGAAATTTGCATGTTGGCGGAGGATGTGGCCGCGTCAGATGCCCTGGCTGATGGCATGGTTGATGAACTGACCGCCCCCGGCCAAGCGCTCACTCGCGCTAAGGAAGTCGCAGCAGAGTTCGCAGCCATGGGCCCGCTTGCCGTCGGCTACACCAAAGCCATGACCATGCGCTGGCCCATGACGCTCGTGCAGGAGCTTGCATGGGAAGGCCAGCTCCAAGGCGTCCTCTTCTCCACAGACGACCTCCAAGAAGGCCGCGCCGCCTTCTTCGAAAAACGAAAGCCGGCGTTTAAGGGTAAGTAGGCTGCCCGACATTCTAACAATCATAATAGCAACCTAGGGCGCATACTGTCTGCGTATACTGCTAACTCATGATACCCTGCGCGACGTAAATGTGAGGACGTGATTAATCCGGTCTAAGAAGTTTGGGAGTGGGCATGGATATATTTAAGGGCCTTTCTCGTTTGTGTAGCCACTTTCACCAAGATGTAGTCATTGAGTACGGAACATTTGAGAATGCTATAGCCCATGCTGGCGACTGCCTGACAGACGCAGAGCGACCTCTCATCAAGGCGTTCCTGACAACAGAGCTCAAGAGTAAACGCGGGCGCATGAGACTCCATCGCATTTGGAAGGGATCACAATCAGGTTGGCACATACAGGGAGGCATAGACACTAGTTGTTACTTATTTGAGGAAATTAGGAAAAGACTATAAGTAGTTCTTGATTTTAGAGCTTATATTAAGAGGAATTTGGTAACAATATCAATGACATGTTTTCCTCGCGTGGTGATCACCTCTATTTACCAATTATTTCACCGCCCACTTGGCGCAGTGAGGAGGCTGCCTTTTTGCTTTGGGATGCGCGAGATACACACGAAGGCCTTGTAGGCGTCGCCAAGGGCGCTGAAAATTGGTTGATCATTCCAGTATGAATAGAATTTAAGCCCGAATCGATCCGTCACACGCCAGTTTTTAATTCGTTTCGAAATGGCCTCCATTCGCCATTTTCTATCTGCTTCATCGGGATAATCAGCGACTTTGATCATTGTTTCGGCGAATTCAATACGGAATTTGACTGACCTTGGAAAATAGCCCCTACGTTGTGCGATCTTGGCCCAGGCGTAGCTGCTGAGGGCATCAGCGCGAACGCCGTAACCGACTGCCGCAAAGTGTGAAAGATGCAATGCAGCGCGGGAATGATCAACACGCGCAGCGAGCAATAGCCATGGTGCGGCTGGTCAGCCCCCACTAAGTAGTCCGGGTGTAATGTTAGTGGATAGCCGGTCTCTGCTCTAGGGGCAGGACAGCCTCAGGGGCTGGCGGCCGCCAGCCCAACGCGCTGTGTGGGCGCTTGCGGTTATAGTGCTGTCGCCATTGTTCGATGATGATCTTTGCCTCCTTGAGTGTGTAGAAGATTTCGCCGTTGAGCAGTTCGTCGCGGAACCGAGCGTTGAAGCTCTCGCAATATCCGTTCTCCCAGGGCGACCCTGGGGTGATGTAGGCAGTCTTGCTCCCTACAGCGCCGATCCAGTCCCGAACCCTCTCGGCGATGAACTCAGGGCCATTGTCCGAGCGGATAAATGCTGGCGGTCCTCGCAAGATGAAGAGGTCCGTCAGGGCATCCACCACATCAATGGAGTTCAGCTTCCGGTCGACACGGATCGCCAGGGCCTCTCGTGTGAACTCATCGATGATGTTCAGCGTCCGATAAACCCGTCCGTCATCAGTCCGGTCATGGACGAAGTCGTAGGACCAGACATGATTAGGGCGCTCCGGCCTGAGGCGGATGCAGGACCCGTCATTCAGCCACAAACGGCCCTTCTTCGGCTGCTTCTGCGGTACTTTAAGCCCCTCACGCCGCCAGATACGCTGCACACGTTTATGATTCACGTGCCAGCCGGCCTGGTTCAGCAAAGCTGTCACGCGACGATAGCCGTATCGACCATAGGCGCGCGCCAATTCGATGATGTCGGCCGTTAGGCTGGCTTCATCTGCTGGCCCCGACGGATGCTGGCGTTGCGTCGAACGATGCTGGCCAAGCGTGCGGCAAGCCCGGCGCTCCGATATGCCAAGCCGCTCCCGCACGTGATCAACACAACGCCGACGGCGTGCGGGGCTCAATAGTTTCCCCGTGCGGCTTCCTGCAGGATCTGCTTGTCCAAAGCCAAGTCCGAGACTGCACGGCGGAGCCGCAGGTTCTCCTTCTCCAACTCCTTCAAACGTCGAAGCTGGTCACGACCCATCCCGCCATATTGCTTGCGCCATCTATAGAACGTCTGCTGCGTCACGCCGATCTGACGGACTGCGTCTGCTATCGATTGACCTTGGCCCTGTAGCACCTCGACCTGGCGCAGCTTCGCCACGATCTCTTCAGGTTTATCTCGCTTGCCTGCCATATTCTGATCCTCCTTCGATGGGATAAATACTATCCCAGTGGGTGGACCACTTCAGTGGGGCTGCTCCAACGGCGGGCGGTATACAAGCCGGTAGACAATTTCGGTGCTGTTTAATCGAACCCGTGCTACACTAAGACATTGATTGCGTTACAGATCAGGTCGGGTTCGGCTCATCTTCGATGAGCTCCATCCCTTCTCCCGCTCCAAAGCGCAGTCGCGAATTTAAATCCACTAAAACATTGACGTCAGCGCGCGTTCTCCTGCCGCCATCATTAAAATCCGATTGCGCAGCCATCTTTGCGTGGGTCAGAGCCGCCGGCGAGCGTGCCGCGCTCATGGTCAATCCAAATGCCTTGGCTGCCGCCATGGGGACCACTGACGCGCTTGATATTGTGGCCACGGGCCGCAAGGTCTGCCGCCAGGGCATCGCTGACGCCATTTTCGATCTCAACCTGATTTTCGTAGGCAAAGATTCGCGGAAGATCCATCGCCTCTTGCGGATCAAGGCCATGGTCTAGGATCGATGATAGTAACCAACTATGGCCTACAGGTTGGTAGTGCCCGCCCATGACGCCAAACGGCATCACAACCCGGCCATTCTTGGACAGCATGCCAGGGATAATCGTGTGCATAGGCCGTTTGCCGGGCGCGATGCAGTTTGGATGGCCATCTTCCAGCACAAACCCGAATCCACGGTTCTGCAGCACGATGCCCGATTTCGCCGCGACGATGCCGCTACCAAATCCCTTAAACAGCGAATTGATGAACGAGCACGCATTCCCATCACCGTCAACGACAGAGATATAAACCGTGTCATCATGGCGAGGCAGGCCCGGCGGCGGCAGTAGATCAGCCGCCCGATTATCATCAATATTCGCAGCCAGTGCATTCGCGTAACCCTGCGAGAGAAGCGTTTCCACGGGCACATCAGAGAACTTTGGATCCGCAACAAAGGCGTTCCTGTCCCGGTAAGCCAACCTGGTCGCCTCGATCATGCGATGCAGGCGGTCCGGTGACATTGGGTCATCTGCGACAGGCATGGCCTGCGTGAGATTCAGCATCAGCAACGCAATAACGCCGACCCCGTTTGGCGGGCATTCGAATACGTCATAGCCCCGGAAATCCGTTTTAATCGGCGTCACATATTCACCGCCAACGGCATCGAAATCAGCAAGTGCATGCCCACCGCCCTTTGCGTTCAGCGTGGCGACAATATCTTCAGCCACGGCACCTTCATAGAAAGCGCTCCGGCCTTCAGTCGCAATCCGCCGAAGCGTCGCCGCTAATGCTGGCTGGCGCAGAATGTCGCCTTCACCAGGAACTTTGCCCGCAACATTGAAATAGACGGCTTTCGCTCCCTCATCCTTGGAAAGCTTGGCAGACGCACCAGCGAAATCTGCTGCCGTCCGGCCGTGCACAGCAAAACCTTCTTCGGCGTAGCGAATGGCGGGCTGCAGGACCCGGTCTAACCCCAGTCGCCCATGATCGGCAGAGAGCGTCGCCCAGGCATCAATAGCGCCGGGGATTGTCACGACATGGGCGCTTTCGTCATCAAGCGCTGTGATGCCCCGCTCCTGGAAGAACGCCATGTTTGACTTGCCCGCGGCTTTACCAGAACCATTGAACGCGACCGGAACCTCTGCCCCTGCAGGCTGATACAGGCAGAAACAATCACCACCAATGCCAGTTGAACCGGGCTCCGTCACACATTGCACAGCGCAGGCAGCAATCGCGGCGTCCATAGCATTGCCGCCTGCTTGCAATATCTCGATGGCGGCAAGCGTTGAAGACGGCTGGCTCGTCGCCGCCATTGCCCGTGTTGAACGAACAGCGGAGCGGCCCGGCAAGTGAAGATCACGCATGGTTAAGTCCCTAAATCAAACTTTCGGCAAGGAAAGCATTAAGCATTAACGTCCAATTTACCGCAAAAGCGGAAGCTCTGTCTTGGGGGAAGAGTTTTACACATCCAGCACCCCAGAACGAAGGAGTGAATTATGAGTACGCACCGCCTCGCCGCTCTAAAACACCGCGAAGTTCTGTTCGAGCGCCATATGGAGCAAGAACAAGTCCAACCTGAACCAGATCGGGAAGCCATGCACTTCTTTGAAATGCAGCGCGAACGAATCCACGATCTGATTATTGAGATCGAAGGCACGGCTGTCAGCAAAGGCGCACAGGCCACGTTGGAAGCTGTACGTCAGGATGCGAAAGCGCGGCTTGAAACTGTGGAAGACATCCGCGCTTCAGCCTGAGCTCTGCAGATGTTAGCTGGCTGAAAACTGCAAAGTCGCCAGCCGCGCATACAGACCATCCGCCGCCATTAATTCGGCATGCGTTCCGTTGGCTGCGATTTCGCCGCCTTCTAACACCAGAATACGGTCAGCGTTTTGTACGGTGGCCAGACGATGCGCGATGACAAGCGTTGTCCGCCCCTTCTGCAGTCGGTCAAGCGCCGCTTGCACTTTCGCCTCGCTCTCAGAATCGAGCGCGCTGGTCGCCTCATCCAGAAGTAGGATCGGCGGGTCACGCAAAATTGCCCGCGCAATCGCGATCCGCTGGCGTTGACCGCCGGACAGACGCACGCCCTTTTGCCCAAGATCTGAGTCAAAGCCTTTAGGCATGGCATCAATGAACTCAAGCGCCGCTGCCGCTTCCGCCGCCGCACGCACATCGGCGTCGCTCGCATCAGGTCTTCCGAAGCGGATATTCTCCGCAACAGTTGCCGAAAAGATTGCAGGTTCCTGCGGCACAAACCCGTAAGCACCCCGCAGCGCCTGCGGTTCAAATGACGCGATATTTTGCCCATCAATCGTAATGGTACCGCTGGCTGGATCATAAAAGCGGAGGAGCAGCTGGAAAATCGTGGTCTTGCCGGCACCCGACGGCCCGACGAGAGCCACTGTTTCACCCGGCGCCACATCGAACGATACGCCATTTAGCGCAGGCGCATCTGGCCGCGACGGGTAGACGAACGATACAGCGTCAAACGACAATGCCCCTGTCGTCGGGCTTGCCATAATGCTGGGCGCAGCCGGTGCCTGAATGGCGGGCTCTTCCTGCAGTAGCTCAGTCAAGCGTTCAGTGGCCCCAGCAGCGCGCTGGAGATCGCCCCACACTTCGCTCAGCGCGCCAACACCACCAGCTGTAACGATTGCATAGAATACAAAAGCGGAGAGTTCACCCGCCGACATTTCCCCTTCAAGCACCCTGTGGCCACCCAGCCAAAGGACAAATCCAACAGCGCCGAACACCAGCAGGATAACAACAGCCGTCAGCAAAGCCCGGGCGCGGATACGGCGCACGGCTGTGCCGAACGCCTTCTCAAGGCGGGCACGAAATCGGCCAAGGTCAGCCTCTTCCTGGGCAAATGCCTGCACGATCCGGATCGCGTTGACGCTTTCCTCAATGTGCCCAGCCACATCTGCAATGCGGTCCTGGTTCTCTCGGGAGAGTTTACGGACCTTCCGGCCAAAAATAACAATCGGCGCAATCACAACCGGGATCGCAAGCGCTGTAGCACCCATGAGTGATGGGCTTGAAATGGCCATCAATACGAGACCGCCAATCACCAACAGAATGTTCCGCATGGCGACAGATGCGGCAGAACCAATGACTGTCTGCACCACCTCCGCATCTGCAGACAGCCTGGACAGTACTTCGCCTGTGGGCCGGGTTTCAAAGAACGCAGGGCTGAGCTGCAGCACACGGCCATAGACTGCCCGTCGCAGATCCGCGACGACCCGCTCACCAATCCACGTCACCAGGAAGTAGCGGCCATAGGTGCCGATCGCCAGCAGCAAGATCATGACGCCAAGCCATGTCAGTGCGGCATCCAGCACGCCGGGATTATCACCAGAAAACCCGTTATCGATAAGCTTCCGCAAGCCCATCCCGATGGTCAGAACTGCACCCGCCGCGACCGAGAGTGCGACAAGTGCCCCAGCTATACGGAGCTTGTAAGGCTTCAGAAACGGCGCAAGCGCGCGCAGCGGTTTCAAATTCTGGCGTTTCGCTTTATCTGCGGCAGGACTGGACACGGGCGCGCTCATTCAAATTCGGTGAATGGAACCACGCGTACCCACCCCGCCGAACCGGGTCAACTAGGCAAAGGGCCACATTGCAGTGATCCCCGTCGCGGAATGACCACTTACGCCGCCCATTCCGCCGTGTGGGCATCAAGCGGAGCCGCAGGAAGCATCCAAAGTGGTGGTGTTTTAGAAAGAACCGTCGCCATACCGATCCGACGCACATGACCGAATGGCCCCTGCTCATCCAGCATATGGGCTGCAATTTCGGCATCTGTTGGTTCTGGAGCACTGATGGCATCGAGCGGACCAAGGTCTTCAAGCCATCGCCCCGTCCATGCAAGGGCGGCTCGTACCCGCCACGCCCCACCTTCCCGCCGCTGTCGCAGCAGCGCCGATAGTGCGGCAGCAGCCATCAAATACCCCGAACCATGATCAAGCGCCTGTGCTGGCAGCGGTTTAGGCGCGCCATCAGCCAGACCAGCCGCACGTCCACCGGCATCCGCGATGCCAGAAACCGTTTGGACTATCGAATCAAATCCGCGCCGTTCTGCCCACGGCCCTTGATAGCCAAATGCGCAGAGTTGAACGGACACGATGGACGGATTGAGTTGCATCACCGCATCTGCGCCGACGCCCGCTGCGTCAAGCGCACCAGGGCGATAGCCTTGCACGATGATATCTGCGTCTCTGACCAATGCTTCAAACGTCTCACGCCCAGCTTTGGACCTAATATTCAGCATGGCATTGCGTTTACCAGCACCGCCATCCAGCACCAGTGGACCGCGATCTGGGTAGCGTGGCGGCGTCAGGCGAAGGACCTCAGCCCCAAATGCAGCAAGGGTGCGGCCACAGACTGGCCCTGCAATCACCCGCGTCATATCCAGCACTTTGACGCCCTCAAGCGGACGGGCTGGGTTAGCGGACCAAGTCCGTGGTGCCGAACCGCCAATCTTATCCAAAGTCAGCAAAGGCGCGCCGTCGAGCGCCTGACCAGCCGGATGGGCGCGCCATTCCGCCTGGGTGCGCATCATACCGCCGGGCAAAGCATGTTCGATCAATATGGCTTCAGCTTCAGCCGCCGTCATCTGATCCAGTGCCCGTTGCATCCCGGCACGGGAGACCTGGGCTTTGAAAGCGGTCGTAGCACCAGCCATGTGGTGGGGATAGTTGCAGTGCAGCTGTACCCAACGCCCATCTCCACAGCGATAATGGCCGGAGATTTCATCCCAAATATATTCAGGCTCCTCTCGGACGATATGCGCGTGGCGTTCAGAGCGGAATCCAATCGCCGCTGCATCTCGGTCAATGGATACAGTCTGCGCCTCGCCAGTTCGCGCGCGCCAAGCCTCCGCTGCCATAAGACCGGCAGCGCCTTCAGTCACTTGTGCAGCCAGGCCGACCTTAAAAGCAGATGGTAAGCCATGGCCTTCGCCAGTGAAGCTGATCTGGTCAAGCGCTGAAGGTTCACCGCCTAGCGTTTGCCATACCTCCCCGAATACGGCTTTCGTTTCCCCAGCGTTCATTTTCTCAGCCTTCATTTCCGCTGGCATGACAGACCTACTTCGCGCCAGCCGCAACGGCGGCGGCTTCCATCTTCTCCAAGGTCGTTGTTGTGGAGATGATGTTGGGGTCCATCTTGATGCAAACGACAGAAGGCAAGCCGCTGGCGATCGCGCGATCAAGCGCAGGACCGAATTCTTCCGTGGTCCGAACGGTCTCACCATGGCCACCAAAGGCTTTGATCAAGGCTTCGAAGTCTGGGTTCTGCAGGTCAATTGCCATTGGGCGACCCGGGTGTCGCTTCGCCTGATGCGCACGGATCGTGCCGTACATGCCGTTATCGAACACAAGGATAACGGGCTTGCCACCATACTGCTTCGCAGTCGCAAGTTCCTGGCTGGTCATCATGAAGCCGCCATCCCCAACGAAGCCAATGACAAGCTTTTCTGGATAGGCCAGTGACGCGCCAACGGCTGCCGGCACGGCGTAGCCCATGGCCCCACTTGTGGGTGCTGCAAACGTTCCAAGCTGTTGGAATTGCATATAGCGCATCGCCCAACCGGAGAAATTGCCGGCGTCCACTGTAACAATCGAATCCGGCTGCATCCGCTCCCGAATCGCAAGCATGCATTTACCAAGATCAAGCGGGCCGTCCGCAGGTGCAGGATTAACCCACTCCTCGAAGTCTGCCCGCGCCTGCTTCCGCAGAGCAGCCCAGGCTGGGTTCTTCAGAGGCGCTTTTGCTTTAGCAGCTGCTGCAAATTCCGCCATGCCGGATTGAATGCCAAGGTCCGGCTGGTACACGCGGCCAATTTCCTCAGCCAAGGCATGCACATGAATGAATTGCTTGGAGGGTTTTGGCGACTCCAGCATTTCATAGCCCTGGGTCGTGATCTCACCAAGGCGTGCGCCGACCACCAGCAGCAAGTCAGCATCTTTCACCAATTGCAGCAGCTTCGGCGCAGGTGCTGTTGATAGATCACCCACGAAGTTCTGGCCCATATGGTCCATGATATCGAGCCGGCGGAATGAGCATGCCACTGGCAGATCATTCGCTTTGGCGAAAGCTTCAATGTCATCCGCCGCGGCCTGGGTCCATCCGCCGCCGCCAACAATCATCAGCGGTCGTTTTGCCTTACCAAGCATATCCATTACGCCATCGACGCCTGCGGGAGACGGCGCTGCGCGGACGGTGCTGAATGGTACAGCATCCGGGGTGCTGCTGAATTCACGCAGCATATCTTCTGGAAGCGCCAACGCCACTGGGCCGGGACGCCCTGACGTCGCTGTCTGGAATGCGCGGGCAAGGTATTCTGGAATACGGTCAGCGGTCTCGATCTGCGCCGTCCATTTCGTTACCTGGCCAAGCATCCGGCGGTAATCAATTTCCTGAAAGGCTTCGCGGTCGAACTGATCCCGCGCCACTTGGCCAATTAGCATGATCAGCGGCGTCGAATCCTGGTGTGCCGTGTGCAGCCCGATCACGCCATGGCAAGCGCCAGGCCCGCGCGTCACCATGACAACGCCGGGCTTGCCTGTCAGCTTGCCATAAGCTTCAGCAGCGTTTGCCGCACCGGTTTCGTTGCGGCAGGTGAACAGATTGAAGTCGTCGTGATCATAGAGAGCATCCAGAAGCTCTAGATAGCTTTCACCGGCCACACAGAAGGCTGTGTCGCATCCGTGAATGCGCAACTGGTCCGCCAGGATTTGCCCTCCATGACGCATATTGCTGGCGGCTTTTGCTGTATCTGGCATGGGTCTTGGCTCCTGGGCGGCGATCTGAATTGGGAAATGATATTTGCGGCAGGAGACACTGTTGGCGCCCCTTTCGTCAATCCAGCATGGGTTCCAATACACCCATCCACTTTCTGCGGCAGGGCGTCGCGCTATTAGGATTGATAATCATTCTCATTGCGAATCGTTCTCATTCTCAGTAACATCCAATTGCGTCGAATGGCGACGCGGCCAAAGCAGAGAGTGTGGCGGATGATTGTTCGGATGCTAGGATTAGGCGGCTTAATAGCGCTGATGCGCATGGCTGATGCAACGGAGCAAGACGGGTCCACTGTCGCAAAATGGCCAAATGATGATGAGGCGGCAAAGCCACCGGCTTCGCCCGATAAGGATTGATACAGATGAAATTCCAAAAACTGCTCGCGGCAGCGATGAGCCTGACCGCAGTAACAGCAACAACGGCAGCGACCGCTGATGAGGTCAACGTCTACTCGTACCGCCAGCCGTTCCTGGTCGAGCCTTTGTTCAAGCGGTTTGAGGCGGAGACCGGTACAAAGGTCAATGTCTTGTTCGCCAAGAAAGGCCTTGTTGAGCGCCTAAAAGCTGAAGGCCGCAACTCGCCTGCGGACCTTATCTTCACCGTGGATATTGGAAGGTTGAATGATGTGAAAAAGGCAGGCGTAACGCAGCCGGTTTCTTCCGACGTGCTTACAAAGACAATTCCGCCGCAATACCGCGATCCTGCGGGCGACTGGTTTGCGCTAACGACACGCGCTCGGGTCATCTACGCAGCCAAGGGCCGCGTCGAAGGCTGGAAAACGTTGACATATGAAGATTTGGCCGATCCAAAATTTAAAGACCGCGTCTGCACACGGAGCGGCAAGCACGCATACACAATTGCCCTCGTCGCCTCCATGATCTCCCACCATGGTCGGGAAAATGCAAAAGCCTGGCTCACTGGCGTCAAAAACAACCTAGCCCGCCGTCCGCAAGGCAATGACCGCGCACAAGTCAAGGCGATCAAGGATGGTCTTTGCGATGTAGCACTTGGCAACAATTACTACTTCGGCAAAATGATGAGCGATCCCAAGCAACGCCCCTGGGCTGAAGCCGTGCATGTCGCCTTTCCAAATCAGCAGAATCGCGGCGCACATGTAAATATTTCAGGCATGGCGATGGCGAAGCACGCACCGAATCCCAGTGCAGCGAAAAAGCTGATGGAATGGCTGGTCGGCGCGGAAGCACAATCCATCTATGCCGAGCAGAACTATGAGTATCCGATCCGTGAGGGTGTGAAATGGGCACCTCTGCTGGCGGACCTTGGCACGTTCAAGTCTGACGCTTTGCCAATATCTACGATCGCTGAGCTACGCAAGGATGCGGTCAAATTGGTCGATGAAGTTGGGTTCGACGGCTGATCAGTTACCGCCGTCATTTCCTTCAGGATACTTGTATTCAACGAAGGGGCGCTTCTTCGGCGCGAATTGGGGGGAGCCTGCGGGCTCCTCCTT
Source organism: uncultured Alphaproteobacteria bacterium (assembly GCA_938083135.1). Lineage (GTDB taxonomy): Bacteria > Pseudomonadota > Alphaproteobacteria > Bin95 > Bin95 > VMCJ01. Next base: position 18,465 of record CALLKY010000071.1, on the reverse strand, counting down.
TTTTGTTTGTGACGCGGGAGCTGCTTTGCGGCTCCGCGGACGGTCCGCATATCCGTGCAAGCCGGGCAAGGGTTTCGGTGCATATTGTGCACCAGCTTCTGCCATGAACGCTTGCCATATTTCAGCGGGCGGACCACTGCCAGACAAGTTCTTGATCGGGCGGTTATCGTCATGGCCGACCCACACACCTGCGACCAGATCTGCCGTGTAGCCAATAAACCACGCGTCACGCCCCGATTGGCTGGTACCAGTTTTCCCTGCGGCATCCCGATCAATTTTGGCCCTAACACCAGAGCCCCATTTTACAACCGCACCCAACATATCCGTCATGCGAAGCGCCACAGCGGGGTCAACTGCCTGGGATGGCTCGCTGACTGGTTCGTAAAGGACAGCACCATCCCGGGCGCGAATTTCGCGGATCCCGTGAGGTGTTGCGAACCGTCCGTGGTTTGCAAATGCAGCGTAGGCGCCGGTCAGTTCCAACAATGAAGCCCCGCCTGCCCCAAGCGTTACGCTTGGTCCATTCGGCAAAGATCGATTTAGGCCGAGGCGCCGGGCAGCCTTAACTGCATTCTGCCGTCCAATACTTTCCGCCAGTCGCACAGCCGCCGCATTCAGCGACCGTGCAAGCCCAGCCCGCAGTGTAACGTCGCCATAGTAACGGTCTTTGTAATTGCGCGGTTGCCACTTGCCGATACGGATAGGGCCGTCATTGATCCGATCGTCCGGCTCCCACCCCGCCTCAAGTGCCGCTAAGTATACGAAAGGCTTAAAAGTGGACCCCATCTGGCGCTCCGCCTGGGTCACGCGGTTAAATTGGCTAGCGCGGTAGTTGACGCCGCCGACCATGGCCCGAACTGCCCCATCTGGGGTCATAGCGACAAGTGCAGCCTGAGACGGCCAATTGGCGGCGCTTACATTTTTGGGGCGGCTATTCAGAATGCGCGCGACAGCAGCTTCCGCAGCGCGCTGTAGGTCAAGATCCAGCGTCGTCTCAACCAGAACGTCGCTGTCCAATCCAGCCATGAAGCCTTCGGCCTGATCCAGCGCCCAATCGGCAAAATACCGCGCGCCGCCACCGCCAGGTGCCGTTAGCGCCGTTGCGGCGGCACTGGCAACGCCCATGGGCTGCGCAGCGGCATCACTGGAAATAAACCCGGCATCCGCCATTGCATTCAGGACGAGCTTAGCACGGGCTGCTGCAGCTTCAGGATTCCTATCCGGTGCGAGACGCGACGGGGCTTTTAGGACTGCGGCCAACAATGCGGCCTCCCAAAGCGAGACCTCCGTCGCGGGTTTGCCAAAGAACCGCCGTGCTGCAGCGTCTACGCCGTAAGCGCCGCCGCCAAAATACACGCGGTTCAGATATACTGTCAGAATCTGGTCTTTGCCGAACTTCCGCTCAATCTCCAACGCAAGCAGCGCTTCCCTGGCTTTCCGCCAATAGGAGCGTTTGTGCGTAAGCAACAAATTCTTTGCCAGCTGCTGGGTAATTGTGCTGGCACCCTGGCGGATTTCACCGCTGGTAATATTGACGAAAAGCGCCCGTGCGACACCCCATGGGTCAATCCCGCCATGCTCATAAAATCGCCTGTCTTCTATGGCAATTACCGCGCGCGGCAGGTGCGCCGGCAATTCAGCCACGGTTACCATCACCCCGTGCAACTCACCATATGAAGCTAGAAATGCGCCATCCTTTGCGAGTAACGCTGCCGTCGGGCCGCGCTTCAGCCGCGTTGCTTCATCCAGCGATGGCAATGTCAGATAGAGATATCCAACGAGACACCCTACGGCTAAGAATCCCCAGATGCCCATAAGCACTGCAGCCCGAAAAACCCGGCGCCCCAATGAACGTTTAGGCCCATCTGGCTTAGCAGCGGCTCTACGGCGTGGTGGAGGGTCATCTGCTTTAGGGGCAGGTTTCGCAGGCGCTTTGCGACGTGCAGGCGGTTTGGGCTCTTTGCGTGGCGCTGTCTTTTTCGCAGTTGGCTTCTTCGCAACGGGCTTCTTAGCAGCAGACGTTTTCGCCCGAGCACCCGCCCTAGGCGCAGCAGCCTTCTTCCCCCCGTTGCGCCCGCGCTTTTCCGCCATCTGCTAACTCGTGGATCAGGCAGCCGGCGCCATGCCAAGCGCGCTCATATATAGGTCCAGCAACGCTTCTTGCTCGGCTCGATCATTGGAGTCCATTTTGCGCAGCTTCAACACCTGCCGCATTATTTTGACATCGAAGCCATTTGCCTTTGCTTCCGCAAACACTTCCTTGATGTCGGCGGCCATGGCTGCCTTTTCTTCTTCAAGGCGCTCAATGCGCTCCATATAGGCTTTGAGCTGCTCGGCTGTAATGCCGCCCACATCAGACATTCTTCAATTTCCATATATTGGCAGTGTGTCGGGCGGCGAACCTAGGCCTAGACCTTGGCAGGATCAAGGCGCTTCAGAATTATCCGCGTGCACGCCTATTCTGGCCACGGGCATGGCGTTTTGGCTTCGGTTCGGAGCGCATTTTCAGTTTAATGCCCGTAATCTCAAGCACACTGAGTTCCGTGATCGCTGCGATTTCTTCAATAGTGAAGGTCGTTTCGCGCAACAACGCGCGTGCGTGCGTAGGTGGATGCATACGGCGACTGCTGCGGCGCTGCGCTTGCTGCCGGCGTGGTGGCGCTTTCTCTTGACTTTCGCTCTCATCAAGGCCGCGCTTTTTGGCCTCTTCAACCGCTTCGTGCCAACGCTTACGATCTGCATCCGTCGCGCGCCATGAGTGGCTGTCAGTGGATTTCTTCCGCGACATTCCCCAGCGTTCTTCGAACCCTGGCGGGGCCTCATTGGCGGCACCTGTCCATGGCCCATTGCGCTGGGCTTCGCTTTTAGCGCGTGTACGCGCTGCGTCCTCAGCCAGATCGTCCTCGCGACCGGTGTGGTCAGCGGCGGCTTCCTCTAGGCTCATTCCGTGCTTTTTCGCCAGCCGTTTGGCTGCAGCAAGCGCTGCTTCCCGCTCGCCCTCAAACGGACTCTCAGCGGCAAGCTTCAGCAGATTATGAAACCGCCGACGCTCATCTTTTTTAAAGCCGCCAGAAATCATCCCTCTCCTTTGGGAATATCGCGAAAAAAGAATATTTTAGCGGACGCCGTTCATTTTGGCGACCCTCTTGCACCCTAGCAAAGTCAGGTGGAAGCAGCGAAAACAGCCTCTCAGTAATTTATGTAGTATCATTTGCACTCGGGCCGCAACGCTTAATACTGTGCGCCGATTCGAACTTATGGGAGACGTCGGTTCATGTTTGGCTTGAGCTTCGCCAAAATCCTGCTGCTACTTGCTGTGGCGGCTATCGTATTTGTTGGCTGGCGCAAGCTAACTGGCTTAGGCGCTGCCGTTGATCGGCTTGGAAAGGCCGCACAGAAGGCCAGCGGCAAAGGCAAACCCAATAAGCCAGCGGACCCCGAAGTCGTCGATCTGGTCAAAGACCCTGAGACAGGCAGCTATACCCCGCGACAAAATACCCGGCCTACCGACTGAGGTTTTATAGCCCAGGCTTAAACCCGCATTGACCCCACGCATGGCCCTTGTCTAGTTTGCGCTCACATTATTTGTTGCGACGCACAACCAAGCGCCGCGCCTGCCGCCCGGAGGCCTCATAAATGGCTACCCAACCTTCCAGCTTTCAGGACCTGATCCTGAAGCTTTCCGCCTATTGGGCCGATCATGGCTGTGCGATTCTTCAGCCGTATGACATGTCCGTTGGCGCTGGCACGTTTCATCCTGCAACAACATTGCGTGCACTGGGACCAGAACCCTGGAAAGCAGCATATGTTCAGCCCTCCCGTCGCCCAACGGATGGCCGCTATGGTGAGAATCCAAATCGCCTTCAGCACTATTACCAATATCAGGTCATTCTGAAGCCGAACCCAGAGGACATTCTGGACCTCTATTTCGGCTCGCTCGGTGCCATCGGGATTGACGTGAACGCCCATGATATCCGCCTGGTTGAAGACGACTGGGAAAGCCCAACGCTCGGCGCTTGGGGGCTCGGTTGGGAAGTATGGTGCGACGGCATGGAGGTGACGCAGTTCACGTATTTCCAGCAAGTCGGCGGCTATGATTGCACACCTGTATCGGGCGAAATCACTTACGGCCTCGAACGCCTCGCCATGTATGTGCAGGGCGTCGACAATGTTTATGACCTGGACTTCAACGGCCAGGGTGTGAGCTATGGCGACGTGTTTTTGCAAGCCGAACGCGAATTCTCCGCCTACAATTTTGAACACGCAGACACGGACGCACTGTTCCGCCACTTCGCAGATGCTGAAACTGAATGCCAAGCGCTCGCGGGCAAAGGTTTGGCACTGCCGGCCTATGATCAGTGCATCAAGGCCAGTCACACGTTCAACCTGTTAGATGCCCGTGGCGTTATCAGCGTGACGGAACGGGCCGCCTATATTGGCCGTGTCCGCGCCCTCGCCCGTGCCTCTGCCACCACCTGGCTTCAAGCGCGCGGCCATCTGCCGGCGGAGGGCCAAGCCAATGGCTGAGCTTCTAATCGAAATTCTGTCCGAAGAAATTCCGGCCCGCATGCAAGCCGCTGCCGCGCGTGACTTCGCCAAGCTGATCGGTGACCGTCTGAAAGACGCAGCACTGTCACCGGAGACTATTCGCACCTTCGTCACACCGCGGCGCTTAGCACTCGTGGCAGCCGGCGTGCCACCCAGGCAGGCCGACCGGGAAGAAGAACGCAAAGGCCCACGGGTTGGTGCGCCTGAAAAAGCCATGGAAGGCTTCTTGCGGGCCAACGGCCTTTCCTCCATCGATGAATGTGAAATTCGTCAGGTCAAAGGCACGGATTTCCACTTCGTTGTGCGACGGATCGAAGGCCAGGATGCTGCGGAGGCCCTGCCCGCGCTCATCAGTGACGCGATCCTATCTCTGCCATGGCCGAAATCGATGCGCTGGGCGGATACGGAACGCCGATATGTCCGCCCGTTAGAACGGGTCTCTGTTAGTTTTGATGGCCAGCCACTTGCTGGCAACATCGATTTCGGCGGGTCTTCCGGCGTCAAAAACTTCGGCACGGAAACACGTGGCCATCGGTTCATGGCTGGCGACAAGATTGTGCCTGTCCAGAACTTTGACGCCTACAAAGCCGCACTCGAAGCCGCAAATGTCCTCCTCGACCCGGCGGATCGCCGCAAGCGAATTGAAGATGGGCTCGCAGCGGCTGCGAAATCAGAAGGTCTCGTCGTCAAGAATGACCCTGGCCTTCTGGATGAGGTTATTGGACTGGTCGAATGGCCCGTCGTCCTGACCGGTCGGATTGATGATGAATTCATGACCGTTCCGGCAGAAGCGCTAACCACCTCCATGCGCTCCCACCAGAAATATTTCGCTCTTGAAAACGCAGATGGCAGCTTGGCACCTCGGTTCGCTGTGGTCGCTAATATTGACAGCACAGACGGTGGTGCGCGCATCATCAACGGCAATGAACGCGTTCTCCGCGCGCGCCTAGCTGATGCGCGCTTCTTCTGGGATCAAGACCGGAAAACGCCGCTGGCAGATAGACTACCAGCGCTGGAAAAGGTCGTGTTCCACGCAGACCTTGGTTCCGTCGCCGAACGTGTCCGTCGCATTGAAGCGCTGTCTGGTGCCCTCGCAGCCCGCATTGACGGCGCAGATAGTGAGCAGGCTATGGAGGCTGCACGGCTCTGCAAGGCCGATCTCGTCTCCGGCATGGTTGGCGAGTTTCCAGAACTTCAAGGCGTTATGGGCCGATATTATGCGCTCAACCAAGGTGCAGTCCCGGAAGTCGCAGACGCCATTCGGGACCACTATGCGCCCCAAGGCCCAAGCGATCAGTGCCCAACGGCACCGGTATCTGTTGCGGTCGCCCTTGCTGAAAAGCTGGACACGCTGGCCGGGTTCTTCGGCATCGACCAAAAACCAACTGGTAGCCGTGACCCCTATGCCCTTCGCCGCGCCGCCCTTGGCGTGCTTCGGTTGATTCTGGAAAACAAGCTGGCGCTGCCGCTCCGCACCGTTCTAGCTGAGGCGCACGAAGGCTACACAAACTTGCCCGAAAGCGCAGAAGCAACGACGGACGCGCTGCTGCAATTCTTTGCAGATCGATTGAAGGTTCTTCTGCGGGAAGATGGCGTCCCGCATCATCACATCGCCGCTGTATTGGCACTGGGCGATGAGGATGACTTGGTTCGCCTTGTCAGCCGTACCCAGGCGCTTGGCGATCTTCTGGCGAGTGAGGATGGCGGTAACTTGCTGATCGCATACCGCCGTGCCGCCAATATCGCTGGCATTGAGGCTAAGAAAGACGGCCAGAGCTACGATGACGCCGCTGATCCCGCTCTCTTCGTGCAAGCAGAAGAAACTGCCTTGCATGCAGCCCTCGGTGCGACTGGCCCGAGCGTCAATGCAGCTATCACTGCAGGGAACTTCAGCGCGGCAATGGCAGCCTTAGCAGGCCTTCGCCAGCCCGTTGATGCGTTCTTTGGGGAGGTCACCGTGAATGCGGATGATCCAACAGTGCGCGCCAACAGGCTACGGCTGCTCTCAGAAATTGGCACGACGATGCGCGGCGTCGCCGACTTTTCGCTGATCGAAGGTTAGGACGAGGGCTGCGGCCCATATGTTCCAGAATAGGACGAGCCAGACGATGACAAAATTCGTGTACAGCTTCGGCGGCGGGTCTGCGGACGGCCGATCCGAAATGCGGGAATTGCTGGGCGGCAAAGGTGCCAACCTGGCGGAGATGGCCAGCCTTGGCTTACCGGTCCCGCCAGGCTTTACGATCACCACGGACGTCTGCACGGCCTATTACGACAATGGCCGCAAGTATCCTGATGACCTTGAAGCTGCTGTCGTCAAAGCGCTTGAGACCATTGAGGCCACGACCGACCGTAAGTTCGGCGACCCTACTCGTCCGCTGCTCGTATCCGTGCGCTCCGGTGCCCGGGTCTCCATGCCTGGCATGATGGATACCGTTCTGAATCTCGGCCTGAATGAGGAAACAGTCGCAGGCCTCGCCGCCCAATCTGGCTCCGAGCGGTTCGCCTGGGATAGCTACCGCCGCTTCGTGCAGATGTATGCCGACGTCGTTATGGGTGCCGACCATGGAATGTTCGAAGAGCAAATTGAACTTCGCAAAGAACGCAAGGGCATTGTCCTAGACACCGACTTGGACGCCGAAGATTGGCGCGAGCTAGCGCTGAAGTTCAAGCAATTGGTGCACGAAGACCTGGACGAACCGTTCCCAGATGATCCGAAGGCGCAGCTTTGGGGTGCCATCAGCGCTGTCTTCCAAAGCTGGCAGACCCCACGTGCCGCAACCTATCGCCGCCTCCATGACATCCCCGAAAGCTGGGGTACTGCCGTTAACGTGCAGGCCATGGTGTTTGGCAATATGGGCGATACATCCGCCACGGGCGTTGCCTTCACGCGGGATCCATCCACCGGCGAAAAAATGTTCTACGGCGAATTCCTGGTGAATGCGCAAGGCGAAGACGTTGTCGCCGGGATCCGCACGCCACAGTCGCTCACCATCCAAGGCCGTGAGGCGCAAAACTCTGATCTGCCGTCCATGGAAGAAGCTATGCCTGAGGTCTTCGGGCAATTGCTTAAAGTGCAGGCGGACCTAGAGCGCCATTACCGCGACATGCAGGACATTGAGTTCACGGTTGAGGAAGGCCGTCTCTGGATGCTTCAAACACGCTCCGGCAAGCGCACAGCGAAGGCCGCCGTCCGCATTGCCGTTGAAATGGCGGGCGAAGGATTGATCACCAAGGATGAAGCCGTCCTGCGCGTAGACCCAGCATCCCTGGACCAGCTTCTGCACCCAATGCTGGACCCAGATGCTGAGCGCACCTTGCTCGCACGGGGCCTGCCCGCCTCTCCCGGCGCTGTATCTGGCGAGGTCGTATTCAACGCTGATGAGGCTGAATCGCTCTCTCAAGCTGGCGTGGATGTGATCCTGGTGCGGGTAGAAACAAGCCCTGAAGATATTCATGGCATGCACGCAGCCCGCGGCATTCTTACCAGCCGCGGCGGCATGACGAGCCACGCTGCCGTTGTCGCGCGTGGCATGGGCCGATCCTGCGTCGCGGGTGCGGGTGAAGTGGTTGTGGACTATGCCAAGGGTGTATTCCGCGCTGGCGGACGTGAGGTCAAAAAAGGCGAGCGCATTACTTTGGACGGTGGGCAAGGCCACGTGTATCTGGGTGCCGTACCGACACTCAGCCCCGAGCTTTCTGAAGACTTCGCACGGCTTATGGAAATGGCGGATAGTGCCCGTAAACTGCGGGTACGAACCAATGCCGAAACGCCAGCAGACGCAGAAGTAGCGCTCAGCTTTGGCGCAGAGGGCATTGGTCTCTGCCGCACAGAGCACATGTTCTTTGATGCAGAGCGCATTGTATCCGTCCGTGAAATGATCATGGCGGACGATAAAAAGGGCAGGCAAGCGGCACTGGCCAAATTGCTGCCCATGCAGCGCCAGGATTTCCACGACCTTTTCCGCATTATGGCCGGGCTGCCAGTGACCATCCGCCTGCTTGATCCGCCACTGCACGAGTTTTTGCCGCATACAGATGATGAAATGGCGGAAATCGCCCGCGTCTCAGGCAAGTCACTCGATGCAATCCGGGAGCGCGCCGCGCGGCTGACTGAAGCCAATCCGATGCTGGGTCACCGGGGTTGCCGTTTGGCGATCACCTACCCTGAAATCTACGAAATGCAGGCCCGTGCGATTTTTGAGGCTGCGGGCGCACTCGCTGAGGAAACCGGCAAGCCTGTCATTCCCGAAGTCATGATCCCACTGGTCGCGACCAAAGTTGAGATTGAACGCATGAAAGCGCTTGTTGATGCCATTGCCAAGGCTGTCGCTGAAGAAACGGGTCGCGCGGTGGAATACCAGGTAGGCACAATGATCGAGCTGCCCCGCGCTGCCTTACGCGCTGCGGATATCGCAGAGCATGCGGAATTCTTTAGCTTTGGCACCAATGACCTGACGCAGACCACGTTCGGTCTCTCCCGCGATGATGCCGCCTCTTTCCTCGACAGCTATTTGCGCCAAGGCGTCTTGGAAAAGGATCCGTTCGTCTCGCTCGACCCTGAAGGTGTTGGCGAGTTGATCGAAATTGCGGCTGAACGCGGTCGCAAAGCCCGCTCTGACATCAAGCTCGGCATCTGCGGTGAGCATGGCGGCGACCCTGCATCAGTGGAGTTCTGCCACGGTGCTGGACTGGACTACGTTTCTTGCTCCCCTTACCGCACACCAATAGCGCGGCTCGCGGCTGGGCAAGCAGCGATTAAGGCAAAAGCTTAAACCACACGCTTTACTGCTTGGGTGCCTGCTATATTTCATGGCAGCATGCACTTAGGTGGGAGGGCGTATGCGCACACAAGTCGTCATTATTGGAGCTGGGCCGGCTGGCCTTTTGCTCGGTGCGCATTTGACTGCCGCCGGTATCGACAATGTCATTCTTGAGAAGCAATCTGCCGATTATGTCCTGAGCCGGATCCGTGCGGGCGTGCTTGAATCCGGAACCGTGCAGCAGCTGCGCACGCTGGGCCTCGCAGGCCGTATTGATGCTGAAGGACTGGTCCATGACGGATTGGAAATCGCCTTTGACGGCATGCGGCGCCGCATAGACCTTGGTGCCCGGACAGGTGGCCGGAAAGTCACGGTCTATGGTCAGACCGAGGTGACCCGAGATCTCATGGGTGCGCGCAATGGATCAAACTCACAAACAATCTATCAAGCAGATTCAGTTGTGCCGGTTGATTTTGAAGGCGAGAATCCAAAAGTTCTGTTTAAGAAAAATTTCCAAGAGATTGAAATAAATTGTGATTTCATCATAGGCGCCGATGGCTACCACGGCATTTGCCGGGCCAGTGTTCCATCAGAAGCAATCCAAGAATTCGAGCGCGTTTTCCCATTTTCATGGTTAGGCGTGCTGGCTGATGTACCGCCGGTGTCCGATGAGCTGATTTATGTGAACCATCCGCGCGGCTTTGCATTATGTTCCATGCGTTCACCCACGCGCAGCCGATATTATCTGCAATGCGCTGTGGATGAGGATATAAATGCGTGGTCAATCAATCAGTTCTGGGATGAAATGCGCGCGCGGTTAGATATTGAGGCAGCGGCCCGTGTCACCACTGGCCCGGCACTTGAGATGAGCGTAGCACCGCTTCGTAGCTTCGTCGCAGAACCGCTACGGTTCGGGCGAATGTTCCTGGCAGGCGATGCGGGCCACATCGTGCCGCCAACAGGGGCCAAGGGCCTGAACCTGGCTGCAAGCGATGTATATTATCTGGCCGGCGCGCTTCGTGAGTTTTACGAGGAAAAATCAAACGCGGGACTTGATGCTTATTCAGGCAAGGCCCTGGCGCGCGTATGGCAAGCCGTCAGGTTCTCATCAGAATTGACGGCATTGACCCATCGCTATGAGGACGCCTCCCGATTTGATCGTCGCTTGCAATTGGCAGAATTGGCGCGGCTTACGGATAATCCTGCCGTCCAAACCGCATTTGCCGAAAGCTATACTGGCGCGCCATATTAGGACTTCGAATATGCCAACAAACCAATTCGCCAAGCCCGCATTTGATGTTGGTTTCGCGACCAATGATATTGATGGCTACACTGCCTTCTGGAGCGATACAGTTGGCTTGCCTTATGACCACATGGCAAAGCTTGGCGGCGGGTTTCACCAGCACCGTTGGACCTTGGGTGACAGCATCATCAAGGTGAACCATACGCGTACGGCCCTGTCTGACGTGCCGCCTGGCGGATATGCCGGCCTCGCTATCGCCCACGCAGACGCGGCCAGTCTTCAAACTCCCGACGGCGTACCGGTCACCTTGGCACCTGCAGGAAATTCCGATCTCACCCTCTATGCCAAGACTCATAATCTGGACGCCTTCATGCAGTTCTATACTAAGGCACTTGGGCTTTCGCCCGATGGCATGGATACGCTGACCCTTGGCCGCAGCCGACTTATCGCCCAACCCGGCACCCCTGCCCGCGTCGATGGATGGCGCGAGCGCGGCCTTCGTTACATGACAGTACAGATATTCGATTGTGACGGTATGACGTCCGCACTCGAACGGGCAGGCGTGGAAATTGGCATGGCGCCGAAGACTGTCGGCCAAGTCCGCTATAGCTTTATTCGTGATCCAGACGGGAATTGGATTGAACTGTCGGAGCGCGCATCGCTGACAGGGAAGCCCGTCCCCACCGGTTGACCTGCGGCCCGTTCGCGCAGCATCCTGGCGTTAGAATTTGAAGAAGGCCGCAGCCCATGCCGAAGCGACTGACAGAGGATCAAATCAACCACTACCGCGCGCACGGCTACTGCTATCCCGTGCCCGTGCTGTCGCGTGAAGAATATACGGATTACCGCAATGATCTGGAGCGGTATGAGAGCGAAATCGGCGCACCGCTAGATTTTCCGGAGAAATCCAAACCGCACCTGCTGTTCAGGTGGGCGGACCAAGTCGCCCACCACCCCGCAGTATTGGATGCGGTTGAGGACCTGATCGGGCCAGATATCCTGCTATATCACATCACATTGTGGACCAAGGAAGCGGGCGCGCCTGCCTATGTTCTCTGGCACCAGGACGGTGCCTATTTCTTCCTAGACCCAGCAGAGCAGGTAACAGCTTGGGTCGCGTTATCTGATGCACCGGTTGAATCCGGCTGCATGCATGTATTGCCCGACACGCACCAGTACGAATGGCTGGAGCATTTTGATGATTTGAGCCCCGGCAATATGATCAAACGCGGCCAAGGCATTCGCGGGCTTGATGATAAGACCGGCGCTCCGATGCCGCTTAAGGCTGGTGAGATGTCGCTTCATCACACAAAGCTCATCCACTCCAGCGGCGCCAATAATTATCACGACCGTCGCATTGGCGTTGGCTTGAGCTACATCCCTGCCCGCGTGCGCCCGCTTGGTGAACCACAGCCAACAGCGCTACTGGTTCGCGGGCAATGGGCGCATGATGACTTCATCAAAGAACAGCGCCTCGCTGCGCCCGAAACGCCCGCTGCCCGCGCCGCCCACACAGAAGGCGTGAAGCGCTTTCGGGCACGCCAGGACCGTGGGTCCACCATCGCCCGCGCTGATCATTCCGCCTGAACCTAGGACGACCACACCTTCATGGCCCAAAAATCTCTTATTCATCTGGCACAGTTCCTCGTGCATGGCCCCAGCTATCACAGCCTAGGCATGTGGCGGCATCCCAAAACAGACCACACCAACTTCCGTTGGGATCGCCCTAAACTTTATGAACACATCGCGCAGACATGCGAGCGCGGCTTGTTCGACATGGTCTTCTTCGCGGACCTCAACTACATCTCAGACTCGTTCTCCGGCACGATGGAGCCCGCACTGCGTTACGCCGCCCAGGCACCAGAGCATGACCCAATGCCGCTGCTAGCCTGGCTTGGCGCCGTCACTGACCGCATCGGCCTTGCCGCGACATTCTCAACATCCAATCAGCACCCATTTTATGCAGCCCGCATGTGGGCGACGCTGGATCATATGACCGAAGGCCGGGCCGGATGGAACGTCGTCACATCCATCAACCGCAACCAGGCCGCCAATTATGGCAATGAGCGTGCGCCGACTGATAAGCGCTATGAGCAAGCGCACGAGTTCATGGAAGTTTGCCAAAAGCTATGGGCAAGCTGGGATGAAGGTGCTGTCGTGATGGACCAGGAAGGCGCGGTCTTCGCCGACGCCTCCAAAGTCCATCGCATCGAACATGAAGGCGCGCATTTCCGGAGTCGGGGGCCGTTAAACGTCGTCCCTTCCCCTCAGAATGGCCCAGCGATCATGCAGGCTGGCACCTCGCCCAAAGGGCAGGATTTCGCGGCGAAATATGCAGACGCCCTTTTCGCCATTCAGCCTCGGCCCGAAGACGCCAAAGCCTACCGTGATTCCATCCACGCACACATGGCAGAGTTTGGGCGCGATCCAGCCCATTGCGCCATTCTATTCGGCGCCCAGCCCATCATCGGCGAAAGCGAAGCCCATGCGCTTGAATTGCAGGAGGAACACAACGCCCTTGTACCGCTGGACGCTGGCAAGACCATCCTCTCCGCCCACTTAGACTACGACCTATCCGGCATTCCCGATGACGCCCTGATGGCCGAACGCAATGAACCTGAACTCCACCGCATGCGGACCCGGTTCCTGAAGCCTGACGGGTCCTCCATGACATTGGCTGAAGTCGCCGCCCGCCACGGACAGTCTGTCGGGTTGCCGCAATTCGTCGGCACGGCCCTGAGCGTCGCGGACCAGATGGAGGCGTTCATCGATCACGCGGGTGGTGACGGCTTCATGCTAAGCCCGATCCATTCCCCTGGAGCCATTGAACAGTTCGTCGATGAAATCGTCCCAGAATTTCAGCGACGCGGCCGCTATCGCACAGAGTATGTCGGCACAACACAGCGCGATCTGCTGCGGCAGACTTTGTAGGGCTAACCCCATGACCGAAGCAATCCGCTGCTCCATCATCCGCGGTGGCACCAGTAAGGGTGTGTATCTGAAAGAAAGTGATTTGCCGCGCGATGCCGAAGCGCGGGACCGGGCCATCCTTGAGATATTCGGTTCGCCCGATAAGCGACAGATTAATGGGTTGGGCGGGGCTGATCCGCTCACCAGCAAAGTGTGTGTCGTCGGCCCGCCGCCAGCGGGGCGTCCCGATTGCCATTTGACCTACACATTTGGGCAGGTCGAAATTGATGAACCGTATGTGGATTACCATTCGCTCTGCGGAAACCTAACGGCAGGTGTCGGCGCATTTGCGATTTGGGAGAATATGGTGCGGGCGACCGATCCCGTGACAGAGGTGCGCATCTACAATACCAACCTGGAACGCCTGATTATCGCTGAAGTGCCCGTCACTGCCGATGGCCGCCCAATGGAAAAAGGCGACTACACCGTCCCCGGCGTTCCCGGCACTGGTGCGCAGATCACGCTGAACATGGCCGACACCGCAGGCGGTGCAACTGACCGGCTGCTTCCAACTGGAAATCCCATCGACCGGCTAACTATACCAGGCTTCGGGCAGATCGAAGCCTCGCTTGTGGACATCGGCAATGCCCATGTCTTCATTCGTGCCAAGGATGTCGGCCTGACTGGTACTGAGACCGCCACTGAGATCGACGCAAATACGGACCTGACCGCGCTGCTTGAGAATATTCGCGGCGTTGGCGCTGTCGCCATGGGCATGCTGGATGATGCCGATCAATCCAAGGCGCAATCACCCGCAACTCCGCTGATTGCCATGATCGGCCCGCCGCAGAATTATCAAAACGTTCTAGGTGATGCTGTCGTGCCGGCAGAGACGGTCGATTTTGTCTCCCGCCTGATGTTCATGCAGCAAATGCACAAAACCTACGCTGGAACCAGCACCGTCTGTACCGGCGTTGCCAGTAAGCTAGCCGGGACAATTGTCCATGAAGCCGCACGCCCGGAAGCCCAGACCCGTGAGGATGTTCGCATCGGCCATCCCGCAGGCGTAATTGTCACCGAGGCGCGCGTCGCTCTTATCGGCAATGAATATCATGTCGAGCGCGCAACCCTTGGCCGGACAGCGCGCAGAATCATGGATGGACAAGTCTACCTGCCGTAGATGAGCCCCTGACCGGCGAGGGCGTATCGTCGCCAGAGTGCATTTATCAGGCATAGTCATCATGAATCGCGTGTTACGCCCATTCCCAATGGGCCTGTCATGCGCTAAATCACAAGGTATCGCGTACATTTACCCCACCGGAAATCATGACTGACCTCAGCCACATCCGCAATTTCTCCATCATCGCCCACATCGACCACGGTAAGTCGACCCTGGCCGATCGGATGATCCAAATGTGCGGCGGTCTGACAGACCGGGAAATGTCCGAGCAAGTGCTTGATTCAATGGATATTGAACAAGAACGCGGCATCACCATTAAGGCCCAGACCGTCCAGCTGAGATATACAGCCAAGGACGGCATTGAATATGAACTGAACCTGATCGACACCCCGGGCCATGTCGATTTCGCTTATGAGGTCAGCCGCAGTCTGTCCGCGTGTGAGGGTGCGCTGCTGGTCGTGGATGCGACACAAGGCGTTGAAGCGCAAACACTGGCGAACGTTTATCTCGCTGTCGAAAATGACCTTGAGATCGTGCCTGTCCTGAACAAAGTTGATCTGCCCGCATCTGAACCCGAGCGGATCAAGGCGCAGATTGAGGATGTGATTGGCATCGACGCATCTGACGCGCTTGAAATCTCGGCTAAAACCGGCCAGGGCGTCGCTGAAGTCCTGGAAGCCATCGTAACGCGCTTGCCACCACCCACGGGTAGCACTGAAGGCCCGTTAGAAGCCCTTCTGGTCGATAGCTGGTACGACCAATATCTCGGCGTCGTCACATTGGTCCGCGTTATGAATGGCGAGATCAAACGCGGCATGCGCATGCGCATGATGGCGACCGGTGCGGCCTACGAAATTGACGAAGTCGGTGTGTTCACGCCAAAGCGCACGAAGCGTCAATCGCTTGGCCCAGGTGAGCTTGGCTATGTCTCCGCGCAGATTAAAGCGGTGGCTGATTGTCAGGTGGGCGATACGCTGACCGATGACCGTAAGCCTACGGATAAGCCGCTTGCTGGATTCAAACCAAACATGCCGGTCGTGTTCTGTGGCTTATTCCCAGCCGATGCTGCCGATTTTGAGCAATTGCGTGAGAGCCTGGCGAAGTTGCGCCTGAATGACGCCAGCTTTGAATTTGAGACAGAATCATCTGCCGCCCTTGGCTTCGGCTTCCGTTGTGGCTTCCTTGGCCTGTTGCACTTGGAAATCATTCAGGAACGGCTGGATCGTGAATTTGATCTTGATCTGATCGCCACCAGCCCAAGTGTCGTGTACCGTCTGCACATGGTTAAAGGCGGCATCGTGGAGATGCATAATCCGGCGGACATGCCTGACGTCATGCAGATCGCCAAGATCGAAGAGCCCTGGATTAACGCCACAATCATGCTGCCAGATGAGCATCTGGGCGGCGTTATCAAACTTTGCGAAGAGCGGCGCGGCATCCAGAAAGAGCTTACATATGTGGGTGAGCGCGCGATGCTGATCTATCGCTTGCCGCTAAATGAGGTCGTGTTCGATTTCTACGACCGCCTGAAGTCCATCAGTCGTGGTTACGCTTCATTCGACTACCAGATTGATGGGTATGAAGAAGGCGAACTCGTGAAGCTCTCAATCCTGGTCAACAATGAACCGGTTGAGGCGCTCGCAGCCATTGTCCACAGGTCCCAGGCGGAATACCGAGGCCGCGCGCTTTGCGAACGCCTGAAAGACCTCATTCCCCGCCAGCTGTTCAAGATCGCTGTTCAGGCGGCCATTGGCGGCAAGGTGATTGCACGGGAAACCGTGAGCGCGATGCGTAAGGACGTGACCGCTAAGTGCTATGGCGGCGATATCACGCGTAAAAAGAAGCTACTGGAAAAGCAAAAAGCCGGTAAAAAGCGCATGCGCTCCTTTGGTCAGGTGGAAATTCCACAAAGCGCCTTCATCGCCGCACTAAAAATGGGCGACCCCTGAGGCATTCAGGAATTGCGAACATTTTTCAGGCAGGCTATATGAGCCTCACGCCGGGTTAGCACAGTGGTAGTGCAGCGGTTTTGTAAACCGAAGGTCGGGAGTTCGAATCTCTCACCCGGCGCCATAAGTATCTTGTAAATACCTGAATTATAATCATAATTATGAAATAAAAAGCCCGATTGGTACGTTTTTTGGTACACTTTTGGCTTAATTAAATTTTGCCCATTTGCTGCCAATGGCCCCTCAGGCGTCGTCTCGATAGTTCGAGTCAGTTTGAGTCTGTTTTTTGGGCGCTCCGGACGAAGCCAATCCCATCTAACCTTTGAAAACGCTCCGGTAGCCCGAGCATTATCATGGCCGATCGGATAGCATTCTATGGGCCAGCGCCCTCAATCTTTTTGCCTAAGCTCTGAATGTATTCAACGCCTCTTATTTGATTAGGACCATTTTTGTCTAAGTGCTTCTTCAACGCCTGCCTGATACTGTGATCAGAAAAATAATCTCTTAGCTGCTCGATCGGCAACTGGGATATGTCGAATGATTTAATCTCCCATTCCAATTCCACATTAAACGGCGCTGGATCAGGCTCTCTATATGATTCGGGCTGTGTGATCGATACTACAGGATCTCCATCAACTGATGTGCCAATAGGAGTTTCTATATAGCCAGGCTTATGCTCAGAAGAGCGACTGTCTCTTTGTGTCTGAACTGCGAAATCTGCCAGCTGCCTAGATAGCCAAGCTTCCTTTTTCTTCAGATTATTCTCAGTTTCTGAGAACCACTCTTTAACCACCTTAGCGGCTTCGGTGAAAGGTCGACCATCAGCAAGTCTAGCGTGTGACACGTCCTTAGTTAGAGATCGGAAATCTTGGATTAGTTCCCGGAACTTTTCAGCCTCAGACTTGCTTTCAATCACGCTAGGCAAGTCTTCGGCTTGGCGCAGGATTTCGTGAACTTTCTTTAGTAAGCCTGAATTAGCATCTTCTAGAACGAGTTCGATAGTATCAAAGTCAATCTTAAATAGATTACTATCTCCTCCATTATGTCCGCGGTTTCTTGGCATGCCTAAATCCTCCTCCGGTGGATTCCAGTTTGAAGCGCAACGTTATCAAGCAAACTTGATTTGAACATCTTTTCCAAGCTCGGCGAGGATGGCTTCGATAGGGGTTTTGAAGCCGAGGCACTTTCGTGGTGTTGAGTTGAGGGTCATCGCAATCTCCTGGATGTCTTCGTCGCTGATTTGGTCGAGGTCGATGGACCTGGGCAGCCATCGCCTGATGCGTCCGTTGGTGTTTTCGACAACGCCTTTCTGCCATGATGAATAGGCGTCACAGAAGTAGGTGGTGGCGGAGAGCATGTTGCGCAGCAGGGCGTGGCGGGCGAACTCTCCGCCGTTGTCGAAGGTAATCGATCCGCGCAGGGCGGGAGACAAGCGCTTGATCATGGCCATCAGCGCCGAGACGGTCTCCGCCGCGGTCTTGCACATCAGGCGGCTGATCAAAGTCAGGCGGGTTTTGCGTTCGTGCAGCACCAGCACGGGGCGGGAAAGCTTGCAGATCACCAAATCAGCTTCCCAATGGCCGAGCTCTTCCCTTTGATCGGCGACCTCTGATCGTTCGGAGCTATGGGTTTTCTCGCCATTGCGGTCTTTGGAGGCGGGCTTACGCCGTCCGCGACGAGGACGACCCCGGGTCAGGGTGCGCCAGAGCCGATCGGCCTTGCGCGCCTTGCTGTAAATCCATGCATAGATGGCTTCGGTCGAGATCGAACCAAGGCCAATCTCGATCCCCTTGGCCAGGCGCCCGGAGATCTGCTCGGGCGTCCAACCTTCCGACAGATGGGCCACCACATAACCGCGCAGTTTGCCCTCTC
>CALLKY010000070.1 GCA_938083135.1 uncultured Alphaproteobacteria bacterium | reverse complement strand
GATGCCACGCGCTTTCTCTTCAGGTGCTTTATCAATCTGGTCATAAGCCTGGAAATCTGCACCACCTGACTCAGCAAGCACTTTCGTGATCGCTGCCGTCAGCGATGTCTTGCCATGGTCAACGTGACCAATCGTGCCGATGTTGCAGTGCGGCTTATTACGCTCAAACTTCTCTTTAGCCATCTCGTGGGCTCCTAAGCGTCGTGTGTCTATTAGCGACCCGCGTCAGACGCGGGCCAAATTGGGTTAAGTCAGCCGCCTCAGGCCATTTTAGAGCGAACTTCGTCCGCTACAGCTTGAGGCACCTGCTCATAGTGATCGAATTGCATGGAATATTGCGCCCGACCCTGGCTCATGGAGCGCAAGGTATTGACGTAGCCGAACATATTAGCAAGCGGGACCATCGCATTGATGACACTCGCATTACCGCGGCTATCCATTCCACTAACCTGTCCCCGGCGACTATTCAAGTCCCCAATGACGTCGCCCATATAATCTTCAGGCGTAACCACTTCGACCTTCATAATCGGCTCAAGCAGCGCGGGTCCAGATTGCTCCATACCTTCACGGAAGGCTGAGCGTGCGGCAATCTCAAATGCCATCACACTGGAGTCAACGTCATGGTAGGCACCGTCAACCAAGGTGACTTTCACATCAATCACGGGGAAGCCGACAATAATGCCGCTTTCCATGGCTGACTTGAGACCTTTCTCAACGCCAGGAACATATTCCTTAGGCACTGAACCGCCAACAATGGTGGAATCGAACGTGTTACCGAGCGACTTGTCTTCCTGCGGCTCGAACACAAGCTTGATCCGCGCGTACTGACCAGAGCCACCCGTCTGCTTCTTGTGGGTATAATCGACTTCAGCGCGGCGCGTGATCGTTTCGCGATATGCCACCTGCGGTGCGCCAACATCAGCTTCAACACTGAACTCGCGGCGCATGCGATCAACAAGAATATCCAGGTGCAATTCACCCATGCCCTTAATGATCGTCTGGCCACTTTCATGGTCAGTCGATACGCGGAACGAAGGATCTTCCTGCGCCAAGCGAGAGAGCGCAACGCCCATCTTCTCCTGGTCCGCCTTGGACTTCGGCTCCACCGCGACTTCAATAACGGGGTCCGGGAACTCCATGCGCTCAAGCACAACTGGCTTGATCGTATCGCACAGCGTATCGCCGGTCGTTGTGTTCTTAAGGCCAGCCAGCGCAACGATGTCACCAGCGCGCGCTTCTTTCACATCTTCACGACTGTTTGCATGCATAGCCAGCATACGACCAACGCGCTCACGGTTGTTTTTAACCGAATTCAGCACGGACTGACCGCTTTCAAGCACGCCCGAATAAATTCGAACGAACGTCAAGCTACCGACGAACGGATCGGTCATGATCTTGAATGCAAGCGCCGAGAACGGCTCGTCATCAGTTGAATTACGAACCATTGGCTTGTCCGAATCAACGGCGACGCCCTTAATTGCAGGGACGTCCAATGGAGACGGCATGTAATCAATCACAGCATCAAGCAGCGGCTGAACGCCCTTGTTCTTAAAAGCTGTGCCATTCAGAACTGGAACGAAACCAACGCTTGCGTCCAGTGTGCCTGCACGGATGCAAGCCTTCAGGGTCGCCTCGTCTGGCTCTACACCTTCCAGATACGCTTCCATCGCCGCGTCATTCATTTCAACAGCGGTTTCAACAAGCTTTTCACGGTATTCAGCAGCCTGTTCGGCCAAGCTGTCACGAATATCACGGTATTCATACTCAGCGCCGAGGTCTTCGTTCTTCCAAACGATTTCCTTCATGCGGATCAGGTCGACAACGCCTTCATACTCTGCTTCAGAGCCGATCGGCAGTTGCAGGACCAATGCGCGCGCGCCAAGACGATCTTCCATCATATCGACGCAACGGAAGAAGTCAGCGCCGGTGCGGTCCATCTTATTGACGAAACACATCCGCGGCACGCCGTACTTATCAGCTTGGCGCCATACAGTTTCGGATTGTGGCTCTACGCCAGCGACCGAATCGAATACTGCTACAGCACCATCCAACACGCGCAAGGAACGCTCGACCTCAATCGTGAAGTCCACGTGGCCAGGCGTGTCGATGATGTTGATGCGATGGTCAGCCCAAAAGCATGTTGTAGCCGCGGACGTAATCGTAATGCCGCGCTCTTGCTCTTGCTCCATCCAGTCCATGGTTGCAGCGCCATCATGCACTTCGCCGATTTTATGGCTGCGCCCTGTGTAATACAGAATGCGCTCGGTGGTCGTGGTTTTACCGGCGTCGATGTGCGCCATGATCCCGATATTTCGGTAGAGATCTAATGTATGTTCACGGGCCATAGAAAGCTCCTGTCCGGCAAGCGCCGAAGCATCAAAACCTGGTGACTACCAGCGATAGTGCGAGAAGGCGCGGTTGGCTTCAGCCATCCGGTGAGTGTCTTCCCGCTTCTTAACGGCAGCGCCGCGTCCGTTCATGGCGTCCAAAACCTCATTAGAGAGGCGATCCGTCATGGTTTTTTCGGAACGTGAGCGCGCTGCTGCGATCAGCCAACGAATAGCCAGGGCCTGGGCGCGTTCAGCACGCACTTCCATTGGCACCTGATATGTAGCGCCACCAACCCGGCGGGACCGCACTTCAACAGCAGGCTGGACGTTTTCCAGCGCCGTGCGGAATGCCGCAATGGCTTCAACGCCGGCGCGACCTTCGGTCTTCGCCAATGCGTCATAGACAATTTTTTCAGCAACGGCGCGCTTGCCGTGCATCATCATGCAAGCAACGAACTTGCTGAGAACCGTATCACCATACTTGGGATCCGGCGTAACTGGGCGCTTCTCTGCGGCGCGGCGACGAGACATTTCGATCTAACTCCCGATCACTTCGGCCGTTTGGCGCCGTATTTGGAACGGCGCTGGCGACGACTTGCGACGCCCTGCGTATCCAAAACGCCACGGAGGATATGGTAACGAACACCCGGCAAATCTTTGACACGACCACCGCGGATAAGCACGACTGAGTGCTCCTGCAGGTTATGTCCTTCGCCAGGAATGTAGCTGGTCACTTCGAAGCCGTTTGTCAGCCGGACGCGCGCAACTTTACGCAGCGCAGAGTTCGGCTTCTTCGGCGTCGTCGTATAGACGCGCGTGCAAACGCCACGCTTCTGCGGGCATGCTTCCAGCGCCGGAACTTTGTTCCGGTTCGGAGGCGATTTCCGCGGCTTGCGGATTAACTGGTTAATCGTCGGCATCAGGCCGATCTCCATTCTCAGTCACGTCTCAACAAAAAACGCCCACTCTTGAAGCTGGGCGTCTGGCGATAGCGAATTCCGATAAACCAAGGTGGTCTTCCAAAAACGATAAGCGACCGAAGTAGCGGCCGCTCCCGACATTGCTAGACCTCTTGGGGCATCCACGAGACATGTGGATGTTATCGAAACTGCGTCTAGGCGTTTGAACAATTAACGAATCGTTTAAGGCTCGCTAATTGCCCGGCACCTACAGCCAGCCCCGGCAAGAGTTCGCGGAACATAGAGAGGCACGGGCTTCGCGTCAACAGGCTTAGGTCGCTTTATTGGCGCGAAAGCCCATGTTCTCTCCATGATCCGAAAGTTATTCTGCCGCAGCCTCCGGCTCAAGCGCGTCAGGGCTCGGCAAGGCAGGCTGTGCGTGCTTCGCGGCCCGCTCAGCAGAGAGCTGACGGTCACGCTCGGCAGCAATACGCCGCACCCGATTCATCACGCTACCGGTGCCCGCAGGGATCAAGCGGCCAACGATAACATTCTCTTTCAAGCCATTTAGCGTATCGATCTTCCCAGCCGTTGACGCATCGGTCAGCACCCGAGTCGTTTCCTGGAAGGACGCCGCCGAGATCCAGGACTGCGTCTGCAGTGAGGCCTTGGTGATGCCCTGTAGGACAGGAGTCGCTTCAGCCACCTTGCCGTCTTCAGCAGCCGTGCGGGCATTGACCTCATCGAACTCAGTCCGGTCGATCAACTCGCCGATCAGATAGGTCGTATCGCCAGGCTCTGAAATCTCAACCTTTTGCAGCATCTGGCGAACAATCACCTCAATGTGCTTATCGTTGATCTTCACGCCCTGGAGGCGATAGACGCTCTGAATTTCATGGATCAGGAATTCTGCCAGCGCTTCTACGCCAAGCACATGCAGGATGTCATGCGGGGCGGGGTTGCCGTCCAGCAAGAGATCACCTGTTTCCACCATGTCGCCTTCGCGCACGGCAACATGCCGACCCTTAGGCACCATATATTCAGACGTCTGATCAGGATCCACCATATCGCGGACAATGATCCGGCGTTTGGTCTTGTAATCCTTACCAAATTCGACACGGCCATTGGTTTCAGCCAGGACCGCGTGATCCTTCGGACGACGCGCTTCGAACAGTTCAGCCACACGCGGCAAACCACCGGTGATGTCACGGGTCTTAGACGATTCGCGTGGGATACGGGCAAGCACTTCGCCAGCCTTAATCCTGGCGCCGTTCTCGATATTCAGAACAGCATCAACGCTGAGGAAGTAACGTGCCTGAATGCCGGCAGCCAGTTCAATCGGCTCGCCATTCTCGTCCGTCAGGGCGATCAGCGGCTTCAAGTCTGCGCCACGTTGCTGCTGGCGCCAATCGACGACCACACGGCTTGCGATGCCAGTTTCTTCATCCATGACTTCACGGATAGAGACACCATCAACCAAATCAACATAGTTCGCGACACCATCGCGCTCAGAGATGATGGGAAGCATGAACGGATCCCATTCGCCAAGCTTCTGGCCCCGCTCAACGGTTGCCCCTTCATCGGTGAGCAAGCGCGCACCATATGGCAGACGGTGACGCGCACGCTCGCGGCCTGCCGGGTCAATCAGGATGACTTCCGTATTCCGGCCCATCACAATCGGCGTGTCCGTAGCGTCAATCACGACGTTCCGGTTCAGGATTTTGATCGTGCCATCGTGGGTGGCTTCAATGCTGGACTGCTCCGCCCCACGCTGTGCCGCACCACCAATATGGAAGGTACGCATGGTGAGCTGAGTGCCCGGCTCGCCGATGGACTGGGCCGCGATAACGCCGACCGCCTCACCGATGTTGACTTCGGTGCCGCGTGCCAGGTCACGACCGTAGCAACGACCGCAAACGCCAAGGTCTGCCTCACAGGTCAGGACGGACCGGATTTTGACTTCGTCAACGCCCGCGTCTTCGACCTGCACTGATGTCGTTTCATCAATGATGCCACCAGCCGGAACAATGATGTCACCGGAAAGTGGGTCTTTGATGTCCACGGCAGCGGTACGGCCAAGGATGCGTTCAGAAAGTGCTTCAATCACATCACCGCCTTCAACAACGGCGCGGATGACAAGGCCTTCCTGGGTGCCGCAATCATGGCTGAAGATGATGCAATCCTGCGCCACATCGACCAGACGGCGGGTGAGATAGCCCGAGTTCGCAGTTTTCAACGCCGTATCCGCAAGGCCCTTACGTGCCCCGTGGGTGGAGTTGAAGTACTCAAGAACGGTCAGACCTTCCTTAAAGTTCGAGATAATCGGCGTTTCGATAATCTCACCAGACGGCTTAGCCATCAGGCCGCGCATGCCGGCAAGCTGCTTGATCTGCGCTTCAGAACCACGCGCACCGGAGTGGGCCATCATGTAAACCGCGTTGATGGGCTTGCCATCTTCGAGCTTGGCGATGCCGCTCATCATAGCGCGCGCCACTTTGTCCGACGTGTTGGACCAAGCATCGACGACCTTGTTGTACTTTTCGCCCTGTGTGATCAGGCCGTCCAGGTACTGGCGCTCATACTGTTTGACCATCGTCTGCGCTTCTTCGATCAAAGCTTTCTTTTCGACAGGAATGACCATGTCATCCTTACCGAACGAGACGCCTGAACGAGTCGCAGTTGTGAACCCAAGGGTCATCAGGCGATCCGCGAAGATCACCGTGTGCTTCTGGCCGCAGGTCCGGTAAACGGTATCGATCAAGTTGGAGATGGCCTTTTTGGTCATCACCTCATTGACGGTATCGAAACCCATGCCAGGTGTGCGCGGCAACAACTCACCAATGACCATCCGGCCCGGCGTGGTGTCGAACACGGTGACGGTCTCTTCGCCCTCGGCATTAATCCAGCTCCACCGGGCCTTAACCCGCGTGTTGAAGGAAACGACGCCCTGATCGAGCGCCTGCTTCGCTTCACCGACGCCACGGAAAACCATGCCTTCGCCCGGCTCGCCTTCGCGATCCATGGACAAATGATACAGACCAAGGACGATATCCTGGGTCGGTACGATAATCGGCTTGCCGTTCGCAGGGCTGAGGATGTTATTGGTCGACATCATCAAAACGCGGGCTTCAAGCTGCGCTTCCAAGGATAGCGGCACGTGGACCGCCATCTGGTCGCCATCGAAGTCAGCATTGAATGCTGTGCAAACCAGCGGATGCAGCTGAATGGCCTTGCCTTCAACCAGCTTCGGTTCGAACGCCTGGATACCCAAACGGTGAAGCGTAGGCGCGCGGTTCAGCATAACCGGGTGTTCGCGGATAACCTCTTCAAGGATATCCCAAACTTCCGGGCGTTCCCGCTCGACCATGCGCTTCGCGGCCTTAATCGTGCTCGCCATGCCGTAAAGTTCAAGCTTCGAATAGATCATTGGCTTGAACAGTTCGAGCGCCATTTTCTTGGGCAGCCCACATTGATGCAGCAGCAGGCTTGGGCCAACCACGATGACTGAACGGCCGGAGTAATCAACGCGCTTGCCGAGCAAGTTCTGCCGGAAACGACCCTGCTTGCCTTTAAGCATGTCAGAGAGTGACTTCAGCGGGCGCTTGTTGGCACCGGTGATAACCCGACCACGGCGGCCATTATCAAACAGCGCATCGACGGATTCTTGCAGCATCCGCTTTTCGTTGCGGATGATGATGTCTGGCGCGCGGAGTTCGATCAGGCGCTTGAGGCGGTTGTTCCGGTTGATAACCCGACGATACAGATCGTTCAAATCGGACGTGGCGAAGCGGCCGCCATCCAGTGGGACCAGCGGGCGGAGTTCCGGTGGAATAACCGGAACAACATCCAGCACCATCCATTCCGGACGCGCGCCAGATTCCATGAAGGCTTCGATCAGCTTCAAGCGCTTGACGATCTTCTTACGCTTGGCCTCTGAATTGGTGTCCTTCAGCTCCTCACGCAGATTTTCGCGCTCAGACCCCAT
Source organism: uncultured Alphaproteobacteria bacterium (assembly GCA_938083135.1). Lineage (GTDB taxonomy): Bacteria > Pseudomonadota > Alphaproteobacteria > Bin95 > Bin95 > VMCJ01. The sequence continues at coordinate 8,986 of CALLKY010000070.1, read as the reverse complement.
ATCCATGTTCGTCAGCAGAACCTTGATGGCCTCTGCACCGATCATCGCTGTGAAGTTATCAGCGCCGTAATCGTCCTGCGCGCCGTAATACTCATCTTCGGACAGCAATTGCCGCTCGCCAAGGTCGGTCAATCCGGGATCGACAACCAGGAAGCTCTCGAAATAAAGCACGCGCTCAAGCTCACGCAGGGTCATGTCGAGCATGAGACCAATACGGCTTGGGAGCGACTTCAGGAACCAGATGTGCGCAACTGGTGCCGCCAACTCAATATGGCCCATGCGCTCGCGCCGGACTTTGGTGAGCGTGACTTCAACGCCGCATTTTTCGCAGATGATGCCGCGATACTTCATGCGCTTATATTTACCGCATAGGCATTCGTAATCCTTGATCGGGCCAAAGATACGCGCGCAGAACAGGCCATCCCGTTCCGGCTTGAATGTACGATAGTTGATTGTTTCTGGCTTCTTGATCTCACCGTATGACCAGGAGCGGATACGCTCCGGGCTGGCGATGGAGATGCGAATCTTGTCAAAGCTCTGGGCGCCCTGAATCTGGCCGAAGACCTTCATCAAATCGTTCATAGGGGCACGCTCCTTTAGCTTGCTTGTGCAGCGGGCGAGGATACGCCCGCTGCAAGGGAAAGGCGACTGCCGTCGCAGCGCCTATAATGGTCGTAGAAGAAAGCGCCGGTCCGCATTACGCAGTCGGTTCCGTCTCCTGCAGTTCAACATTCAAGCCAAGCGAGCGAAGCTCTTTGATTAGAACGTTGAACGATTCTGGGATGCCCGCGTCGAATGTATCGTCGCCGCGCACAATTGCTTCGTAGACTTTGGTCCGCCCAGAAACGTCATCGGATTTCACCGTCAACATTTCCTGCAGGGTGTAGGCAGCGCCATAAGCTTCAAGCGCCCACACTTCCATCTCACCAAAGCGCTGTCCACCGAACTGCGCTTTACCACCCAACGGCTGTTGGGTAACGAGACTGTATGGCCCGATAGACCGTGCATGGATCTTGTCGTCCACCAAGTGATGGAGCTTCAGCATATAGATGAAGCCGACTGTGACTGGGCGATGGAAAGGCTCGCCTGAACGTCCATCAATTAATCGGGTCTGGCCGGAGGTCGGCAAGTTGGCCTTTTCCAGCATCGCGTTGATATCAGACTCGCGGGCACCATCGAACACAGGTGTTGCGATCGGCAGGCCTTCGGTCAGGTTATTCGAGAGCTCCAGGATCTCATCATCGCTGAGGACCTTGACGTCGCTCTCGTTCATCTCCGGACCGTAGATATCCGCAAGCTTATCGCGAAGATCCTGCATGCCCTTGTCGCCCTGGGCCACGGAATCCAGCATGGTCTCGATCTGCTGTCCAAGGCCTGCACAGGCCCAGCCCAGATGCGTTTCGAGAATCTGACCAACATTCATACGGCTTGGAACGCCAAGTGGGTTCAGAACGATATCAACCGGTGTGCCATCTTCCAGGTGTGGCATGTCTTCCATCGGTACGATGGTTGATACAACGCCTTTGTTGCCATGACGGCCAGCCATTTTATCGCCCGGCTGCAGCTTACGCTTCACCGCAACGAAGACTTTGACCATCTTCATAACGCCAGGAGGCAGCTCGTCGCCGCGTTCCAGCTTCTCAACCTTGTTTTCGAACCGGTCAATAAGCTGCTTGATGCTTTCATCAAACTGACGGCCAAAGGCCTCCAGTTCCTGCATCACGGCGTCGTCTTCGACGGTGATCTGGCGCTGCTGGTTCGGCGTAATTGCGTCCAGCAGGGCAGCGTCAATAACGGCACCCTTGCTGACTTCACTAACGCCCTTTGGCCCGGATACGACCGTTTGGCCGCCCAGCACTTCACGCAAGCGGGCGTTAAAGCTACGGGTGATAATCCCGCGCTCATCGTCCCGATCTTTCGCGAGGCGTTCAATCTCAGACTGATCAATAGCTCGTGCGCGCTCATCTTTCTCGACGCCACGACGGGAGAAGACGCGAACGTCAACGATCGTGCCGGTCACCCCTGGCGGCACCTTCAAGGAGGTATCGCGGACGTCAGCCGCTTTCTCACCAAAGATGGCGCGCAGCAGCTTTTCTTCAGACGTCATCGGCGACTCGCCCTTAGGCGTGACTTTACCGACCATGATGTCGCCCGGATTGATCTCCGCGCCGACATACACGATGCCTGCTTCGTCCAAGTTCCGAAGTGCCTCCTCGGAAACATTCGGGATATCCCGCGTGATCTCTTCCTGGCCGAGCTTCGTGTCCCGCGCCATCACTTCGAATTCTTCGATGTGAATAGAAGTGAACACGTCGTCCCGGGCAATCCGCTCTGAGATCACGATGGAATCTTCGAAGTTGAAGCCATTCCAAGGCATAAACGCAACGAGCACGTTCCGACCAAGCGCCAAATCGCCAAGATTGGTCGAAGGACCATCGGCAATGATATCGCCTGCAGCCACCCGGTCGCCCTTGCGGACAAGCGGACGCTGGGTGATGCACGTGGATTGGTTAGAGCGTTCAAACTTTTGCAGCGTGTAGATATCTACGCCGGTATCGCCCTGGGACTCTTCTTCGTTGGCGCGCACAACAATACGCATCGCATCAATCTGATCGACGATACCACCACGCTTGGCAGTAATCGTTGCACCAGAATCCTTAGCGACAGCACTTTCCATGCCGGTGCCGACAAGCGGGGCCTTGCTCTGCAAGAGCGGCACAGCTTGCCGCTGCATGTTCGAGCCCATGAGCGCGCGGTTGGCGTCATCGTTTTCCAGGAATGGAATGAGGGCCGCAGCGACAGAAACAAGCTGCTTTGGCGACACGTCCATGAAATCGATCTGTTCACGGGGCGACAGCGCATATTCACCGCCACGCCGGGAATCAACCAGGTCATTGACCAGGTGGCTCTCTGCGCTAATCGGCTCATTCGCCTGCGCGACCGTGTGGCGACCTTCTTCCATGGCAGACATATAAACAACGTCATCAGTCACCAGCCCATCAATCACCTTACGATAAGGCGTTTCGATGAACCCGTATTTGTTGACGCGGGCATATGTGGCCAGGCTGTTGATCAGGCCAATATTCGGGCCTTCCGGCGTTTCAATCGGGCAGATACGACCATAGTGGGTCGCGTGCACGTCACGAACTTCAAAGCCAGCGCGCTCACGGGTAAGACCGCCCGGGCCAAGCGCGGAGAGACGGCGCTTGTGCGTGATCTCTGAAAGCGGGTTGGTCTGATCCATAAACTGGGACAGCTGGGAGGAGCCAAAGAACTCCCGAACCGCAGCCGCAGCCGGTTTCGCGTTGATCAGATCCTGCGGCATGACAGCATCAATATCGACAGAGCTCATGCGCTCGCGGATTGCCCGCTCCATACGGAGCAAGCCAACGCGATACTGATTCTCCATCAATTCACCAACGGAACGAACCCGGCGGTTGCCCAGATGATCAATATCATCAATGTCGCCGCGGCCATCTTTCAGATCGACCAAGGTTTTGACGATCGCCATGATGTCTTCACGGCGCAGCACGCGCTGTGTATCCGGCGCTTCAAGGCCAAGGCGCGCGTTCATTTTCACGCGGCCAACAGCCGACAGATCATAACGCTCACTATCAAAGAACAAGCTCTTGAACATCTGATCTGCGGATTCAGGTGTCGGCGGCTCACCCGGGCGCATGACGCGATAAATATCCGTCAATGCGTCAAAGCGGGTCTTGTTCTTATCAACCTGCAACGTGTTGCGGATGTAGGGGCCGACATTGACGTGATCGATGCCGAGCACATCAATATTGTCGATGCCCGCCGTCGCCAGTGTCTCAAGCAGTTCTTCTTCGATCTCCGCACCGGCTTCAGCGTAGATTTCACCGGTTGAAAGATTGATGATGTCGGTCGCAATAAAGCGGCCCATCAGCTCTTCGTTGTCGGCCAACCGGCGCTTAACGCCGCTGTCTTCAAGCTTCTTGATTGCCCGCGGTGTAATCCGGCTATCCGCTTTGACGACGACTTCGCCGGTTTCCGCGTCGCGAATGTCGCTTGCAGCCTTGCCCTGCTTCAGGGTCGAAGGATCGAACGGTGCCGTCCAGCCGTCACCGCTGCGCTCAAAGGCTTCGACTTCATAGAAGGTTGAAAGGATGTCCTCATGGGACAGCCCCTCAGCCTGATCCGGCGGCAGCAGCAGCTCTTCCGCATGGGCGGCTTCACGCTTCTCAGCCGTCTCGTCATTGTCGAGCGCCATCAGCATCGTCGTTACCGGCAGCTTCCGGCGGCGATCGATACGGACATAGACCAGATCTTTGGCATCAAATTCGAAATCGAGCCAGGACCCGCGGTAAGGAATGACGCGGGATGCGAACAGAAGCTTGCCCGATGAATGGGTTTTGCCCTTATCGTGATCAAAGAACACGCCAGGCGAACGGTGCATCTGAGAGACGATCACGCGTTCCGTGCCGTTCACGATAAACGTGCCGTGGTCCGTCATCAGGGGCATGTCGCCCATGTAGACGTCCTGCTCTTTGATGTCGCGGATCGAGCGAGCGCCCGTGTCCTCATCAATGTCCCACACCACGAGGCGCAAGGTCACCTTAAGCGGCGCGGAGTATGTAAGGCCACGCTGGCGGCATTCTTCCACGTCATATTTTGGCGGCTCGAATTCGTAATCAACGAATTCCAGCTGCGCCTTGCCAGCAAAATCACGCACGGGGAACACAGAGGACAGCGCCTGGGCCAAGCCCTGGGTTTTACGCTCTTCTGGTCCAGCGTCAATCTTGAGGAAATTGTCGTAGGAGCGCTTCTGCACCTCGATCAGATTAGGAATCGGGGCCGCTTCGCGGATGTGCCCGAAACGACGACGGATACGCTTACGCCCGGTCATCGACATCGCCATCTGAATTACACTCCTTCAGTTCGGTTGCGCCGAGCGAACGGCCGGCGCTTAGAGACAGCCGCGCCATAGCGGCAGGCCATCAGTCATCAATGCGGCTTACTTACCGGGGCGCATCATCCGGTTGTATCATAGTTCGGCCTTCAATCGCACTTCCGCACGCTTAGGACCATAAACCGGCGTTAGGAGCGCACGCGCGTTTCACGGCGCGGCGCTCCTAAGCAACCAGTTTAGAAGGCGTTAGCCGCCAAGGAGCTATTTCAGCTCCACGGTCGCGCCCACGTCTTCCAGCTTCTTCTTCATTTCTTCGGCTTCGTCTTTGGAAGCCCCTTCCTTCACCGCTTTCGGGGCGCTTTCGACGAGGTCTTTGGCTTCTTTGAGGCCAAGACCCGTGATTGCGCGAACTTCCTTAATCACGTTGATTTTCTTGTCACCGACAGATGCGAGAACGACGTCAAATTCGTCTTTCTCTTCAGCAGCTGCAGCCACTTCACCACCGCCAGCAGCAGCGACTGCGACAGGAGCAGCAGCAGAAACGCCCCATTTCTCTTCAAGCATCTTGGAGAGTTCAGCGGCTTCGAGAACCGTCAGTTCAGAGAGATCGTCAACGAGCTTTGCAAGATCAGCCATTGTTTCGTTCCTTAGATTTAGATCAGTTGGTTTATCGTTAAAGGCGCGTTAACCGGTTTTTCGCGGCACACGCCCGTATCGGGTGGGTTTTGCTTATTCCGTGGCCCCATAGGCGCCGAACACGCGAGCAAGCTGGCCGGCAGGCGCAGCTGTGACCGCAGCGATCCGGGTTGCAGGCGTCGAGATCATGCCAACAAGTTTCGCGCGCAGCTCATCGAGCGGCGGCAAGGCGGCGAGCGCCTGAACTTGTTCGAGGCTGAGTTCTTGACCTGCAAACCCGCCGCCAATGACTTCAAATTTGTCATTGTCTTTGGCGAATTTAACCGCAACTTTCGCCGCGGCTACGGGATCATCGGAATAGGCGACCGTCGTCGGCCCACTGAACAAGTCAGTCAGGTTTTCATACGGCGTGCTTGCCAGCGCGCGCTTGGCCAGGCGGTTTTTGGTTACCCGAAAACCAGCCCCAGCTTCCCGCATACGCCCGCGAAGGTCTGTAATCTCAGCGACTGTCAAACCCTTCTGATGAGCCACGACAACACTGCCGGCCCCATTGAAGGTTTCGTGCAGCACGTCGACTACGGCTTCCTTCTGTTTTCTTTGCACGGGTCTACTCCGTCAAATGAGGCAGTTTGGCAAATGCCATTCCACCCCTGGTTTCGTTCTGCCGCCCCCAAAGGGATTGGCAGAACATCTGCCGTCTGCGCCGGTGAAGTCCCGGAAAGACGCATGGGCAAAGCCGCGAGGCCACGCCATCCAACCAATCCAAGTCTCCTGTCTCATGCGGGCGAATATTATGCCGACAAGCCTGGGGTCATCCCCGTCTCTTATCAGCGCCTGCAATCTCGGACAGACGTTCGTTACGGCCTGCTCCGTTCTGGTGAACCAGAATTAGGCAAACCATCCAGCAAGCGAGCTTGCCGGAATTCCTTAAGTGGCCTTAGCCTTCAGACATCGACGCTGGGTCAATGCGAACGCCAGGGCCCATCGTAGAGGTCAACGAGACCTTTTTGATGTACATACCCTTGGAGCCTGTTGGCTTCGCGCGGACCACAGCGTCAAAAAGCGCCCGGATGTTGCCGACGATCTGATCTTCGCTGAAGCTAGCTTTGCCAACACCCGCGTGGATGATCCCCGCCTTTTCAACCCGATACTGAACCTGACCGCCCTTAGCGCCTTCAACGGCACCTTTGACGTCCATGGTCACAGTGCCGAGCTTAGGGTTCGGCATCATGCCGCGCGGGCCAAGCACCCGGCCCAAGCGACCAACGACCGGCATCATGTCCGGTGTAGCGATGGCCAGATCAAAATCAATCGTGCCGCCCTGGACAATTTCAGCCAGTTCTTCAGCGCCAACCACGTCTGCGCCAGCAGCCGTTGCTTCATCAGCCTTCTCGCCACGGGCGAACACGGCAACGCGAACGGTCTTGCCCGTGCCGTTTGGCAGCGCGACCATGCCCCGAACCTGTTGGTCCGCGTGGCGTGGATCTACGCCAAGATTGATCGACATTTCGACCGTCTCATCAAACTTCGCTTTGGCATTGGATTTGATAATGCCAACAGCTTCATCGAGACCATAAAGCTTTTCAGCGTCGATGGTTTTCTGCGCGTCTACAACGCGTTTGCCTTGCTTTGCCATTAGATCAATCCACCACTTCCACGCCCATAGACCGGGCGGACCCGGCCAGCGCCTTAGCGCCAGCGTCCACATCATTCGCGCTCATGTCTGCCAATTTCTGGCTGGCGATCTCACGCAATTGATCCATTGTCACCTTGCCGACGATGCCAGCAGATTTACCAGGGGTCTGAGAGCCCTTGTTGATCTTGGCGGCCTGCTTAATGAAATAGCTGGCTGGCGGAGACTTCGTGATGAAGGAGAAGCTGCGATCTGCATAAACAGTAATGATCGTCGGGATTGGCATCCCGGCTTCCATCTGCTGTGTCTGCGCGTTAAACGCCTTGCAGAATTCCATGATATTCACGCCGCGCTGGCCAAGCGCTGGGCCGATAGGCGGCGACGGGTTTGCTTTGCCCGCTGGCACCTGCAGCTTAATATAGCCGGTAATTTTCTTTGCCACTGTCCATTCCCTTTAGAGACGCCCGGATACACGACCATTCGCGACCGGGTGCGTGGTGCGGCCAAGGGGGACCTCCCACGCGGGGTTCAATCTGTTTGCACCGCTTATCATTCGATAATGCGCGCCAGCCCAGATTGCAGCTGTTAGAAAAAGCGTTACGTCTTCTCGACTTGGCCGTATTCCAGATCAACAGGCGTCGCACGCCCAAAGATCGATACGGAGACTTTGAGGCGCGCGTTCTTTTCGTCCACGTCCTCGACCACGCCATTGAAGCTGGCGAATGGGCCTTCAGACACCCGAACCTGTTCGCCGATTTCGAACATAACGGACGGTTTCGGACTATCAACGCTATCCTGCGCCTGATCGACAATCCGACGGGCTTCGGCTTCCGAGATCGGCGACGGCCGCTGCCCCGCACCAAGGAAACCCGTGACTTTCGGCGTGTTCTTGACCAAGTGCCAGGCGTGATCAGTCATCTTCATCTTAACGAGCACGTAGCCCGGGAAGAACTTCCGCTCAGACGTCGCACGGGCACCGCGCTTGATCTCAACGACCTCTTCGGTTGGCACCAGGACTTCATCGATGTCTTGGCCAATGCCTTCACGGTCCGCTTGTTCGCGGATCGATTGAGCGACCTTTTTTTCGAAGCCTGAATAGGCGTGAACGACGTACCAGCGGGCATCCATGAGTTTTTAGCCCCCCAGGCCGAGAATATAGCGGACGCCAAGCGCCAGAACCTGGTCCACAGCGAAGAAGAACACAGCCGAAATCCCCACCATGATGAAGACCATCATGCTGGCGACCATGGTTTCCTTCCGGCTGGGCCAGGTGACCTTACTGGCCTCCTGGCGGACCTGCCGTACGAAAGCGCCTGGGCTCGTCTTGGCCATTGTCATCCCACGCGGGCCGGAACTGGATTCCGAGCCCTTCTAAAGTGCCAGAAAGCATCCAAAATCGAATGCTTCCCTCTCAAATACGATGGCCGCGCCGGTTAAAACCGCCGCGGCGCATCGCCTGCTAGATAGTGGCAGGAGCGACAGGGATCGAACCCGTAACCCCCGGTTTTGGAGACCGGTGCTCTACCAATTGAGCTACGCTCCTGCAGCCCTTAGCACCGAAATGCCAGGGGCAATCTTCCTTGTATAGCCTTACGCGACGACTTTGGCGACGACGCCAGCGCCGACGGTGCGACCGCCTTCGCGAATGGCGAAACGCAGGCCTTCATCCATCGCAATCGGCGCGATCAGGTTCACCACCATGGAGATGTTATCCCCGGGCATTACCATCTCCGTGCCTTCCGGCAGCTCTACCGTCCCCGTCACGTCCGTCGTGCGGAAGTAAAACTGCGGACGATAGTTCGAGAAGAACGGCGTGTGACGACCGCCTTCATCTTTCGTCA
>CALLKY010000069.1 GCA_938083135.1 uncultured Alphaproteobacteria bacterium | reverse complement strand
AGAAAAGCCGCCGCCCGTAATCTCCCAGATCTCTGGGACGCCATCCGAGACGCCATCGACGACCTCACGCCAAACGACTGCAGGAGCTACTTCACAGCTGCAGGCTATGAACCAGAATGATGGGAATCTGCTCTAGAGACGCCGCTTTCGCGATACGCCTCTGGGATCATGTCGCCCGCCGTCAATACCTTGAAGTACTTTTGCAGCAGCGGATGGGTGGAGATAGCCCGGCGCATGCCCATGGCAGCCTCGACCTGGCGCTGCACGAACTCGAAGCCTTCGAGCTCGACCTGCCTGCGGCCCACATCTAGCGACGCAATGATCTGGTAGTTGGGCGAAGTAGACGTATGGGTCATGTAGGCTTCATGGAATGCCTGCTCGACCTCGCCTTTGAAGTCCTGGTCATTCACATGGATCATCGAACCCTGGCGCAGTGATGTCAGGGTTTTATGGGTGGACTGCGTTGCATAGGCCCGCACCCGTGCATTTGGCGGCGGGATCAAGCGGGTTTTCAGAAGCGTTTCGTCATCCGCATCTTCAAGTTCTGCCTGCTGTGCCTCATAGGCGGAACGGTGCTCTGGCATGCGCAATTTATCCCGCAGCACATTGGCTGTGTTCATGGCGGTGCGTTGGCGATACGTGGGGCCAAAGCGCGCGAAGGCGAACCAAGCCTCATCCCAAAGGAACACCAGGTCGCGCTTAATCGCGAGGCATTCCTCCATGACCCGCTCAACATTGTAGACAATGCCGTCAAACGTGCAGTTGGTGAGCAATAGCATGCGCACCCGGTCCAGCTTGCCTTCTGCCTTCAAGGCCAGCAGCTTTTCCTTAATCTCAGACAGCGGCACGGCACCGTACATGGAGTACGCATCCAAGGCTTAGCTTTCCAGATAGACCACTTGCGCGCCCGCCAGAACCATCCCGTAATGGTGGGATTTATGGCAGTGGCGGTCGACCAGCACGATATCGCCGGGACGGACCAAGGCCTGCACAACAATTTTGTTACAGGTCGATGTGCCATTGGTCGCGAAGAATGTTTGTTTGGAGCCAAAAGCGACGGCCGCTCGCTCCTGCGCTTCCTTAATCGGCCCATGGGGTTCCAGCAGTGAATCCAACCCGCCTGACGTAGCCGAGGTTTCGGCCAGGAAGATGTTTGGGCCATAAAACGCGCCCATATCCTGGATCCAGTGGGACCGTGTAATGGATTTGCCGCGGCTGATCGGCATAGCGTGGAAGACACCAGTCGGCTGCTTGGAATATTCCACCAGCGCACTGAAAAACGGTGTCTTATTCCGGGCGGCAACGCCGCGCAGAATGTTCAGGTGCAGCTCTAGGAAATCTTCCTGATTATAGAAAACCCGGCGGCAAAGGCCGAGATCAAGGCCAGCGACATCCTCTGCTGACCTGTCTGTTATCAGATAGGCGTCTAATTCCGGGCGAACCTTTGCGATCTGGCGGCAGAGTTCAGGGCCATAGTGCTGCGGGTCCAGGTCATCGACACCATCCCCCTGCAAGCGCGTTAGATAGCGTTGCAAAACCGGTAACTGGTTCTTGGATTTCAGGGTCAACCCAGGACGGACGACGACGGCCTGGATATTGTGATTGAACAGAATCGCGATCAGCGCATCTTCCAAGCTCGGCGTCACCACGGCTTCATAGATAAATGCGTCTTCTTCCCGGCGCAGGCGCTGCAGGCTCTGGCGCTGAAAGCGTTCCTGATAGTCCGTCGTCTGATCGACGATCAGGACCTCAAAATACGGTTTCTGCATCGTCCGCGACTCGATAGAAGCATGCAGATCGTCATCGGACTCTTCGAACTCACCATCGCTGCGGGCAAGCGGCACGGCGCGGCGGCGATAGGCACCCGTTGTCAGTGCACGGGAGATTCGGCGGACAGAGAATGCGAGATCATCATATTGCTTGCTGTCCAGCACCTTGCGCAAATGCTCAAACGCCGTGCGGCCCGGAAAGGCCCAGTACATTTTAATCGGAGACAAAGCCGCGAGCAGGCCAGATGCCTTTCCCACGGCCTTAGCGACTTTCGCCTCAGGCGCATTCGATTCTGAAAACCGTGCAAGCTGTTCACAGGTATCGCGGAGTGTACTCCACCGATCCTGGCGCAATTGTACAGCGCTGTAGTAATCGCTAATCGATCCACTTGTCGTCGGCGAATTCATATCGACGCTCTCCTCGTTTAACACCGTAAACGAGCAGCTCCGCGACCAAGGGACCAGCTCTTAAGCAAGCACCATAACCATAATTGCGCGGCCTAGGAACCCTTTGGGGCGAGTGGGCCTGGTGCCGCAATCCCAGCCAATGCCTCGTCGGCGTCTGGCCCTTGGTAAACATTAGCTGCAGCTTGGCCTGGCCCGACGCCATGCGCCCCAACGACATGTCCTTGCTGCGGCATTGCCAGCGGCCCTAAGGATTGAAGATAAGCGTCGGCACCGCTTGCGCGGTCATAAACCGGGAACTCAGCCTCACGGTCGCGGAAGCTTTTCAGCACCTGTCCAAGGCCCATCATCCCGTACTCACGCTGGCGGCGCACGGCATCAAAATCAACCTCGACGGGGAACATATCCTCCTGCCCAGCGGACTGATGCAGCACATGTGCGGAAGGCGAAACCACACAGGAACGGCCAACGCCACCAGAACCTAAACCATTGACATCAATCACATAACACTGGAACTGCGCCGCCGTCGCCCGCGCAATTGCCAGCTCAGCATCGCGATCAACAGTGCCTGTCAGGACGGGATGCAGCAGCACTTCAACGCCCTGTGCGGTTAGATGCCGGGTCGTTTCTGGGAACCAGATATCATAGCAAATCGACAGACCAAACCGTCCAACATTCGGCACATCAAATACACAGAATTCCGTCCCGCCTGCGACATCGGATTCATACGGGCGGAAAGGGAACATTTTGCGGTACCGCTTCACCACCTCGCCCGTAGGTGAGATTACGCTGGCGGTGTTGTAGAGCTTGCCATCCTCAGCCTTTTCAAAGATCGAGCCTGGCAGCAGCCAAACGCCGTAGCGTTGCGCCATCTCTTGAAACCGAGTCTCAGCCTCACACGGGAATGTCTGAGCGTATTGCGGCAGTGGGCCGTAAGGTGCCAGTTCGCTGAACAGCACCATCTGTGTCCAGGGAAAGCGTGCCATCAGCACGGCGAGGCGCTGTTCCATAGCCGCGATGTTGTCGTGCACGGCGGAAACGTGCATCTGCACGCCCGCAATTGCGAATGGTGTCATGGTCTGATCTCTCCAAGCCGGCACCTGCCAAAGGAAGCTTTGGCGGCGCACGCAGCCCAAATGAGTACATGGCCCATAAGCCGCAGCAGAGCAAGCAGATCGCTCTGCAATTTTGGCATGGCTGAGCCGCCGGAACTGCGCTTGCTTCAGCCCAATGTCAGCAAGGTGAACTCAGGCAGGAGCGAAGGATGATATCGAGACGCCGCCTGAATTAGCGACCAACAGGGAGCCTTCCGGGATTTCTGGCCACCCGTCTTCATCCTCATCCAACGGTTCTGAAAGAATGACGGCGGCACCCGCCCCCGGAGCCATCGCAATGCGGCCTTCATCGCTGGTGACACTGCCGCCAGCCAAGTAATGCAAGCTTGGTGACTTTCCATCAGATGACCACCGCGCGGCGACCATGCTGTCACCATCCCCAAACGCGGCTGTCATGCGGAACGGTGCATCTACGCCAGCTGCGTGCATCTGCTCCAAAACAAACCCAACGGCTTTAGCGAGGCCGCCTGCCGGGTCTGTATCGGCACCATGGGCCAGTGCCAACAAGAACAGCGCTTCGGTGTCCGTGGTGCCAGTGCGCTGACCATAAAGGGCGTCAGGGATCGCAGCTTCGATCCCGCGCCGAACCTGCCTCCACCCGCCAATCTGCCCGTTATGCATGAAGGCGATCCGGCCAGACCGGAAAGGATGACAATTACTGCGGCTGGTTTCGGTGCCCGTAGATGCCCGCACATGGGCGAAAAACTGGCGGGCGGTGATCTGCTCAGCCAAGCTCAACAAATTGGCATCATTCCAGGCTGGAAGTGTATCTCGGAATAGGCCCGGCTCCGACTTATCGCCCCACCAGGCCAGCCCAAACCCGTCCCCATTCACAGGCGTCACCCCATGGCGCGCTGCCAACGCTTGCCGGACCAGCGCATTTTCCGGATGGATTAAAAGCGCATCCAACGCCAGGGTCGGCCCCTGATAAGCAAGCCATCTACTCATGGGCAAAAGCATGCGTCGGGAAGATGGAAGAGTGCAATACGTTCAAGTATCGAAGCCTTTTGCCCGAAGGGGTTTATCCATCGTCCTTTTCCGCCGCCGTATCCACGGCGTCTTTGATACCTGCTTTCGCTTCGCACCAATCACCTACGAAAAGGATCAGGAAGGTCAATCCGGCCATCAGCGCCGCCTCCGCCAAATAGCCAAGGCCGCAGGCAATGCCCACGCCGCCGACGACCCAGATTGCAGCACCACTGCCAACACCGCGCAAACGCCCGTCGCTGCCGCCGCCGATAATGGCACCGGCCCCAAGGAAGCCGATGCCGCCAACCAGGCCCTGGATCAACCGGCTCGGGTCAATGCCGATTCCGCGCTCAAGCGCCGTTGGCCCAAGCGCAAAGTTCAATGTGACCATCATAAAACACGCTGATCCAAGGGCGATCAGTGCATAGGCACGGGCACCCAAAGGCTTGCGTTTAAATTCGCGGTCCAGGCCAACCAACACGCCAAGCACAAGCGCAGCGCCAGCGCGCAGTGCAAACGTATCAAACGGAATAATCTCGCCAACATTGGCTGCATCCATCAGATGATGCCCTTCTCCTGCAGTTTTGCGATTTCATCCGCCGACAAACCCAGTAAGTCGCTGTAGACCGCACTATTCGCATTGGCCAACGCTGGACCCAAATTGTCGATACGCCCAGGTGTGCGGGACAAGCGCGGTGCGACACCGGGCACAGTTACAGGCCCGGTCGCAGGATCATCAACGATGACCAAGTTCCCCCGCGCCTTGAAATGCGGGTCTTCAAATATCTCATCGATAGCGTTCACGGCACCAATCGGCACTTCTGACGCAACACATGCGGCGACAACCCCATCGCGGTCCATGGATTTCGTCCAATCTGAGACCAGGCCATCGACGATTTCGCGCTCCGCCAACCTATTGGCGACGCGGCCATATTGGGCTGCACTCGCAAGGTCCGGCTGCTGCATCGCTTTAGACAGACGGTCGAACATTTTATCATTGGTGCAGGCGATGGCGACCCAGCGCCCGTCCCCGCATTCAAAGTGGCCATGGGGGCAAGCATTGGCGGTGCCGATGCCTTCCCGCCCGCGCACATATCCGGTTGCTGCATAGGCTGGAACCAATTCGTCCAGCGCGCGGAACACGCTTTCATAGAGCGCCAAGTCCACCGTTTGCCCAAGGCCCGACTTGTCCCGCTCCCGCAGAGCCATCAGAACGCCAATCGCCCCGTACATCCCCGTCATATAGTCGCCGAGTGAAGTTGAGCCCGGTGTTACCGGCGGGCCGCCAGGCATGCCTGCCAGATGCGTCAGTCCGCCAAATGCATGGGCGATGCGCGCGAACCCGGGGCGGTCTTTGTACGGTCCCGTCTGGCCATATCCAGATACGCTTAACATCACCAAGCGCGGGTTGATTTCCGCCAACACGTCATAGCCCAGGCCCCATTTCGCCAAGGTGCCGGGGCGAAAATTCTCTGTCACGACATCAGCCTCAGCGACAAGGCGTTTGAATATTTCGGCCCCTTCTGGTGCCCGCAGGTTCAGCGTAATCGAGCGCTTGTTCCGCGCTTCTGTTAGCCATGCAAGGCTTGAATCGTCCCGTTTGGATGCCGTGCCATAGCGCCGCCAAGGATCGCCGCCAGCTTGCCCATCTTTGCTGGGTTGCTCGATCTTGATCACGTCCGCGCCGAACTCGCCCATGATCGAGGCCGCCATCGGTGCAGCAATAAACGTCGCAATATCAAGAACACGGATGCCATCCATGGGGCGGGGATTTGTAGCGGGTGAAGTCATTATGGTTTCCAAACGGATCTAAGGGCGGTTTCGTTGCACTATACCCCGAGCATCCCTCACGCCGCCATCGCGGAGGCGTGATGAGCGCCTGGGCACCAGGACAGCTATCTCTGATGCATAGCAATGTTCAGGTCCGGGGGGATCACCAATGACGACAGCATCCAAAGCGCCAAACCATATCGGACAGTTCTGGACTGGCAGAGCCCGTAATTTGATAGGGTTCCGGCGCGTCGCAGAGCTCACCGTATGGCCTGGGTTTGACCTTCTTCTGCGGGTGCTGCTGGCCCAGCCGTTCATAGCGTCTGGCATTATCAAGCTCAGCAATCTGGACCAGGCGATGTTCCTGGCAGCGAATGAATACCCAGTTTCATGGGCATCCCCCGCTGTCGCGACAATCTTAGGCATCAGCGTGGAGCTTGGCGCTGGATTGCTGCTGTCGCTCGGATTATTCACGCGGTTGGCGGGCGCTTTATTAGCTGCCATGGCGATGGTCATCCAGACGGTCTATCAGCCGCTGGATTTGAACCTGCACTGGGCCGTGTTGGGGGTTTGGTTTCTGTTGGCCGGTGCTGGGCCAATCAGTGTCGATGCCTTGATCAGGCGCGGGCTTGGCGGCGCAGCCCTGCCGTTTGCGGCGCAATTTGGCAGCCTCTTTGATTGGCTAAAGGCCTGGGCCGCACCTGCTTGGATGCTGTTCATCCGCTATTGGATTGGTGCCATTTTCTTTGCCTCTGGCCTGACCAAAATCGCAGACTGGCAATCAACCCTGTTTCTTTTTGAGCATGAATATCAAACGCCATTTCTGCCCGTATGGTTTGCCGCTGGGTCGGCTACCGTATTCGAACTGGCCATGCCTGTACTGCTGATTGGTGGCTTGCTGACCCGCCTTGCCACATTGCCGCTGATTGTTATGACAGCGGTCATCCAGTTCACCTATCTGGATCACGTCAATCACCTCTATTGGATATTGCTGCTTGGCCTCATTCTGACCTGGGGTCCCAGCCGCTTCTCATTGGATGCACTGGTCGAGCGCTGGCTGAATGCCCGCTTACCGCTGCTGTTTGACCGGGAAATCTGGCGGAATGACACGCTTCCTCACGTAATTGTTGTTGGTGCCGGGTTCGGTGGCGTGGCGGCTGCACGCGCACTCAAGAACGCGCCGTGCCGGGTCACCGTGATAGACCGGCACAATTATCACCTGTTCCAACCACTGCTCTATCAAGTCGCGACCGCTGGCCTTTCCCCTGCGGACATCGCCGCGCCGATCCGTGAACTCTTTCGTGACCAGCCGAACGCACGGGTCCTGATGGGCCGGGTCACGGATGTGCAGCGGGACGAAAACTGTGTCGTGCTGGAAGACGGACGCGCGCTCGCCTATGACCATCTTGTGATCGCGACGGGTGCTAGGCACAGCTATTTCGGCAATGAATCCTGGGAGCCATTCGCCCCCGGCCTCAAAAAAATTGAGGACGCGACCGATGTCCGTCGGCGCATCCTGCTCGCCTTCGAGCGCGCAGAGAATGAGGAAGACACGGACCGCCGCAAGGCGCTGACAACCTTCGCCGTGGTCGGCGGCGGGCCAACCGGAGTTGAACTTGCGGGTGCTATCGCTGAGCTCGCCCACCACGGCATGGGCGGCGAGTTTCGCAATGTATCGCCCGAATCTGCACGCGTGATCCTGGTGCAGTCTGGTGACCGGCTGCTACCAGCTTTCCCAGAATCCCTTTCCGCTGCCACAAAGCGTGAGCTTGAGGTTATTGGCGTTGAGGTTATGACCGGCGCCCGCGTGACGGATATCGACGCCGGCGGCCTCTCTATCGGTGAGGAGCGGATTGACGCGGGAACAGTCGTATGGGCCGCTGGCGTCATTGCGTCTGCTGCCGGGCGATGGCTACACACGGACAGAGACCGGGCAGGCCGCGTTATCGTTGGCGCGGACCTGACAGTAGAAGGCGCGGACAATATTTTCGTCGTTGGGGACACAGCCTCCAGCGACGCCTGGAATGGCAACCCCGTCCCCGGCCTCGCCCCAGCCGCAAAACAGGGCGGCACCTACGCGGCCAGTGTGATCGCAGCGAAACTCTCCGGGAGGCCCGCGCCAGGACCCTTCAAATACAAACATGGCGGATCACTGGCGACCATTGGCCGGTCAGCAGCCGTGGCGGACTTTGGTTGGATCAAGCTATCGGGTGCACCTGCATGGTGGCTTTGGAGCGTCGTGCATGTGCTGTTCTTGAGCAGTGCCCGTAGTCGCTTCGCCGTAGCTATGGAATGGGCCTGGGCCTATCTGACCTTCCGGCGCAGCACGCGTCTGATCACCGGTGGCTAGCGCTATTTGCCTTCAATAGCCCGGTCTTTTCGGCGTTTGATGATCACACCTTTGCGGGCGGCCCGCGCTGCACCACGGGCTTCGGAACAGCCCATCATGGTGAGCGCGATTATGAACGGCAGCAGGAAATATAGCGCGCGGTAGACCAGCATCGCCGCCAGCACTGCATCCTTCGGCGCGGTTTCTGGCAGTAGCAGAAGCAGTGCTGCTTCGAACACACCAATGCCGCCTGGCGCTTGGCTCATCATCCCGGCGATATAGCCGATCACATAAATCCCGATGAAACCCCAGTAGGACACGCCAAGGTCTTGGGGTAGCAGGAAATACAAGGCGGCGGAGGCAAAGCCCCATTCCAAACAAGCCGACGCTACTTGGGTCAGGCCGATTTTCAGCGATGGCGGGTAAAACCGCCTGCCTTTCAGCACAAAGGATGGCTTGCCGATTATGCTCCAGATCAAGTAGCTGCTGCCAACAATTACGGCCACCGCACCTGCCAAATGCGACGCCCATATAGGCGCATCAACGGCGCGGGCCAAATCATCCGCATTGATGAACACGATAAATCCAGCGACAGCGACAATGCCCAACACATAGGCCATGCCGCCAAAAATCAGCACCGTCGCGATATCGTAGGCGCTAACACCCCAACGGGTATAAAATCGGTAGCGCACAGAACCACCGGATACAGCGCCAAAGCCCAGCGTGTGGCTGAACGCATAGGCGATAAAGGACACATACATAACGCGCATAAACCGCATTGGCCGCTTGATATAGGCGAATGCGGTGGAATCGTAGACGGTTAGCACCAGATAAGCACCGACTGTGAACAGCAGAGACAAGCCCACATCCGCTAACGCTGTCGCGTGCAGGCGCTCCATAATCTGGTCGAACTGGAGGTCGCTCAGCTTCTCGCTCAGCACCCATCCAGCCGCGCCTAGAACGGCGAGCGCTACCAGGCCTGTCAAATATTGGGTCGGCTTGCGCCCCATCGTGTTCGGTCCCGCTACGTCGGCTTTTGATTTAAAGCACTTTGGGTTAGATGGGAATTGCTGGCGGCATTAAACAGGCCGCAATATATTTCTGCCACAAGTGCGGGCATGAACACCGGTCTGAAACCAAAACTAACGCTGCCATTCGGCAATGAGCCCGGTGCCAAAAAGCGCCGGCCGCTGGAAGGTGTACGTGTCCTGCTTGGCGAGTCTAAGGATGAGCCTGCTGGGTCCGCGCGGTCGATTCTCATATTCCAGGGCGCGCGCGAAGTGACGTGGCGGCGGAATATCTCGGGCATGGAAGAAGCCCTTGAAGACAGCTTGTTTGATCTGGTTCTGATCGACCAACAATTGCCAGGCGGCGATGCACTTGAGTTTGTTCGCAAGCTCCGGCGCGGCGAAATTGGGGAAAATCCGTTTGTTTGCCTCGCCGTTTTGCGCTGGCAGCCCGGCAAGGCAGACGTCGATGCCGCGCTGCAGTCCGGCGCCGATGACCTCATCGCCAAGCCAATCGCCGCCATGGCCGTCGCCACCCGCATGAAATTACTGTGCGACAGGCGAAAACCCTACATCGCCGCAGAAGGCTATATTGGCCCGATACGTGCTCAAATGAGTACGGATTTATCGAGCGCTGAGCAATTTGAACCGCCGAATACCCTCAAAGCAACCGCAATTGGCAAGCCATTGGATTCGGCCGCACTGAAAAAGGCGCTTTCTGAAGCCAATCAAAACGTCTCTGCCGCGATCATTGAGACAGCGGCGGCAAAATTCAGCGCCTACGCGTTCTCCCTGAAAGACGCGATTGACGGCGAAGATCAGGCCGAAGCCACGACCCTGACCGGAAAGCTCAAACAAACGGGCGCTACCGTGCGGTCTGCCGTCGAAGGTTCGCCCCATGTGAAGCTTCTGCCGGTCATCTTGCGCTTAAACGCATTGGTGGATTTGGCGCAGTTCGGTGAAATAGACGCTAGCCGCGCCGCCGCGCTCACAGCTGAAATGGCAGATGCCGTCGCCCGCACGCTAAAAGGCCGCCCGGATGACATTTCTGCATTGACCGAAGATCTGCTTGGCCAGATTGACGCCCGTTTCCCAGCGATCGCCGCAGCGGTGGCTGAGCAAGAAGGTGCCGAAGCAGCCGCCGAACCTGCAGCCTAAAGCTTCGAGCCCGCCCAATTCTCCGGCGGTTCCGCTGGCCAGGAAGCAATGCCCGCAGCTTTGGCCCCCGCGATGGCGCAGACTTCATCTTTGTCTGATGTATCGCCGCTCACGCCAACTGCGCCAATCACGGCTTCATCAGCGTCCAGCAATAGTATCCCGCCGGGCACCGCCACAAACTTACCGCCAGACGCCACCGCCAGCGACGCCTGAAATGCTGGCCTGTCCGACAGCCTGTCCCGCAGCAATCGTGACGGCACGCCCATCCCAAGCGCCCCCCAGGCCTTGCCGATGGCAATGTCCGGACGCAGGATGCCGGAGCCATCTTCCCGTTGCAGTGCCACTAAGCACCCGCCCGCGTCCAGAACAGCAACCGTCAACGGCATAAAGCTATGACGACGGCCTTCGGCCAAAGCAGTCGCGACAATTGTGTTGGCGGCTTCAAGTGAGATTGAGGTCATGCGGGCTTGCTCCATTTTTTGGCGGCGGCGTCATCGCTTTTACGGGCGGCCACCCAGCGCTGGCCAGATGCCGTTTCTTCCTGCTTCCAGAATGGTGCTTTTGTTTTCAGCCAATCCATTAGGAACTGACAAGCGTCAAACGCCGCCTGCCGGTGGCTGGATAACGTCATCACCAGAACAATGGGATCGCCCGGCTCAAACCGGCCATAGCGATGCACGATCAGGCAATCCAGTAGCGGCCAGCGCTCGCGGGCTTCGGCTTCGATCGCCTCAAGCTGACGTTCCGTCATGCCGGGATAGTGTTCCAGCGTCATGGCAATGACAGGCTCGGCCCCTTCATCGGGATTATTTTCGCGCGCTATGCCAACGAAGCTTGCGACGGCACCAACATCATGCCGTCCCTTGGTGAGCCTTGCGGTCTCAACACCAAGATCAAACGCTTCACTCTGCACCCGAACAGCCACGGCGTTAGCCCCCCGTTACCGGCGGAAAGAATGCGACCTCATTAGCGCCAGTAATTACCGAATCCGTTTCAGCAAATTCCTGGTCAATCGCGACCCGAATACTATTCCGCTTCTCAAAAGCAGTCCCGTGGCGCGGGCTAAGGGCCGCGAGCCAGTCGATCAAAGCACCGGCGGTCGTGACGGTCTCAGGCGGACTGGCCGTTTCCTCTGCCATGCCAATTTCAGTTCGGAGCCATGCGAAATACAGGATCTTCATCGGATCAACTCTCTATCAGCAAAGCCATCTGACGCTGCACGAATGCAGCGGCGGCGGCGTGATCGTCCAGGTCCAGTAAAGGTAGCGCGCCCAGCGGGGCCGGCAATGCATCTTCCGCAACATCGCTTGCGACTGCGATGATATTTGGATCATCCGGCCATAGTGGATCACCACCACGACCGCTCCGCCAGATTTCGATTTTTGGAATGCCCGCACCCCGGTAGCCTTCGATAACAACCAGGTCCACCGGGTTCAGCATCTTGAGCGCGTCCTGCAACGATGGCTCGGCTGCCCCCCGATGTTCTGTCAGCAAGGCGGAGCGTTCGGGCGAAATCACTAACACTTGGCCGGCCCCTGCTGTGCGATGGCGGTGGCTATCCTTGCCTTCACGGTCCATATCAAACCGCCGGTGCGCATGCTTAATCGTGGAAACGCTGACGCCAGCCGCCGTTAAGGCGTTAACAATGCCCGAAACCAGCATGGTCTTGCCGGACCCGCTCCAACCCGCGACGCCAATTGCTTTCATGCCGCATCCGCCTTGCGGACCGCCGTTAAGGCCGCGCGGAGATATGCCGCCCCCGTCCAAGCCGTGAGCCCTGCGGCCACCCAAAGCAGCGCCTGTCCAACCTGGACGATGCCCAGAATGCCGCTTGCAGGCCCGAGGGTCAGCAGTGTCAGTGCAACCATCTGAGCAGCCGTTTTTAGCTTTGCAGCAAATGACGACGGAATGCGCGGCGCATTCATACCGGCCATGGCTTCCCGCAAGCCGGACACCAGAATTTCGCGGCCCAAGATGATGATCGCAGGTGCTACGTGCCACCCACTAACCGCACCGAGCCAAAGCAGCATCGCCAGCGTGATGCCGACAATCAGCTTATCTGCTATCGGATCAAGCATCGCACCTAACGTAGATGTTTGGTTCCATTTCCGGGCCAGATAGCCGTCCAGCCAATCGGTCGCAGCCGCCAGTGCGAATAGTGCTGCGGCCAAAATGCTGCCCCGTGGCCCGTCCATGGCCATCAGAAATGCAACAATAGGCGTCGCCAAGATGCGCGCCAAAGTGAGCCAGGTTGGAAAATTCAAAGGACTTCAAACACAGCAAGTTCAGCACCGCGCGGGCGTCGGGCGGCAGACGCAACGGCAACCACACTATTCAGCCACATGTATTCTTCAGCGCCGGTTTCAAATGTTGGCGTAGTCCGGAACCGATATTCTGACGGTTCCACATCTTCACCGCCATCCAGCTTGGCGCTGATTTCTGGGTTCGCGACCCTGACACCACGGTTATGCACAAAGATCAAAGCGCCATCACCTGTTTGCAGCATGTATCGGGATTCAACGCTAACGACCCCATCCTGCCGGATAAGCTGCCAGTCGGACCCGCCGGGTAGAACCTCACCGGACATATTCGGCCCGTCGAACCAGCCGCCAGTGATCGCGATCACCCGCCGCAGGCCATGGGGCGTCTCACCGATAACCTTCGGCGGCTCAGCCTGCAGCACGCAGTCAAACAGGAGACGGAAAGATGGTTTCGGCAATGTAGACATCAGAACGGACCTTTTTGCCGTGTCGCATTTGTGAATATCGCTACACCAGCACCGGCCCAAGGCCAAGCGGCCTGTGTGACCTTCGTCACATTCAAATGGAATGAATCCCTAGCAGTCGGCGGCCAAGAGCGAAGTTTTTTATTACAAAATCAATGCCTTAATTCGTCAAATCTGATATTGAGCTAAATCGCGGCCCAGTTATTGCTTGAAGACGGACAGGGAGTCCTCACTTCTCTCCCAATGAGACACGTGCCTTATGGTACAATATCTCGGTAGGCGCTTCGGGGCTGGAACAACACTAAACGGAGAACTGTCATATGCGCGCATTATTGATCGCCGCCGTCGCTGCCCTGGCTCTTAGCCCAGTGGCCGCGTTAGCAAATGCCAATCCTGATTGGGCAGCCCGCATCAAACGCATAGCTGGTGAAGTCTCTATCGAACGTGACGGGGCGCTGCGTCCCGCCAAAGTCGGCGACCGTCTGGCAAAGGATGATGTCGTCGTAACGGGTGCAGGCAGCGGCGCTGGCCTGACCTTCCGCGACAATAGCCGGGTGTCTGTCGGTCCGAATGCAAAGCTCGCAATTTCGAAATTTGTGTTTGAGCCCGGCAAGACCGACGGCTCTGTCGAAATGCGCACGGATTTAAAGAAAGGCCTCGCCGCCTTTGTTTCGGGCCGCGTCACAAAACGTAAGCCCGGTGCCATGCAGGTCCGTACGCCAAGCGCCATTCTGGGTGTGCGTGGCACGACTTTTGTCGCGCTGACAGATGTGCCGCTCGACAAATAGTGCGCCTGGAAAGTGTGCTTTGGCTTGGGCACACATCACGGCTAGTCTCTAGCTGATGACGAATGCGCGCGCTGATTCGTCCGAATTTGCGCCGCATGTTTCAGGCTTGGGGGCTATGATGACGTTTCACATGCGTTGTATGCTGTTGGTTGCTACGGCAGCTTTGGTTGGGTGCACCAGCCAGGAGCAGATTGAACGCCAAGACGCGATCCCGCCTTACCCTGAGCCTTACCGCGCCCAGTTACAGCAGGAATTCCTGCTGATGGCGGACAAAGAAGCGGCCCAGAATGATCATCTGGATGCGAAGCGCTTTCTTGCTCGCTCTGTGGAAGCCGCCCGCGCCGTCACGATCTATCCTCACGAACTAACCGCTTATGATATCGAGCCGCAGTTTGTGGATGAATTAACGTCAGCCCGCGCCCAGCTGATGACACTGCTGGATGGTGGCAAGCTTCGCGCACCGAAGGATCTGGCACGCGCTCATGGCGCATTTGAGTGCTGGCTTGAGGAAGCGGAGGAAGGCCACCAGGACGCAGATTTAACCTGGTGCCGCGACCGGTTCATTGAAGCCGTGAAAGGCACACGCCGGGAAGCTGGGCTTGATGCCGACTGGAGCTTGGTCATGCGAAGCGCTGACGGACATGTCGGCGCGGTGGAGCTTGGTGGCAGTGACGGTAAGAAAACCCTGCTCGACAAGCCGAATGCTGCGGGATTTGTGCATGAGCGCGGCGAATCACGCGATGCTCAGTTGACCCGGCGCGAAAACGAAAAAGTCGCCAAGGGCGCAATTTCCTTGCTGCCCGAACCTGCTGCGGTTTTCACAGTCTTTTTTGCATCCGGCTCCGCAGCATTAACGGACGAAGCGCGCACAACGCTGGCAGAAGCCGCCGCTGACGCGCTCGACAGACCCGCCCCAGATGTAGAAATTCTAGGGTTTGCAGATCGCGCCGGCGATGATCGAACAAACCTGACGCTCAGTGAAGCCCGGGCAGAGGCCGTGCGCGCAGCACTCTCCGGCCTCAACGTGCCGGAAGACTCTTTCTTGATCTACGCCCGTGGTGAAGCCAGGCCCCTGGTCGCAACCGGAGACGGTGTTGCTGAACGCCGCAACAGGCGGGTTGAGGTGACGGTCAGATAGCCGACCATCACACTCAAATCCGCCTCAGCGATCATGCGCCGCCGCAATATGCGGAAGTGCTAAGCGGTCCAGTACAAACGCGACCCGCTTATCATCTCCCGTCTTGCTGACCTTTCGCGCTGCAAGCAGCACCTCACCCGCAACCGTTTCGGTCCAGAACCAATCGCTGATCTGCTGGATACCGCCTGCTGTACCCGGCTGGGCATTCGCGGCCTCCTGATAGAACGTCATCAGATCATTGATCGCCAGCTTCATGCCGTCTGCCGGTTGAGCGGCAGCAACAGGCGGGGAAACATCCGCGCCATCTGCGAACTGGCCAAGGTAATCTGCCAGCGCCTCTACTTCCGCACCTGCAGCACCAATGCCGGAGAAGCCTTTCCGGCGTTTCCAGGCCTCGTGCCACGGTTTCATCTGCGCGACTTCCGCCTGAAGTCGCGCCGCGAGTGTCTTAGGCGCATCCGCTTTCGGCTGGGCGAAGCTCACTGGACACGCCCAACCTTCATCCGCTTCAGATGCAGCACCGTCTGCTGGCGCATCTTCTGGATAGTCTTCCAGGATCGGTCCGCTAGGCCGCTCCAGTAGCGCCAGCGCTGCAGTGATCACGCGACGCTGGAAAGCTGCATCTTCAGGCGCACCCAGTGGGCGGCCAAGTTCAAACGGCACAGCGAGCGCGCGCGGCGGGTGCATGGCCTCGGCGTGCTCGCGCACAAGGGCCGACAAGGTTGTCGGGATGCCCGCGGTTTCAAAGTAATGGGCAAGCGCGCTCACGGCGCGCGTGCAGTTTGGTCAAACCGGCAGGAGCAGAACGGCGTCAACGCCTTCAGCCGCCATGTGGCCTGCGATATCTTTTGCAGCGGATTCCATTTCCGCCGGATCAGTCGCCCCCATGAAGCTGTAGTGATGATCCGCAACGCTGCCAATTGCGCCATCCACTGCCATTTCCCGCAGCCTGTCCAAGGGCAGGACAACATTCCAATCGCGCTGATACCCTGTGCGATCATAGTTCACGGAAATATGGCTCATCACAATGTCGCCAGGACCGGCATCACCTGGAATGACCCGGTAATCCGCCCCGCCCATTCCGAACGGTGCCTCGCCGCGCATAGAAAGCCCAGCCGTGGACACAAGCGCCACACGGCGCTCCGCTACGGGCGGGCCAGAGACGTAAGGAGTCTCCGGGAACTCTGGTAATGGAAGGTGGCGCATATGCTTGGCCAACCCTTCCGGCATGTCTTCAATTCGCGCCAATTTGGTCGCTCCCAATCGTGAAATGCAGGTCTGCAATGCGTCCAGAGCATAGCGCCATTGCGTCTGGCGGGAGGCTGGATTTATTGCGTTGCGTTGATTCATATCGTAATCTTACTCATCCACTTATAAAAGTTCGTCGCCCTGTCTACCCGACGCAATAATGCGGCGAACATAAATCTTTCGGGGGAATTCGCTAGATGCAGGTGCATGCGTTCGTTTTTGAGAAGGCCGGCCCACCAACGGTTATGAAGTGGCGTATCAAGGAACTTGGCGACCCGGGAGCAGGCGAAGCCCTGGTCCGGCATACGGCAATTGGCTTGAACTACATCGACACATATCACCGCTCCGGCCTGTACCCGATTGAGTTCCCAAGCGGCATTGGTCTTGAAGCCGCTGGCGTTGTTGAAGCTGTCGGCAAAGGTGTTACCCACGTTAAAAAAGGGGACCGCGTTGCCTATGGCTCCGGCCCGCTTGGCGCATATTCCGAAGCCCGCATCATGCCGGCCGCAACCCTCATCAAACTGCCCAAAGGCGTTGATGATGAAACCGCAGCAGCAATGATGCTGAAGGGTATGACGGTCGAATACCTCATCAACCGCACCTACAAGGTCAAAAAAGACGAATGGGTGCTGTTCCAAGCTGCAGCTGGCGGCGTTGGGTTGATCGCAGGTCAATGGCTGAACGCCATTGGCGCACATGCGATTGGTACAGCTGGCGGCCCGAAAAAGGTCAAGCTCGCGAAAGAGCATGGCTATGAGCAGGTCATCGACTACAAGAAAACTCAAAATATTTCAGACCGCGTGCGCAAGCTCACCAAGGGCGAAGGCGTGCCAGTGGTTTTTGACAGTGTAGGCAAAGACACCTGGACCCAGTCGCTGGACAGCCTGCAGCCACGGGGCATGATGGTCAGCTTCGGCAATTCATCTGGCCCGGTTGCAGATTTCAACCTTGGTGAATTGGCAAGCCGTGGCTCTCTTTACGTCACGCGCCCGTCGCTGATGGCTTACACAGCCACCCGCCAGGAACTTGAAAAATCCGCGCGTGCGCTTTTCAAGATGGTCACAAATGGCGATGTGAAAATTGAGATCAACCAGCGTTACGCGCTGAAAGAAGCGCCGCAAGCGCATCGGGATCTCGAAGGCCGCAAAACCACAGGCTCGACGATCCTCATTCCCTGATCCCGAGCTATTGAAAAAGGCGCACACAATGCCCCGTCTCGAATTCTTCTTCGACGTCTCAAGTCCCTGGACCTATTTTGCGTTCCACCGGATTGAGGCATTTGCGGAAGACGTTGGGGCGGAACTTGTGTTCCGTCCGTTTTTGCTGGGCGGCGTGTTCAACAAAGTAAACCCGTCCGTCTACCAGCGCCGGGACAACCCAATTCCGGCCAAGGACGGTTACTATAAGAAGGACATGGCGGACTGGGCTCGATATGAGGGCCTGGAAATCGTCTCCCCAAGCGTATTCCCGGTGAATAGCGTGCGTGCCATGCGCGGCTGCTTCTATGCAATCGACCAGGGCAAAATCAGCGCCTATGCCCGCAATTGCTTCGAAGCCTATTGGCTGCACGACAAAGACATCTCCCAGCAGGATCTCCTGGGTGATCTGGCAGCTGACGCTGGCCTTGACCGTGAAGGGTTTCTGGCTGCGATCAATGACGAGGACTACAAACAGAAGCTTTTCAGCGCTACGGATGAAGCCATTGCGCGCGGCGTATTCGGCTCCCCAACGTTCTTCCTGGACTACGAAGACATGTATTTCGGCAATGACCGGCTGGAACTTATCCGCGCTGCAATTGAGCGGGCGGCATAACGCCTGATTGCGCCGCGCCCGCACCCGCTGTAGAACCGGGCGAAATCCCATATTCAGTTTTAGCGGAAGGGCGGTGCAGCCATGGCCTCCTATCAATATATCTATGTGATGAAAGAGCTGACCAAGGTTTATCCTGGCGGCAAGAAAACACTCGAGAACATTTGGCTGTCCTTCCTACCCGGTGCCAAGATCGGCGTACTGGGTGCGAATGGTGCGGGTAAATCAACGCTGCTGAAAATCATGGCTGGCGTCGATACCGAATTTAACGGCGAAGCCTGGGCTGCCGACGGTGTGAATATCGGCTACCTGGCGCAAGAGCCGGAGTTGAATGCCGACAAAGACGTCATGGGCAATGTCATGGAAGGCGTTGGTGAAGTCCAATCCTTGATTGACCGCTTCAATGAAGTCTCCATGAAATTCGCTGAAGAGCTGAGCGACGACGAAATGAATGAGGCCATCGCCGAACAGGGCGAGCTTCAGGAAAAAATTGACGCCGTCGACGGCTGGTCGATTGAGCGCAAGGTCGAGATCGCAATGGATGCGCTGCGCTGCCCGCCGGGCGACGCATCTGTTGAGCATCTCTCAGGCGGTGAACGCCGCCGCGTCGCCCTCTGCCGCCTCCTCCTCTCAAACCCTGACATGCTGCTGCTGGATGAGCCGACTAACCATCTGGACGCCGAATCCGTCGCATGGCTGGAACGCTTCCTGGCTGATTTCCCCGGCACCGTTGTGGCCGTCACCCATGATCGCTACTTCCTGGATAATGTAGCGGGCTGGATTCTGGAGCTGGATCGCGGTCGAGGCATCCCTTACGAGGGCAATTACACTGGCTGGCTGGAGCAAAAGCAAAAGCGCCTGCAGCAGGAAGAACGCCAAGAGAAAGCCCGCCAGCGCACCTTGCAGCAGGAACTGGAATGGGTGCGCCAAAGCCCCCGCGCCCGCCAAGCCAAGAACCGCGCGCGTATCCAGGCCTATGACACGCTGGTCGCAGAAGCAGGCAATGAGTCCCTGGACACAGCCCAGATCGTTATCCCAGCGGGCGAACGCCTGGGTGCCAATGTCATTGAAGCTGAAGGTGTATCCAAAGCATTTGGCGACAAGCTGCTTGTGGACGGTTTGACCTTCCGTCTGCCGCCCGGCGGCATTGTTGGCGTGATTGGCCCCAATGGTGCGGGTAAAACCACACTTTTCCGCATGATTAATGGCCTCGATAAACCCGATGCCGGCACGATGAAAATCGGCGAGACAGTCCGGCTTGGATATATTGACCAGAACCGGGATGCGCTAAGCCCTGAGAAGACCGTATGGGAAGAAATTTCCGACGGGTTGGATATGATTGAGCTTGGCAAACGCCAAGCACCAAGCCGCGCCTATGTCGGTGCGTTTAACTTCAAAGGTCCAGACCAACAAAAGCGCGTTGGCCAGCTTTCCGGTGGTGAACGCAACCGGGTGCATTTGGCTAAGATGCTGAAAACAGGTGCGAATGTTCTACTGCTCGATGAGCCGACCAATGATCTGGACGTCGATACGCTCCGCGCCTTGGAGGAAGCTCTGCTGACATTCCCTGGCTGCGCCGTGGTCATCAGCCATGATCGCTGGTTCCTGGATCGCATCGCAACCCACATCCTCGCCTTTGAAGGCGATAGCCATGTGGAGTGGTTTGAAGGCAATTATGAGGACTATGAGGCGGACAAAAAGCGCCGTCTTGGTAAAGATGCAGACCAGCCACATCGCATCAAATACAAGCCGCTCGCACGGGCGTAAGCCTTGCCGCATAAGGTTTTGCGCCTAATCTTCGGGTAATCGAGCCTTTCCTATTGGGCCTGCTTTGCGTTAAGGTATTTAGTGGGGGCAGATCGCGTATTAACTTTGCGCATTTTGGCAGGAGGCTAACAGCGCATGCGGGGACCAGAAACCCACCGAAGCAGCAGACGCGCAGGCACGCGCGTCGCAGCCGTCGCTACGGGGCATGTCCCGAGCGATAAGGCGAAAGTGCGCGCCCAGACACTTGATCCCATCACCTTCGCTAGCGCTATCGCGCGTTCAGCGGCACGCAGCCGGCATTTGGCGGATTCTGATGTTGCCGTTAGTTCAGTTCTTGCCGCTGCCCTACCCCAGATCAATGGCTATGCAGCGCTCGTGCTTGCGATCAAGCACGGTGTGATTGCTTCAGCTTCTGCTGAAACCATGGGCCTTAACATCGCAAAGGCTGAACGGCGCAGTCTGCTTCGTATCGCAAAGCAAGCCCTGACGACAGGCAAACCCACGTCCCGCGCTGAGGCTATTGATACGAACGCTGGTGCGCGGGCAGCACTTTTTGCAACGCCATTGCATCAAAGCGACAAAATAATCGGCGCGCTCGCCATCGCCTTACCGCATATCAGGCCCGCGGATGCCGATGCGCCAGGCGGCATTGCGCTGCTCCGCGATTGCGTGGCGGATATGCTAATTGGCGCAGAGGCAGACCAAAAGCCTACCCGCAAGCGCTCCGCCGTGTCCGAGCGATTGAACTTGGCCCTGGCGAGCCACTCAGACGGGGTTGCCTTATTCGGCAAAGAGGGCGGGCTGATCACTGCCAATGCGGCCTTCGCTAAAGCCCACGGCGCTGAATCCGCAGCATTAAAAAACCTGACACTCGAAGAAATCCTGCAACGGAGCCATGATGGCTTCGGCCCGCTGCTGCTTGCCCGTGACCTCCGCAATGATGCCGATGACGGGGCCGAACTGGCGCTGTCCGCAAGCGGTGAATGGCTGCGTTTGTCCAGGCAACGCATCGCGAATGGCGATGAGCTAATTATCCAAACGCCCGCAGGCGGCGAAATCGCTGCAGCAGCCCAGGCGCGCCAGAAGCTTCATGCCGCAACGCGCGTAGCGGACGCCCGCGAAGCCGCATGGCAAGCGTTCTCCCTTGGGGCGATTGTGTTGACCAAAAAGGGGCGCGTCGAGGACTGCAATGGTGCTGCCGCCAGAATGCTCGGCGTGGAGCAAGATGACCTGATTGGCCGGCGGCTCGGTCGGCTCGGCAAACTGGACTTAGGCGACGGCCCTGACCAATGGCGTACAGTCGGCCGCGCCCGTAGTGGTGGCTCCAGGCTTGCCGCACGTGCCAAGCCATTCGGGGATGGCCAAGTTCTCGTGATTTTGGCCCCTATGGACGATATGCCGAACGCAGAGCAAGCAAATGCTGCCGAGAAAGCGCCAGATACTGTCGCCTTCAGCCGGGCTGAAACCGCCATTCAGGCGCTCGGTGAGCTTGGCCATGAAATGCGCACGCCATTGAATGCCGTGTTGGGCTTCACGGATGTGCTGCTTGCTAAATCGTTCGGCCCCATCAACACCCGGCAAGGCGAATACCTGCAAGATATCGCCACAGCGGGCCATCACATGCTGGAAATGGTCGAGCATTTATTGAGCCACGCCCGGCTGACTGCGGGGCGTTATGCAATTGACCCAGAATGGCGCAGCCTCCAGCAAGTGCTGACAGAAGCCGCCCGGATGATGCAGCCAATCGCAAAGAAGGCGGGCATCAGCCTTTCAGCCCCAATGGCACCGTCTGTGGAGATCAATGTAGACCATCACGGCTTCTTCCAGGTGCTGATCAATCTCCTCACCAACGCCATCAAGTTCACGCCACAAGGCGGCCAGGTTGCTTTGACGGCTGCAGGCACAGGCAGTGGACTGGAAGTAACGATCGTGGATACGGGCGATGGCATTCCGGCTGATATGGTTGGACAGGTCATGGAGCCGTTTACCCAAGCGCGCCGATCCGGCAGCCAAGCGCTTAAGGGTGCCGGGCTTGGGCTTTCAATCGCCCACAGCCTGGTTGAATTGCATGGCGGCAAATTGAAGATTGCGTCGAAGGAAGGCAGTGGGACGACCGTAACGGTTCGTCTTCCAGCCACGTTAGTTCGACCGCTTAAGACAGGCCCAAAAAGCGCCTAAGTTCACCATGCGGCACGGTGCCCTTACTTTCTCCAGGAAAACTTGGTCCGCTCATTAAAGCCACATTTGGCTGAGCGAAAACGGCCTTGCCGCGTCGCTACAGGTTCATCATCTGTAATCGCCACACGCCCAAAGCCGATGGGACGTTTGATGTCGCTTTCCGGTGCAATATCAAGCCCACCACGGGTCAACCTGCCATCGGGACCTTTGAACCGATAAGCGACATAGAGCCGTTTCGTCGCTTTGTTGCGTAGTGTGATGCTGTAAATGTACTCTCCCGGCGGGCATTCACCGCTGTTACAGACACTCACTGCATCCAGCACTTCCAGTGATTTGCATCGCGCTTCAGCGGCACCTGCGGCGAAGCTCAACGTCACCGCACCTATAAGCGCGATCAATGGCGCGCGCCACGAACGTGGTGTGGGCATCTCATTCAATTGGCGCATCATAACTCCATAAGCCCGGTCGGGCCTGTTTCGTATGACGGTGCGCCCCCCTAGATTCGCCCCGCAACATGGTCGTTGTTTACTTGGTTCTAGCGATCATCGCTACATGAAGAACACAAGCGTTACCAAGCCGAAGCACGGTATCAGGATAAACCCAGACCAGATCATATAGCCAAAGAAGCTAGGCATACGCACCCCGCCTTCTTCAGCAATGGCGCGCACCATAAAGTTTGGCGCGTTGCCGATATAGGTATTGGCCCCCATGAACACGGCACCGGCAGAGATCGCCAACAGCGTTTCGGCCATTGGCCCCATAAGCTGCTCTGCGTCACCGCCCGCCGTGTTGAAGAACACGAGATATGTGGGCGCGTTATCCAGGAAGCTGGAGAGAATACCCGTCATCCAGAAATACATGATGTTCACAGGCTCGCCGGTATCCGACGTCACCAGTGAGACGATGCCCGCAAGCGACCCATCCGTCCCTGCTTTCAAAATTGCGATCGCGGGAACGATTGTCAGGAAGATGCCGACGAATAGCTTGCCCACCTCCATAATGGGGAACCAAGTGAAGCCGTTGGCTTCCCGATTGACCATCGGCGTCAGCTTCCAGGACAGGAAGGCGATGAAGACGAGCGACACATCACGGGCGATATTCTGCAGTTCCCAATGTACATGGTAGATCAGGAACTCGACCCCTGGCTTCCAAACGCCGCTCATAAGCACTGCTGCAACAACGCCGCCAAGCAGCAGGAAGTTGATCTTGCCATCAAGGCCAAGCGCCTCATGCTGTTCATCAGCAGGCGCTTCGGGAAGGCCGCCCTCTTTCTTCAAGAGCGCGGTATCGACCACGAAATAGAGCGCCAACAAGATCACGGAAAGCATGAGCATTGGCAGGAACATATGGGTTGTCGGCCAGAAGAAGCTCACGCCCTTCAGGAACCCGAGGAAGAGCGGTGGATCGCCAAGCGGGGTCAAAGAGCCGCCGATATTCGCGACCAAGAAAATGAAAAATACGATCGTGTGAACACGATAGCGCCGACGTTCATTAGCGCGCATGAGCGGGCGGATCAGCAACATGGCTGCGCCCGTGGTCCCCATCCAGCTCGCCATGAACGTACCAAGCAGCAAAATGCCGGTGTTCAGCATCGGCGACCCAACCAGCCGACCACGCAACCGAACCCCGCCCGCGACTGTGAACAAGGATAGCAACAGGATGATGAACGGAATGTATTCTAGGAGCAGAACGTGGATGACTTCAAAAATCGCAATTTCCGGGCCGAAAACAATCGCAAACGGAATCAGAAAAGCAGCCGCCCACATAGCGCTGATTTTGCCGAAGTGATGGTGCCAGAAATCTGGTGCCACCAGCGGCAATATCGCGATTGAAAGCAGGATGCCAGCAAACGGGATAACCCAGACAAGCCCAAGCTTCGATCCATCAAGGTGCGGTGCGCCACCGCCAGCCGCCAGTGCCGGTGCTGCAATACTTGTCGCCAGCACCGCCAGAATTGACACGACCAAAGCCTTTGATCCGCTCATCGCCAATCGCCCCATGCCATAACCCCCGCCAAATTACCGTTAGCAGCGAACGGCAAGCCCGCTGCGTTAAGTCTTATAAGAATGATTCGCCAAATCGGGAACCGTCCAATTATTTGCCCGAGTATGCCTAACCTCGTTCGCTCCGCCAAGCTTATAACGAAACCATGGACATACGGTTCATAACTTCCGCCATATACCTGCCGCGTTTCCGCCATTGAAACAAAGCCCGGAAGCCCCTACGATTTAAAGCACTTGGGGTGGCGGCACAGACTATTCGAGAAGGCTATCAATATGGATATGAATGGCGAAGCGCGCATCCCAGCACCGCAAGCGGTCGTTTGGGACGCCCTGAATGACCCCGAAGCACTAAAGCAAGCGATCACTGGCTGTGAAGAACTTGAACGCGACGGGGAAAATGCCTTCACGGCCCGCGTCCGTGCGAAGGTTGGTCCCGTTAGTGCCCGCTTTGGCGGCCGTGTTGAGTTGCAAGACCTGAACCCGCCGCACAGCTACCGAATTGTTGGCGAAGGTACGGGGGGTGCTGCTGGATTCGCAAAAGGCGGTGCCATTGTCAGGCTTGAGGCCGATGGTCCAGATGCCACATTATTGAAATATGAAGTTGACGCATCAGTCGGCGGTAAGCTCGCGCAAATCGGCTCCAGGCTGATTGATGGCGCGGCGCGTAAGATGGCGGATGACTTTTTCACGAAGTTCGGGGCCATTACAGCCGAACGCGCCGCTGCATCCGCCTCCAGCGCGGCCGCACCTGTCGTTGAAGCAGCGGCGGCCGCACCTCAGCAATTCAGCCCGCCGCCAGCTGAACCCGCTCAATCGGCAGCCCAGTGGACACCGCCTGTGCAAGTTTCTGCCGCAGCCCCAGCCACAGCCCCAATCGCCACTGCAACGCCAGCGCCTGTTCGGGTTGAAGCGTCAGTCACTGAAACTGCTGCCCAGGCAGATCCCGCTCCAAGGCCTCAGCCAGTGGCGCAACAACCAGACCCTGTGCAGGAAGCAGCGACATCATCCACAGAAGCTTTGATTGCTGAAGACGCTGCAGCAGAGGCGACGCGCCCGACGATCCGGCCCGATCCTAGTGGCGGAATGCCCGGATTGATGTGGGTTGCCGGCATTGGCCTGCTTGTGGCGATCCTGTTGTTCACCTTAATGGGCTAGAAAAACGCCCGGGCTGCGCGCGCAAGAATGAGCGCGCCAAAGTTTCTTTTGTTGACCGCGCCGCTGATGGGCGTAATCCTCTCTCCTAAGAACAAAGACTCGTGGCGCAAAGCTTGCGGGTCACATTCAAGGGGAGAGAGGCGCCATGGCGAGCGTTTCAATGACGATCAATGGCAAGCAAGTTTCCGGCGAAGTTGAAGGCCGTACCCTGCTTGTTGAATTCCTACGCGAACACCAAAGGCTGACCGGCACGCATGTTGGCTGCGACACGACGCAGTGCGGGGCATGTACCATTCATATGAATGGCGAAGCCGTTAAAAGCTGCACAATGTTGGCTGTCCAGGCGGATAGCGCAGAGGTGTCCACCATCGAAGGCCTCGCTAATGGCGATGAGCTGCACCCGATGCAGGAAGCCTTCCGCGAGCATCATGGCCTGCAGTGTGGTTTCTGCACCCCAGGCATGATTATGAGCGCCACTGCACTTGCCAAGCGTAATCCTTCGCCCAGCGAAGCCGATGTACGGCACTGGCTGGAAGGCAATCTCTGCCGCTGCACCGGCTACCACAACATCGTGAAGGCCGTTATGGCCGGCGCGCGCGCCATGAACGCTTAGAGCCGGGGGATATAAACATGCCTAGAGATGATGGTATCGGCGCCTCAGTCCGGCGCAAAGAAGACTTCCGCTTTGTCACCGGCCAAGGCTCCTACACGGATGACCTGAACCGCCAAGGCCAGACCTACGCTGCATTCGTGCGCAGCCCGCACGCGCACGCGACACTGAATAGCGTCAACACATCTGCCGCTGCTGCCATGGATGGTGTGGTTGCCATCTTTACTGGCCAGGATTTGCTGGACGCCGAAGTGAACGGCCTGCCCTGCGGCTGGCAAGTGCACTCCAAAGATGGGGAGCCGATGGTCGAGCCAGCGCATCCCGCACTCGCCCAAGGCAAAGTCCGCTATGTGGGCGACGCTGTCGCTGTCGTGATTGCGGAAACCCTGGGCCAAGCCCGCGCTGCCGCTGAAGCCGTTGAGGTCGACTATGGCGTGCTGCCAGCTGTCGGCAACATGACAGCAGCCAAATCCGGCAAGGCGCAGCTTTTCGAAGAAGCGCCGAACAACCAATGCTACGACTGGGAACTTGGCGATGAGGCGGAAATTGACGCCGCCATGGCCAAAGCCGCCCATGTGGTCGAGCTGCCGCTCGTCAACAACCGCCTGATCGCGAACCCGATTGAACCGCGCGTGGCTATTGGCGATTACGATACGGCGACGGGTGAGCACACACTTTTCACCACCAGCCAAAATCCCCATGTGATTCGCTTGCTGATGGGCGCATTCGTGCTGGGCTTGCCGGAGCACAAGCTCCGCGTCGTTGCCCCTGATGTCGGCGGCGGGTTCGGCACCAAAATCTTCCACTATGCCGAAGAAGCCATTGTGACCTGGGCCGCCGCGAAAGTGCGTCGCCCGATCAAATGGACGTCAGACCGCTCCGAAGCGTTCATGACGGACGCCCATGGCCGCGACCATGAAACGGTCGCCAAGCTTGGGCTTGACGCTGATGGCGAGTTCCTGGCCCTCAAAGTCCAGACGGATGCGAATATGGGGGCCTATCTCTCCACCTTCGCACCTGCTGTGCCGACATATCTGTATGCGACATTGCTGGCCGGGCAATATACAACGCCGCTGGTCTACGCGAATGTCCGTGCGTGGTTCACCAACACGGTGCCCGTGGATGCGTATCGCGGCGCTGGTCGCCCCGAAGCCACATATGTCATCGAGCGGATTGTTGAAGAAGCAGCCCGCCAGATCGGCATGGACCCAGCAGACCTCCGCGCCAAAAACTTCATCTCCCCAGATGCGTTCCCATACCAGACGCCCGTAGCGCTGGAATACGATTCCGGCAATTACGCAGGCACGTTGGAAATGGCGAAGCAGGCCATCAACTATGATGGTTTTGCCGCGCGACAAGCCGCGTCCAAAGCAGCGGGCAAGCTTCGCGGCATTGGTTTCTCAGCGTATATCGAAGCGTGCGGCATCGCACCTTCCGCTGTTGTTGGCTCACTCGGTGCGCGGGCAGGGCTGTATGAGGTCGCGAACGTTCGGGTCCATCCCACCGGTTCCGTCACCATGCACACCGGCACTCACAGCCACGGTCAAGGCCATGAGACAACGTTCGCTCAGGTCATCGCTGAACGGCTTGGCGTACCCATCGAAAATGTTGATGTCGTCCATGGCGATACCAACAACATACCGTTTGGTATGGGCACCTATGGCTCTCGCAGCCTCGCGGTTGGCGGCTCGGCCCTGGCTAAGGCGCTGGACAAGGTAGAAGCCAAAGCCAAAAAGATTGCAGCGCATTTGATGGAAGCATCCGATACGGATGTGGAGTTCAAGGACGGCCAGTTCACCATCGCCGGGACGGATAAGTCCGTAGCCTTCGGTGATGTAGCGCTGACAGCCTATGTCCCCCACAACTTCCCCCATGATGAGCTTGAGCCAGGGCTGGAGGAGCAGGCGTTCTACGACCCCGCCAACTTCACCTTCCCGGCTGGATGTCACATTGCCGAAGTCGAAATTGATCCTGAAACCGGCACTGTCACCTTGGCGAATTTCGTGGCGGCGGATGATTTCGGCAATATCGTCAACCCGATGATTGTCGAAGGCCAGGTCCATGGCGGCATCGCACAGGGCGTTGGCCAAGCCCTGCTGGAAGGCTGCGTCTATGATGAGGACGGCCAGCTCGTGACTGGTTCCTACATGGATTACGCCATGCCACGGGCCGATAACCTGCCGAACTTCACTGTGGATACGCAGGTCACCCCCTGCCCCCACAACCCGCTTGGCGTTAAAGGCTGCGGTGAAGCCGGTGCGATTGCTGCGCCTGCTGCCGTTATGAATGCCGTCACCGGGGCCCTGCGCGCCGCTGGCGTCACCAAACCCATTGATATGCCCGCCACGCCTTCAAAGGTATGGGCGGCGCTGCACGCGTCTTAAGGAGAACCCGGAATGTATGAGTTTAATTATCAGAAGGCCGGTTCCGTTGCAGACGCAGCGGCCAAGGTTGCAGGCGCTGACGACGGCACATTAATGGCCGGCGGCATGACGCTGATCCCAACCCTGAAGCAACGCCTGGCCATGCCAAGCGATGTGGTCGACATTGGCCAATTGGCAGACCTGCAGGGTATTAGCGTTGCAGGCGGCAAGGTTTCCATCGGCTCCATGACGACCCACGACACGGTTGCCAATTCCGCCGATGTCAAAGGCGCCATCCCAGCACTGACGGTGCTTGCGTCCGGCATCGGTGATCCAATGGTCCGGAATCGCGGCACCATGGGCGGGTCCGTCGCCAATAATGATCCAGCAGCGGATTATCCAGGTGCTGTCCTTGGCCTTGGTGCCACGGTCGTTACCGACAAGCGTGAAATTGCAGGTGATGATTTCTTCACCGGCATGTTCGAAACCGCGCTGGACGAAGGCGAGATCATCACGCGGATCGATTTTCCCGTACCGACCAAAGCCGCCTACACAAAGTTCCCGAACCCAGCCTCCCGCTATGCCATTGTTGGCGTGTTCGTGGCACAGACGGCTGACGGCGTTCGTGTCGCCGTGACAGGCGCTGGCGGCACAGCTTTCCGGGCGACGGAAATGGAAGCGGCGCTGAACGCCAACTTCTCCCCGTCCGCACTCGATGGCATTTCCGTTTCAGCAGACGGCCTCAACAAGGACATTCACGCCAGCGCAGAATACCGCGCACACCTGATCGGCGTAATGGCTAAACGAGCAGTCGCCGCCTGCGGCTGAGGCGCATAACGCCATTGAAATCACGGAATTGTTTGAGGCGCGGCTTGCAAAAGGCCGCGCCTCTCTCTTTATGTAGGCGATGAACATCG
Organism: uncultured Alphaproteobacteria bacterium; assembly: GCA_938083135.1. GTDB lineage: Bacteria > Pseudomonadota > Alphaproteobacteria > Bin95 > Bin95 > VMCJ01. The sequence continues at coordinate 8,288 of CALLKY010000069.1, read as the reverse complement.
CACAGCCTGCAGCTACCAGACGCCGCCGATGGCCATATGTGCTGTTGGCGCTTGTGGTGTTGCTGGTGATTGCAGCAGCACTGACATGGCGTTTCCGCATCAGCGTGGCCGAAATGGCGGCAGAACAGAGCCTGCGGTTCATGGGCTTGGACGGCATTGCGTTCGATATTGCGGAGGTTGAGGCCGACCGAGTTCGGTTGGAGAACCTGCGCATCGGCGACAATGGCCCGCGCGCAGAAGCAGCGACGCTCACATTTTCCCCCGGCGGGTTGATGAACGGGGAATTGCGCGCGCTCCGCCTCGTCCAGCCAAGCATGACAATCATTGAAGACGCTGATGGCGCAATGAGCATCGCAGGCATGCCTAATTTCGGCGGCAACAGCGAGACTGCTTCCACGACAGAAGGCAATAGGACAGGTGCGGAAACCTTCCCCGCGCTCCCCGACCTCGACAAGCTTGAGATCATTGACGGTACCATCCGGCTCGAAACCGCCGCACTCAACGCGTCCGGCACATTCGAAGCTTTGGCAACACGCACGGGGCCAGACGCATTCAAAGTGCAGCTGAACAGCTATCTTGAAGACACAGACGGCCGCGCCATTGATATCTCAGCCCCCGCACTGGCGCTCACTTATACGCCGGAGCGGCTGCAGGCGGTTGGCGGCACACGGCTTACGGTCGAGGAGCCGTCCCTAAAGCTCACGGCTAAACTTGGCTTATGGCTCGATCACACAATGACCCCGGCTGGCGTCAGCGATACGGTGTCGATCATCACGAACACAGACGCCACCGCCGATGGATCGACTGCGGTTCAGGATATTCGCGGGCGCATCATCACAAAACTTCGGCCGGGCCGTCCGCCGAGCATCCAGGCAGATGTGCAACTCTCCGGCGTGGAAGCCCGAGCAGTAGAGGCGGATATCGTCACTATTGCGGGTGAGTTCAGCCATGGCGCGGTCAGTTTAAGCGTCGATGGCGTTGGCAGTTTTGGCTTTATTGGCCTGACAGCAGATATGGCCCAGGACCGCCGTTTCGTCGCCATGGGTGCCAAAGGCGATATCAATGCCGCCCTCGCAGCCATGTTCCTGCCAGACTTAAAGGCCGAGGGGCAGGCTCTATTCAACATGGACATGAATGTGCCCATCACCCCGCTGATGACCGGTGCCGCCCTAAACCAGGTGATCAGCGAGAGTGGCGGGCGTGCGGAAATCAAATTTGCTATCCCGAAGCTGAGTTACGGAGACCTCATCCAAGATGGCGGTGCGCGCGGGCAAATCGACTTAGCCCTTGCAGGAACCGGTGCGACATTGACCTCACCTGGCCTGATCGTCAGCGGCGTGCAGTTATCGCCAGATATCTTGGCGGGCCTGCCGCCGGATATCCGCCGCGCCTTTCGCGATCCCGCGTTTCTGCGCATGGGCGGCCCAGGGCTCAACGGGACAGCGATTACCGTATCCCAAGATCCCACGGGTGGGTTTGCTGCCACGGGCAAGCTTGGCCTGGGTCTTTCCAACCCCAAAATCGCGCTTTTTCTGGAAGGCGACGCAGCGATGTTGCTGACCGCGGCTGGACGGGTGCAGGAACTCGACAGCCAGGAGATGACGCTCCGCCTCGTTGATGGTGCGTTTGGGCCAGCCGTCGTTAGTGGGCGGGTGGAACTGCGGGACGTCAAAGGGTCCGGCGAAACACTCTCCGCCGACGCCAAGCTATCCCTCAAGGCGCGCGGCAAAGTTGGCGGCTATGCAGTTAAGAGCGCCGACATTGACGTTTCAGGACCGCTTAACCTAACGCCAGAGCGCGCAACCATTGCCCCTAGGCCCGGCGGGCGCATTCAGGTGCGGGGCTTCTCCGGCCCCTTGCTGACATTCCTGCACCCGGTGCGCCTGACACTCACTAAGGCCAGGCAACGGCGGATTATCTATGACAGGATCAAAAACCGGCTCGATCTAAGCCTGAGCTTTGCCGGGTTTAAAACACGCGCGTTGCTAAATTCAGAGGATACGAACACGCCATTCACCCTGGCGCTTGGCAGTGCGTCTGCCGCGATAAGCCCGGCTGGCGTTGATATGGCGCTTTTGGATGCTTCAGGTGTTCTACCTGCCTATGACCTAGCTGTTGAGAACGTGGACGCCAGGGTCCGGCTTGGTGCATCGGCCCCCCAGAATGGCAGCCTGACTGTAGGCCGCATCCGGCACACAGGTGCCGAACCAGCCTTCGCACCACTTTCCCTAAAGGTTGGACTGAAAGGGCACGGGGAAGTGATCAAATTCTCCGGCGCGCTTAAAGCTGCAGCAGAGAAAGCGACATTGGCGATTGAAGGATCCCATCATCTGGGGACCGGCGCTGGCGATGCGCGCTTTCAGCTCGGCCCCGTCGTCTTCGCGCCCGGCGTTGTGCAGCCCCAGGATTTCGCACCACCACTCTATCGTTTGCTGCTTGAAACCATCGGCCAAGTATCCTCCTCCGCGCGCGTCGCATGGGGGCCAGAAGGTATGCGGCACCATACGGGTGCGGCGACACTCTCCATTGATAAACTCCGCACAGGCGAAGCCACAGTGGAGCAGGCAGAGGCTAAGATCGAGTTCTCAAGCCTGTTTCCGCCGCGAACGACTGGGCCGCAGCGTATTCGCATTGGGCGCCTGGATGTGGGCGTACCATTGACGCACGGCATTCTTCTGCTTGATGTAAAATCGCCGAAGCAAGTGGATGTGGATATCGAACGATTTGAGCTGTTTGGCGGCCTCATTTCCAGCCAGAAGCTTTCGATTGATCCGACAGCGCAAGAATTCGAAGCGGTGCTGAAAGTCACTGATATCGACCTTGCCAGCATTTTAGCGTTCGCAGAGTTCGGCGAGTTGAGTGCTACTGGCACGCTGGAAGGCGTGATACCGATCAGCTACCGCAATGGCGAATTGACCGTGCATGACGGCCTGCTGCGGACAGGGGCTAAGGGCGGCGTGCTGAAATACAAACCGCGCGCGCTCGACAAAGCACTGGAAGATGCAAACGAAGGCACGGGGCTTGCCGTGAAAGCCTTATCCAACTTCGCCTATGACGAAATCTCCATCCGCATCAATGAAATTGAGGCGGAGGATTTGCGGCTCGACATTAAGATTTCCGGCAAGAGCGTTGAGCTTTACGGCGGCCTACCGTTCGAGTTCAACATCAAGGTCGAAGGGCCGATCCGCCAGATCATTCAAGAAAATCTGGCCCCGCCGCAATTACCGCCTGATGTGGAGGATCTTATCGAGCGGTCCCGGCGGCAGTAATCGCTTGCCGCGCCATAATACGGAATGGGCCAAGCAGGATAAACGCTATCGCTAACTTCACCAGGAAATCACCCACCAGCAGCGTCTGCCAGGGAACCTGCGTTCCATAAAAGGCGATGGAGAAGAACAGCACCGTATCCACCCCAGACGCGATGGTGGAGGAGACCAACGGCGCTTTCCACCAGCTGCCCGCACGAAGGCGGTCGAACACGCGCACATCCAGCAATTGCGCCATGAGGAACGCCGTGCCGGATGCAATCGCTATCCTTGGCGTCGCAAGCGCGATTGAGGCGACAACAGCAACGGCGAAGCCCACATAGATCACGCGATTAGCGGCTTTTGGCCCCTCCGTCCGGTTCAGCAGATCCGTCACCAAGAACGTGACTGGATATGTGAGCGCGCCCCAGGTCAACCAATCATTGATTGGATGCTGGACCAACACATTGGAGGCCGCGATCAGCACGACCATCGCAATCACGCCCAGCACGAACCGCTGGCGAGACACCCGATTTTCCGGAAGCAGGGACATTTTGATACGACCTAGTGGATATCTTTGGGGCCGACCATGGCGGCTTTGAGCTTTGCCCAGGTGAAACCATCGCCCATGCAGATGTCGAGGATGACTTTTTCTTTGTCGGCGACGCGGCCAGCAGCGGCCACGACTTCATGGGCGAACTTCATCGGCACCACGACAGCGCCGTGCTGGTCCGCATGCACCAGATCACCATCGTTGACGATCATGCCAGCGATGTTCGCCTGCACGCCGAATTCGACCATGTGAACATGGGCATGACTGGGCTTGATTGATCCGGCGATAGCCTGGAAGCCTTCCGCCCAATCTGGAATATCCCGGATGCAGCCATCGGTGACGACACCAAGGCAGCCAAGCGCTTTGTGGATATTGGAATTCACTTCGCCCCAGAAAGCGCCAGTACCTGCGCGGGCACCGTCCAGATCCTGCAGAATGCTGATCTTCGGCGTATCGCCCTGGCTGACATATTCATAATAATCGACACGCTTTTTCGCGGCCGCATCGCCCTGCAGCATGCCCGGATTAACGGAGCGGATGAGACCCGTTTTCGCAACACCCACAATGGATTTGAGGTGCGGAAATGGGCAGACCAGAGGCTCTGTCGTAAAGCCGCCATCGCGGGAACGCTGGTCAATTTCTTCCAGCGCGTTGCATACGGTTGGCGTGTCCAGCTCAGTCAGAGCAGCGAGAAGTTCAGGCGTGATATCAGCGCTCATGGCAGCGGGCGTCCTTCGGCAGAAATTTGAAGATTGGGCGGAGGAATAGGCCTAGATCAGACAAACTGCAAGCGTGTGACCCGCCGATCTGGCAGGAACATGTGCCACGCAGCTGCGATCAGGCCGATAACGCCCGCCGCTAACCACATATTGTCGTAGCCGCCTGTCAGGTCAAACACGACGCCGCCAAGCCATACGCCAAGGAAGGCGCCAAGCTGGTGGCTCAGGAACACCGGCCCGTAAATGCTGGAAAGATAGCGGGCACCCAGCATGTGCGTAACGAGGCCAGATGTGAGCGGTGCAGTACCCAGCCAGAAGAAGCCCATAACGGCCGCAAAAATCAGCGTGGACGTTACCGTGATCGGCATGGACATATAAATCGCAATGGCGACAGCGCGGACAATATAAATCAACGCCAATAGCCTTCGCCGACTGTAGACAGCACCTAGCCGACCAAAACTGTAGCAGCCGATAGCATTACAGACGCCGATAAGCGCAATGGCCGATCCGGCAGCGGAAGACGGCAGGCCGCAGAGTGCGAGGAAGTTTGGCAGGTGGTTGACGATAAACATCAACTGGAAGCCGCAGACGAAGAACCCCGCCATTAGCATCAGATATCCTGGATGCCGCATCGCCTCTGCAATGGCTGCGCGCACGCCAATATCTGGCTCATTGGACGCCGTGCCAGCGCTGCCGCCTTGGCCCCGGAATGCCAAGGCCAGCAGTCCGATGGCGCAGGCAACTGCCGCCAGCACCCATGTGACCGTGCGCCAATCAAAGAATTCCAGCGCCTGCTGTGCGCCCGGAACAACCGTCGCCTGGCCCATAGCGCCTGCAGCCGCGATGATGCCGAACATCGTTGACCGATCTTTTGGTGGCACAAGGCGCGCGACCGCGCCCGCCATTACACCGAAACTGGTGCAGGCGAGACCGAGGCCAATGGCAACGCCAGCACCCAGGATGAGCATCCCACCGCCTTCCGCCAGCGCCATGATGGCGAATCCAGCGCCATAGGCCGCCGCACCTAACAACAAGGCCGGGATCGGTCCCATCTTGTCTGCAATGACGCCCGCAAACGGCTGGAGCAGGCCCCAGAGCAATTGATGCAAAGCGACAGCGAATGAGAATGCGCCGATGCTGATGGCAAGCGATGTGCTCGTCGGCTCCGCGAATAGCCCCATGGTGGAGCGGAGGCCCGTCGACAGAAGCATGATCATGCAAGCCGCCGTGATTGCTGCCCAAGCAGCAAACCCAATGCCGCTAGCCCCGGAGGCCGTCGCGGCTGACGGTGTTTCCAAAGGTGCCAACTTCATATCGCCAACGATTGAGGCTGAGCTTTTCCGCGCCCATCGTGGTCTCCGGCCAACGCCCACGCAGAGCTGACCATCCGCCCAAAATGACGGAAGCAAGCCGCGATCCGCAAATGCGGCACGGTAAGATGCGCGATATATGCGTTTCATTGGGTTGGGTTAAGTGCCTTCAATACCAAGCACATCCGCCATGGCATAAAGCCCAGGCGGTTTATCGGATATCCACTGGGCACCTCGAATGGCCCCTCGTGCGAACAGGCTACGGTCCGTGCAGCGATGGGTGAAATCCATCCGCTCCCCTGCGCTGGCGAACATCACAGTGTGCTCACCGACCACATCGGCGCCACGCAGGGTCGCAAAACCAATAGCGCCGTCTGGGCGCACGCCGGTTTCACCTTCGCGGGACCAGATCGCCACATCATCCAGATCAACCCCTCTGCCCTTCGCCGCCGCCTTACCAAGGCCAACAGCAGTGCCTGAAGGCGCATCAATCTTATACTTGTGATGCATTTCCATAATTTCGATGTCGTAGTCCGGCCCAAGCACGCCAGCGACCTGCTGCACCAGGCTCATAAACAGATTGACCGCGACACTCATATTCGGCGCATAGAGGATCGGTACGGTTTTACCTGCTTCGGCCAATGCCGCTTCCTGGGCGGGGTCGAGGCCCGTCGTACCGGTTACATAGGATGCACCATGCTTGGCCGCGAGGGCTGCATGGTCCGCCGTCGCTTGGGGTACGGAAAACTCGATCACGATGTCTGCTGCTTCACATACAGCTTCCGCCGAATCGCCAACCACCACACCGATTGGGCCAATGCCGGCCAGGTCGCCGGCATCGCGGTGCAGCAAGGGGGAATCCGGCAGTTCAGACGCCGCGGCAACGGTCATGCCCTCAGCCTCATGTGCCAATTGAACCAGCAATCGCCCCATGCGCCCGCCAGCGCCCACAATCCCTACCTTCATCAGCCCAATTCCCTCGCAAAAATGCCTGCCGAACTCTGTCTTAATGCATTCCAGCGTGCGCGGAAACTTGTCCGCGCGCGGAATTTCGGCGAAGCTTTTGATGCTGGGGGCAAAATGGAAGAGCAAATCCCGGCAAAACCAACTCTCTGGGAGGAGACTTCTATGAAACGATTTACATTGGCCGCCGCTGTCATGACAGCGGTTATTGGCATTGGCACCGCCGCCCAAGCGGTAGAGTGCAAGCCGTCCAAATGGGGTAAGGACGACCAGATTGGTGCCGCCAACTACGTCACGCCTGAACAGGTGCTGATGGCAACGAAGCTCGTCAAGAAGGGGGAGAGCCATCCGCTCGGCATTGTTGTTGACCCGAACATGCCTTCCTTCCCGCCGCGCGGAATGATGCTGCAGATTGTACAGCCCGGCCAGCAATCTGGTCGCTTCCGCACCGAATTTGGCTGGAATATCGTTTATAATGATGATGTGGCCCAGCTTTGGTGGGGTACAGGCCCGCAGATTGATGGTCTTGGCCATCTCGGCGAAGAAGACATGTACTACAACTGCAATATGGGCGTTGATTTCGCCGATATTTCAGGCCTGAAAGCGCTTGGCGTTCATAATATTCCGCCGATGATCGGTCGCGGCGTCATGATCGACATGGCCAAGCATCGCGGCAAAACCGTTCTAGACGCTGGCGAAAGCTTCGGCCCAGATGACATTAAGGCCGCAGCAAAAGCACAGGGCGTCGAGATCCGCCAAGGTGACATTGTGCTGTTCCACACCGGCTGGACCGATAGCATGCTGGCAAGCGATCCGAAGGCTTGGGTTTCTGGCGAACCGGGCATCGACAATGCAGCCGCCGTATATCTCGCCCGGCAGAATGTGATGGCCGTTGGCGCTGATACCTGGGGCGTTGATGTTGTACCGCCGAAGAAGGGCGACAAGGTCTTCTACGGCCACGTCACGCTGTTGAAGGAAAACGGCATCTACATTCTGGAAACCATGAACACAGGCCGCCTCGCCAAAGAAGGCGTGAACGAGTTCATGTTCGTTCTTGGCCAAGCCCGGGTCAAAGGCACCGTTCAGATGATCATTAATCCGGTCGCCATGTGGTGATACGGACTGAAATTCTGTGACGTTAAGGGGAGGTCTTCGGGCCTCCCTTTTTCGTTTCGGGCTAGATCAGGACGCTCGCGTTCGACAAGTTGGCCTCCTGCACGCCCGTCAGGAGCAAGCTGTCGCCGTCACTGTTCAACGTGATCAGCAGGCCTTCAGCGGTATCCGCCATGAGCGCGCGGATCGCGGCATGGTTTGCAAAGCTGTGCGCCTGCACATCAAGGACGTCTTCTGTACTGAAGTCTAGAGCGGATTGAGCGGCAATTGAATCATTAGGGATTCCGTTTGGCGTTATTTTGTGATTCATCATGAGGGCTGGTGAAGGAGGCCAGCCTGCATGGCCAAAGCCCTCTCTGTCGATCTTCGCCGTCGCGTCGTAGAT